>JBGOUY010000338.1:0-4187 GCA_041477795.1 bacterium
GTGAAGGGTAGGGGCATCGCATGCGATGCCTTTCCGAAAGGGGAGCGCGAGGGGGCTCGCTCCCTCGCTTGCCCTGCGAGACACCGTTCAGCCACCCTTGCCGAGACGTTCCCCATGCCCACGTTCAGCGCCGACCGCCTGCGCGACCTGACGCAGGCCTGCCTGCAGGCCGTGCGCGTGCCGGAGGACGAGGCCGCCCTCACCGCGCGCCTGCTGGTGGAGGCGAACCTGACCGGGCACGACACGCACGGCGTGCGCCAGGCGCCGCGCTACGTGGGGCTGATCGAGGAGGGCATCATCGTCGCGGGCGCGCCGGTGGAGGTGGTGCGCGAGACGCCCACGACCGCGGTGCTGGATGCGCACTTCAACCTGGGCTTCGTGGGGGCCACGCGCGCGGCCGAGCTGGCCATCGCCAAGTGCCGCCAGATGAAGCTCTCCGCCGTGGGCGTGCGCAACCTCAACCACGTGGGGCGCGTGGGCGCCTACCCGGAGCTGATCGCCGCGGCGGGGCTGGTCGCGCTGGCCTTCGTCAACGGCCAGAACCGCGGCGTGCAGGTCACGCCCTTCGGCGGGCTCGCCCCGCGCATCGCCACCAACCCCATCGCCGCGGCGTTTCCCAATCCGCACGGCCCGCCGATCCTGCTGGACTTCGCCACCTCCGCCGTGGCGGTCAACAAGGTGCGCCAGGCGCACTCGCGCGGCACGCGCGCCGGTGAGGGCTGGATCGTGCGCAAGGACGGCACGCCCACCACCGATCCGCAGGACTTCATGGACGGCAAGGCCATGCTGCTGCCCCTGGGCGGCGAGCAGGGGCACAAGGGCTACGCGCTGGCGGTGATGGTGGACCTGCTGTCGGGCGTGCTGGCCGGCTCCGGCACGGCGCTGGCCCCCACGCGCGACCTGAACAACGGCACGTTCCTGATCTGCATCGACCCCGAGGCGTTCCTCGGGCGCTCCGAGTACGAGGCCCAGGTGGGCGCCTACGTGGACTACCTGCACGCCACGCCCACCCGGCCCGGCGCGCCGCCGGTGCTGATTCCGGGCGACTACGAGGCAAGCAACCGCGCCGCGCGCAGCGAGGCCGGCATCGCGCTGGAGCCGTCCGTGTGGGCCGAGCTGGTGGCCTGCGCCGAGCGCCTGGGCGTGCCCGTGCCGGCGCCGCTGCCCGAGAAGACCGCCGTCAAGGCCGCCCCCACTCCGACGCCGCGCCCGCGCGCATGACACCGCGCCCGCGCGCATGACACCGCGCCGACGCCAACCCACACCCCCCAGAGTTCCCATGGCCGCAGCCAGCCACGCCCGCAGCGCCGAGACGATCATCAAGGACGTGCGCACGCGCCTCCTCGCCGTGCCCTTCCGCGAGGTGCCCCACAACGCCCTGCGCTCCGGGAACCTGCGCACGCTCGTCGTCGCGGAGATCGAGACGGCCGGGGGCGTGGTGGGCGTGGGCTACATCCAGCCCCTCGGCGCCGGCATTCGCGCCATCGACGCCTGCGTGCACGAGGTGTTCAAGCCGATCCTGCTGGGACAGGACGTGACCCACGTGGAGCGGCTCTGGCAGACCATGTGGGGCAGCACCTACACGCAGGGGCGCATGGGCCTCACCGTGCTGGCGCTCTCCGTGCTGGACATCGCCCTGTGGGATGCGCACGCCAAGCACGCCGGCCTGCCGCTCTACAAGCTCTGGGGCGCCTACGCGGAGGAGCTGCCCATCTACGGCAGCGGCTGCTTCCGCGGCCTGGGCGGCGACGGCATGATCGAAAAGGCCCGCCGCTACGTGGCGCAGGGCTACCCGGCGATCAAGATGCAGGTCGCGCACCTGCACACCCTGGAGCAGGACCTCACGAACGTGCGCCGCATGCGCGAGGCCCTGGGGGACGGGATCGAGATCATGATCGACGTGAACCAGGGCTGGACGGCCGACGTGGCCATCCCCATGGCGCGCAAGTTCGAGGCCTACGGCATCTACTGGCTGGAGGAGCCGGTCATTGCGCATGACTACGCCGGCTACCGCCGCATCGCGCACGCCACCTCCCTGCGCATCGTGGGGGGCGAGAACCACTTCGGGCGCTGGGACCTGCGGCCGTTCTTCGAGGACCCCTGCGTGCCGATCCTGCAGCCGGACGTGATGCGCGGCGGCCTCACCGAGCTGCGCAAGATCGCCGTCGTGGCCGATACCGCCGGCATCCGCATCGCGCCGCACCTGTACTGGGAGCTGATGGCGCACGTGGTGGCGTCCATCCCCAACGGGAGCTGGCTGGAGTACATGGGCTGGCACGACGACCTGTGGGTACACCCGCTGGAACCCAAGGCCGGCAGGGTGCGCGTGCCCGACCGGCCCGGCCATGGCCTGGCCTTCAAGCCCGAACTGTTCAAGGACTTTCCCTTCAAGGGCTAACCGGCTGCGCAACCCAGGGCGAAATGGGCTTGCGGGGG
This sequence comes from bacterium, assembly GCA_041477795.1. Lineage (GTDB taxonomy): Bacteria > SAR324 > SAR324 > SAR324 > JACQKK01 > DATFMP01. The sequence continues at coordinate 2,437 of JBGOUY010000338.1, forward strand.
CCCTGCCCCCGCACCCCCGGCAGGGAGCACCGCCCCCTGCACCCCTTGCACATCAAGCATTTGCGCGGCTGCAAAGCAGCCGCGCACATCCATCATAAGGGGAGCGCGAGGGGGCTTGCTCCCTCGCAGCAGCTGTTTTTCACAGGCTTTCTAGTACTGCTTTGTTAGTTATTACTGGACCTTTGCCATTGCCTTGAGTACCCTGCCATCGCACCTTTGCTCAGGGAGGAGCGATGGCGATTCCAAAGGCAGGAGCCGAGCCGCTGGCGGACCTGGACACGTTCCTGGAGCCGTTTTCGCAACTGTTGCGCCGTGCGGAAAGCAGGGCGGCGCTGGAACGCTATACGACCGGTCTGCTGGCGGATGTGGGCCGCAAGACGGCCTCGGAAATTGGACGCGCATTGCCCAACAGCAATGGGCAGAACCTTCAGGAGTTCCTGACCCGCACGGCCTGGGATGCGGCCGAGATGGACCGGCTGCGCATTGGGCACATGCTCACGCATGCATCTGTGGGGAGCGGCGTGTTGGTGATCGACGACACCGGCTTTGCCAAGAAGGGCCGGCACTCCGTCGGCGTGGCGCGCCAGTACTCGGGCACGCTGGGCCGGGTGGACAACTGCCAGGTGCTGGTCACGGTGCACTACGTGGATGCGGTGTTCGACTGGCCGCTGAACGCTCGTGTGTACCTGCCCGAAAGCTGGGCGGAGGACCCCGCGCGCCGCCGCCAGGCCAAGGTGCCTGAGGAGATCGCCTTTGCCACCAAGGGCGAGATCGCGCTGGCGCTGATCGACCAGGCCCGCAACGCCGGCATTGAGCCTCGTGCGGCGGTGACCGATGCGGGCTACGGGGACCAGCCGCCCTTCCTGGATGGTCTGGAGGCCCGCGCGCTGGCCTACGCCGCTGCGGTGGGCTGCGAGCTCCGCTTTCGCCTGGCCGCAGCGGTGCAGGCCGACGCGGGCGATCCGCCGGCTCCCGCCCGGCGGCCCAAGGGTCGGCCCAGGAAGAAGACCGGGCTGGAAGACCGGGTAGCGGCCCTGCCCGCCGAGGCGATCCTGGCCGCCCTGCCCGAAGGGGCCTGGGAGGACATCGCCTGGCGCCAAGGCGGCAAGGGCGCCCTGGTCAAGCAATTCGCCCGGGTGTGCGTGCACCGCACCGGCAAGCACGGCAAGCACCTGGCAAGCTGCGGCTGGCTGATCGGCGAGCGTCCGCTGCCTGGCCACAGCGGCGACGCCAAGTACTACTTTGCCTGGGGACTGGATGACCTCTCCTGGAAGGAGTTGGTCGAGCTGGTGCACGTGCGCTGGGTGATTGAGCGCTTCTACCAGGACGCCAAAGGCGAGCTGGGCCTGGACGACTACGAGGGCCGGCTCTGGCACGGCTTCCACCGCCATGTGGCCCTGGTCATGCTCGCCCATTGCTTCCTCACCCTCCGGCAGAGCTACGGCCCAGCCCAGCTTGAACCCAGCCCCAGCGCCCCGGTCCGGGGCTTTCCCCCCCGAGGGGCGCAAAAGCCTGGCCGCGCTCCGGCGCCACGTGCTTGAACAGCTCTTTCGCCAGGTCATCGTAACCCTGGCCCGCAGCCGCGATAGGTCTTAACTAACAAAGCAGTACTAGAAGCGGTCCGGACGGTAGGGCGTCACGTCGACGGTGGGAGGCCGTTCCGCCACCAGCTCGGCGATCAGCTTGCCGGTGAGGGCGCCGTCGGTGAGCCCCACCGAGCCGTGGCCGAAGGCGAAGTACACGTCGCGGTA
>JBGOUY010000115.1:0-12513 GCA_041477795.1 bacterium
CGTGGGACCCCACCCCGCACGCCGCCTTTGGCAGCGTGCCGCCCCTCCCCCTGAGCTATGGGTTCGCCCCGCAAGCGGGGCTCACGGCAGGGAGGGGCTGCAAGGCTCATTCCAAGCGGATCTGCGCAGCCAGGAAGCCCCCCTGCTCTGCCTAGCGGAGCAGGGGGGTTGGGGGGATGAGGTCCCGCGCCGGCCGATCCGTTGCGGCATGCGACGACTTTGCACTTGCCCTGCCGGGCACGCTTCCCGCGTTGCCTTGGCGCACCGGCTTGGTGTATAATAACTAGTTAATCGTAGGTGCCCCCGGGCGGCGAGCCCGGCCGCGCAACAGCGCCCGCAGACGGATCGCAAAATGAAGCCCGAAATTCATCCGGAGTTCAAGCAAACGACGTTCTCCTGTGCGTGCGGCAACAGCTTCCAGGCCTTCTCCACCCTGGGCGGCAACGTGCACACGGACATCTGTTCGGCCTGCCACCCGTTCTTCACGGGCAAGGAAAAGCTGATCGACAGCGCGGGCCGCATCGAGAAATTCAACCGCCGCTACAACCGCAAGCCGGCCGTCGCCAAGTAGCGCGGCAGGCCCTTCCCCCCTCGGCTAGATGTTCGAGAACCTCGCTGAGGTCAAGCGGCGCTACGGGGAGATCACCCAGCAGTTGACGGACCCCACGGTGATCTCCGACCAGCCCCGCTATCGCAAGCTCTCCAAGGAACACAACGAGCTGACGCCGATCGTCGCCGCCTACGATCGGTACCGCAAGGTCGAGCTCGAGCTGGACGGCCAGCGCCAGATGCTGGACGACCCGGCCGAGGACCCTGAGCTCAAGGCGCTGGCGCAGCAGGAGACCCCGGCCCTGCGCGAGCGCCTGCATCAGCTCGAGGACGAACTCAAGCGCTTGCTCGTGCCCAAGGACGCCCTGGACAGCGCGGACATCGTGCTGGAAATCCGCGCCGGCACGGGCGGCGAGGAAGCGGCCCTGTTCGCCGCCGATCTGTACCGCCTGTACACGCGCTACGCGGACCACCGCGGCTGGCGCACCGAGCTGCTGAGCGCCAGCTACAGCGAAACGGGCGGTTTCAAGGAGGTCATCGTCGGCATCGCCGGCACGGACGTCTACCGCCGGCTCAAGTTCGAGGGCGGCGTGCACCGCGTGCAGCGCGTGCCGCAGACGGAGACGCAGGGGCGCATCCACACCTCCGCCGCCACGGTGGCCGTGCTGCCCGAGGCGGAGGAGATCGAGGTGGACATCCAGCCGCAGGACCTGCGCATCGACGTGTTCCGCTCCTCCGGCCCGGGCGGGCAGAGCGTGAACACGACGGACTCCGCCGTGCGCATCACGCACCTGCCCAGCGGCATCGTCGTGCAGAGCCAGGACGAGAAGTCGCAGCACAAGAACAAGTCCAAGGCGCTCAAGGTGCTGCGCGCGCGGCTCTACGAGCGCATGCGCGAGGAGCAGCACAGCAAGGAGGCCGAGCAGCGCCGCAGCATGGTGGGCACGGGGGACCGCAGCGAGCGCATCCGCACCTACAACTTCCCGCAGAGCCGCGTCACCGATCATCGCATCGGGCTGACGATCTATCGGCTGGATCAGGTGATGCTGGGCGAGGTGGACGAGATCATCGACGCCCTGCTGGAGGCCGACCAGAGCGCCCGCCTGCAGCACGGCCCGGCCAGCGCGTCCTAGGCCATCCGGCGCGGCTCAGCTCATGAGCGAGCGCCAGGGCCCGCCTCAGGCGGAGTGCTTGGCCTCGCGCTCCATCAGGGCGACGAAGCGGTCGAAGAGGTAGGAGGAGTCGTGGGGCCCGGGGCTCGCCTCCGGGTGGTACTGCACCGAATAGGCGGGGTGCACGCGCGACTCGATGCCCTCGATGGTGTGGTCGTTGAGGCTGCGGTGCGTGACCCGCGCGATGCCCGGCAGGGTTTCCTCGCGCAGCGCGAAGCCGTGGTTCTGGCTCGTGATCTCGATCTGGCCCGTCTCCAGGTGCACCACCGGGTGGTTCGCGCCGTGGTGCCCGAACTTGAGCTTGTAGCTTTGCGCCCCCAGCGCGATGCCCAGGATCTGGTGCCCCAGGCAGATGCCGAAGATGGGCACGCGCCCCAGCAGCGCCTTCACGTTTGCCACCGCCTCCGTGACGGGCTCCGGATCGCCCGGGCCGTTGGAAAGGAACACGCCGTGCGGGCGGCGCTCCAGCACCCTGGCCGCGGGGAAGTCGTAGGGCACCACCTCCACCGCCGCGCCCCGCGCCGCCAGGCTGCGCAGAATGTTGAACTTGATGCCGTAGTCGTAGGCGATCACGCGGAAGCGCGCCTGCGCCGGAGTCGGCGCGTCCGCCCTGCTGCTCCAGTCGTAGGGCTCGGCCACGGACACCGTGCGCGCCAGGTTTTGCCCGACCATGGAGGGCAGGCTGGCCGCCTGGCTGCGCAAGGCCGCCTCGTCCGCCGCCTCCGCCGGGGCGATCACCCCCGGCACCGCCCCCTGCTCGCGCAGGGCGATCACCAGCGCGCGCGTGTCGATGCCCTCCAGCACCGTGATCCCGTGGCGCTTCAGGTAGTCGTCCAGGCCCTCGCTGGCGCGCCAGTTGCTCGTGACCGGGCTCAGCTCCTTGACGATGAAGCCCCGCGCGAAGGGCTGACGGGACTCCACGTCCTCCGGGTTGACGCCGTAGTTCCCGATGTGGGGATAGGTCATCGTGACGATCTGCCCGGCGTAGGAGGGATCGGTGAGAATCTCCTGGTAGCCGGTCATCGCCGTGTTGAAGATGACCTCGCCGGAGGTCGGCCGCTGCGCCCCGCGCAGTTGCCCCCGGAAGACCCGCCCGTTGCTCAAGACCAGCAGACCATCCATCCGTTCCGTCCCGCGCTGAGTCGGTGCACCGCCTGGCTCCAGGTGTACCGGTGAGCGCTGCAATTGTAAACGCACGGCCGCGCAGGGCCGTCCGGCGGGCTTTTACGGGGTGGCGGGGCGCTTGTCCGCCCGGGGCAGCAGCAGCAGGCTGGCCATGCACTTGGCGATCAGGCGGCCGCGCTCGTCCGTGATCTCCGCCTCGCCCACCGCCGTGCGGCGGCCCAGGTGGATCAGCCGCGCGCGGGAGGTGAACGGCCCGTTCGTGGCCGGGCGGATGAAGTTGATCTTCAGCTCCAGCGTCGAGGTGGCCTGCGACTGGCCGTCCAGCGCGGCCAGGGCTGCGTGGGCGATGGAGGAATCGGCCAGGGTGGTGATGAGGCCGCCCTGCACCACGCCGCCCGAATGCGTCATGTCCCGCCGGAAGGGCAGCTCCATGCACGCGTAGCCGGGCTCCAGGTCCAGCAGGCGCAGCCCCAGCAGCGCAAAGTAGTCCGAGAGCGCCTCGTGCCGCGCAAGGCGCCGCTGCTTTTCCTCCGGGCTGAAGGGGGCGAATCCCGGATAGGGCTGGCCTGGCTCCACGCTTGGCTTGCTCCTTGCCGTCCGCTTGCCTAAGATCAATGGCGCCGGCGGGGCGATCCCGGCGCCGGGTTGCGGGCCCGGAGACCACCGCACGGCTGCACCGTCCGCGCGCCACTGGTCAGACGGCCAGACGGCCAGCCGTAACCAAGCACGATGCGGGGCCGCCGGCAAGGCCCGCGTCGCCAGCGGCCGCCGGCACCCGCTTGCAGGGCCGTGCCGGCCGGCGCATCCATCAGGAGGGGAATGAATCGACTGCCGCTTCACGATCAGCATCGGGTTGCCGGGGCGACCTTCGGCGAATTCGCCGGGTTCGAGATGCCCCTCTACTATAGCAAGCCCCTGGAGGAGCACCACACGGTGCGGCGGCAGGTGGGCGTGTTCGACATCTCCCACATGGGCCAGTTCCTCCTGAGCGGCGAGCGGGCCAGCGACATGCTCGGCTACGCCCTGCCCGGCAACGTCGCCGGCATGGCCGATGGCGATGCCCTCTACGCCCCGCTCTGCAAGGAGGACGGGGGCGTGGTGGACGACCTGATCGTCTACCGCTACGGCCGCACCCGCTACCGCATCATCGTCAACGGGGCCACGCACGCCAAGGATTTCGACTGGCTGGTCTGCATCGCGGAGGACTACGGCTGCCGGCTGGAGGATCTCTCGGCGGACTGGTGCCTGCTGGCCGTGCAGGGCCCGCAGGCCTTCGAGCGCCTGACGCCGCACCTGGAGCGGGCGCCGGGCAGCCTGGGCTACTACACGTTCTGCGAGACGCGCGCCTTCGGCACGCCGGTGTTCCTGGCGCGCACGGGCTACACCGGGGAGCCGGGCTGCGAAGTCGCGCTGCCGCGCAGCGAGGCCGCGGCGCTCTGGAGCCGCCTGACGGGCGAGCTGGGCATCACGCCCATCGGCCTGGCCGCCCGCGATACCCTGCGTCTGGAAGCGGGCATGCCGCTCTACGGGCACGAGCTGCGCGAGGAGTGGCACCCGCTGGAATGCGGGCTGGCCTGGGCCGTGCGCCTGGAGGGGCCCACCGAATTCGTCGGCAAGAAGGCGCTGCTGGCCATCCGCGGCGTGGGCTATCCGTACCGCCAGGTCGGGCTGGAGATAACCGGGCGCGGCATCCCGCGCGAGGGCTACCGCGTGCTGCAGGGAACGGAGGAGGTCGGCACGGTCACCTCCGGCACGCTCTCGCCCACCACCGGCAAGTCCGTGGCGCTGGCCCGCATCCGCCAGGCCGCCTCGCCCCTCGGCACCCCGCTGGCGGTGGAGATCCGCGGGAAGCCCGTAGCGGCCGTGGTGGTGCGCCGCCCCTTCTACAAAAACCCCGCCCTGCGCGCCTGACGCCGTCGCATTCCAGCGTCAACCGGTCGCGTGCCTTCGGGACGTCCCGCTCGCGCGAGACCCCTCGGGCGCGCGGTCCCCTGCTACGACGCCTGTAGGGGCACAGCATGCTGTGCCCCTACAGGCTGTGCCCCTACAGGCTGTGCCCCTACAGGCTGTGCCCCTACAGGCTGTGCCCCTACAGGCTGTCCCCGACAGGCTGTGCCCCTACACCCGCCGACCCCATCTGGGCCACAGGGACGGGAGGCAGTGCCTCCCTCCTCCGCTCACCCAAAATCGGGCCGTGCGGGACCGCTACGGATAGGTCTTGCCGATGTGGATGACCAGGTCCACGTCCTCCTGGCGCTGCTCCTCGGCCGTCATGGGGCCGATCCACTGCGCCGCGAACATCACGGAGGCCACGGACTGCGCCGCGCGCAGGTAGTCCTTGCGATAGTGGATTTCGCTGCCGCGCGGCAACGGCTGGCTGGACTCGGCCACGTAGAGGATCTTCACGGCCATGCCCAGGTGCTCCTCGATGCGGTCGCGTTCCCAGGTGCCGATCAGCGCGGCAACCTCCCGGCTCACGCTGGGCGGGGCGTCGTGGCTGAGCACGGCCACGCGCACCGTGGGATCGGGCGGCAGCGCCGGCACGGCGTCGTCAAAGGGAATCTCCGCGGGCGCAACCAGCGCTGCGGCCGGGCCCGCAGCCGTGGTGCCCTGAGGCGCAGCCGTCCCCGCAGCCGCGCCCGTCGCGCCCTGAGGCGCAGCCGTCCCTGTGGCCGGGGCGCCTTGGGGCGCAGCCACCGCCGCAACCGGCCCCGCCCCCGGCAACGCGGGCGGCTGGCCGACCGGCCCGAAGGCATGCAGCACCTCCTCCTGCTGGCGCTTCTCCTCGGCCTTGCGGCGCTCCTCGGCCAGGCGCCGCTGCTCTTCGGCCTGGCGCGCCTTCGCCTCGGCGTCGCGCTTGAGCGCGGCTTCATCCACCTGGGGGGCCTTGGGCGGCGCCTTGGAGGCGCAGCCGCCGGCCAGCAGCAGGGCCGCCAGCGTGAGCACGGCCCAGCGGGACAGGTGGCGGCGCAGCGTTCGCAGTGCGTTCATGGGGCTCGGGATGCCTCTGCGTGGGGTGCGGAAAGCGGGTCTACTGACCTTATCGGCCAGTCTACCCCCGATCTTGAGCCCCCGCAGCGGCGGACGGTTCACCCCAGCGCGCTGGCCCAGACAGGCGGCCCGCCTCCATTGCATCGCCCCGGCGCATCCCTTAAGGTGTGCCCAGATGCGGCGGCGCGCGGGCCGGGAGGCCTCGCCCCGGCGCCGGCCGCGTGCCAAGGAAGAAGAACCGCCATGGACGTGCGCGACAACCAGCTCTTCCTGGGCGACTGCTCGGCGGACGCGCTGGCCGATGCCTTCGGGACGCCCTTGTACGTCTACGAGGAAGACGTCATCCGGCGCCAGTGCCGCGCCCTGCGCGAGGCCTTCGCCGCCGCCCAGCCCGAGCTGCACTACGCCGTCAAGGCCAACTTCAACCCCGCCGTGCTGCGCATCCTGCGGGACGAAGGGCTGGGCATCGACGCCGTCTCGCCCTTCGAGGTGCGGCTGTGCCTGGAGCTGGGCTTCAAGCCGGGCCAGATCCTCTTCACGGGCAACAACACCAGCGAGGGCGACTTCGCCTACTGCCTGGCGCAGGGCGTGCCGGTCAACGTGGGCTCGCTGGTGGAGCTGGAGCGCTACGGCCAGCTCAACGCGGGCGGCCGCGTCAGCCTGCGCATCAACCCGGACGTGGGCGCGGGGCACCACCCCCACGTCATCACGGGCGGGCCGGACTCCAAGTTCGGCATCTACCACACCGAGCAGGCCGCCATCGCCGACCTGCTGCAACGGCACCGCCTGCAGCTCGTCGGCATCCAGTCCCACATCGGCACGGGCATCCTGCGCACGGAGGAGATGCTGCAGGCGATGGAGATCATCCTGGCCACGGCGCGGCACTTCGAGAAGCTGGAGTTCGTGGACTTCGGCGGCGGCTTCGGCATCCCCTACCGCCCGGAAGAAAAGCCGCTCCCCCTCAAGGAACTGGGCGCCGCCATGTGCGAGCGCTTCGCCGTCTTCTGCGCGGAGTACGGGCGCCCGCTCAAGATGAAGCTGGAGCCGGGGCGCTACCTGGTGGCCCAGGCCGCCTCGCTGCTGGTGCGCGTGACCAACATCCAGTCCACGCCCGCCCACACCTTCGTGGGCACCGATTCGGGCTTCAATCACCTGCTGCGCCCCACCCTGTACGGCGCCTACCACGAGGTGGTCAACGCCTCGCGCGTCAAGGGCGAGTCCATGGAGGCGGTCGTGGCCGGCAACATCTGCGAATCCGGCGACGTCTTCACGCAAGCCAAGGACGGCTGGGAGCACCGCGCGCTGACGCGGCCCGCCGTGGGCGATCTGCTGGCGCTGCTGGATACGGGGGCCTATGGCATGGTGCTGGCCTCCAACTACAACCTGCGCCCGCGCCCGGCGGAAGTGCTGGTGCACGCGGGCAACTCGCGCCTGATCCGCCGCCGCGAGACCTACGACGACCTGGTGCAGACCTTCGTGCGCGCCGCGGAGTAGCCGCGCCGCCACCGGCCCTGTCTCCGCCGCGCCGGCTCAGGGCACCTTTTCCGCCACGACGATCAGGCGCTGGGCGCCGAGCGCGTAGGGCGTGCGCTGCAGGTCGCTCCAGTGCGCCAGCGGACGCAGCCCGGCCGCGGCCAGCAGCGCGCCCAGCTCGCCCACAGTGAACACCCACTGGCTGGAGCGGCGCACCTCGCGCCGGGCGCCCTGGACGAACGTGTAGGTCGTGTCCAGCCGGCTCTGCACGGGGTCGTAGTCGTTCTCGGCCAGCATCAGCAGGTCGCCCACGGGCATCCAGATGCGCTCGTCGAGCTGGGGCAGCAGCGATTCCGCCGCGCAGCGCGTATCGACTACGAAGCGCCCGCCGCGGCGCAGCACGCCCGCCACGCCGGCCAGGAACGCCTCCGTGCCCGCGCGGTCGAAGTACGGGAAGCTGTTGCCAAAGCAGACCGCCGCAGCGAAGCGCGCGCGCGGGCCCAGCACGCGGCGCAGCGTGCGCATGTCGCCGCGCTTCCACGCCAGCGTCCCGCGCACGGTAGCGCGAGGGCGTGGGGCCTTGCGCACGTCCGTGAGCGCGGCCTTGCGGGCCGCGGCGATGCCCTTGGCCGAGAGATCCACGCCCGTCAGCGCATAACCCCGCGCGGCGAGCGCGCGCGCCAGCCGCCCCTCGCCGCAGGGCACGTCCAGCACGCGCGCCCCCGGCCGCAGCGCCAGCGCCTCGACCAGGAAGTCCGCATCGGCGGCCGTCAGTGCGGGCGTCATGGCGCGGCGCCAGAACTCCGTCGCCAGGCCGGAGAAGAAGTCGACGAACCAGTCGGCGGCAGGTCCAGGTGCGGCCGGGCCGACGGCGGCGGAGCGCGTCCGGCGCGGCGTGCGCGGCGCGCGCGAGGTGCTCACAGCACCAGCTCGGCCATCAGGCGCAGCACGGCCGGCGTGGCATCGCGCAGGTTGAGCGTGGTGATGGGGGCCTTGCGCCAGGGCTCCAGGCGCTCGGCGATGCGCTCGCGCGGCCCGCACAGCGCCAGCTCGTCCACCAGCGCATCGGGCACGGCGGCGACGGCCTCGGCCTTGCGGCCGTCCAGGTAGAGCGCCTGGATGCGGTCGGCGGCCTCCTCGTAGCCGTAGCGGCAGGCCAGGTCGTGGTAGAAGTTGCGCCCGCGCGCGCCCATCCCCCCAAGGTAGAGCGCCAGGCGCGGCTTGATCGTGTCGCGGCAGGCCTGCACGTCGTCCCCCAGCACCACGGACACCGAGGGGCAGATGTCCAGCTCGGCCAGGGACTTGCCGGCGCGGCGGCAGCCTTCCTCCAGGTGCGGGCGAAACACGTCGAAGCGCTCGGCGGAAAACTGCGTGGGAATCCAGCCGTCGGCGATCTCCGCGGCCAGGGCCGTGTTCTTGGGACCGATGGCGGCCAGGTAGATGGGCAGGTGCGGGCGCGGGTGCAGGATGCTCTTGAGCGGCTTGCCCAGGCCGGTGGCGTCCTGGCCCTGGTAGGGGATCGTGTAGTATTCGCCCGCGAACTCCAGCGGCGCCTCGCGCGCGAAGATCCTGCGCAGGATCGCCACGTACTCGCGCGTGCGGCGCAGGATGCTGCCGTAGGCCACGCCGTGCCAGCCCTCCACCACCTGCGGGCCGCTCATGCCCAACCCCAGGATGAAGCGCCCGCCGGAGAGCGCGTCCAGCGTCATGGCGGTCATGGCCGTGTTGGCCGGCGTGCGCGCGGGCATCTGCAGGATGCCCGCGCCGAGCTGGATGCGCGAGGTGAGCGCGCCGGCCCACGCCAGCGGCGTCACGGCGTCCGAGCCGTAGCTCTCCGCCGTCCACACCACCTCGTAGCCCAGCCGCTCGGCTTCCTGCACCAGCGCGAAGTCCCAGGCGAGCGAGCCGCCCGAATAGCCCAGGATCAGTCCCAAGCGCATGCGATTTCCCCAGCTTGAACCATCTGCACGACGTCATGACCGACGAGCAGCCGACGCAGCGGCTCCCGCGGTGCGATGTCATCCGCGTTCACGCTCGCAACTTGTCGGCCGGTCGGTCAAGGGGCACCGCTCTCCTTAGCATGAACCGGCGGGCCGATTCATTCCACCCGCCCGCCGCGAACCATGGCCGGTGCGGTTCAAGTAGCTGTCGCTGGTGGAAAGACAGCGCCGTCGTGGAGCACGGCGACGCGATCCGGCTGCAGGGCGTCGGGGGCCAGCACGAAGTCTTCGTGCTGCCGGACGAATGGGGTGGCGCCGCAGCCCGGCGCGAGGCATTCGAGCTTGCCGCCCTTGGGGCAGGTGCCGAAGGTGCACAAGCGGCCCAGGTAGCGGTCGCTGCCGTGCTCCAGCAGGAACACGTCCAGTTGGTGGTGCGCCACGCCGACGTTCCGTTCCCGCAACAGGTCGTGCACGCACTGGCCCCGCGCGCGCCGCAGCTCGAGGATCTGGGTGAGGTCGCTCAGCCAGACGGCGATGTCCACGTCCTTGCACTCGTGCAGGACGGCCACGCCCGCGCGGCGGAACTCGCGGAAACGCGGCACTGCCTCGACCAGGGGCTGGGCGACCGAACCGAAGAGGGCCACCTTTTCGACCCCGGGCACGTTCGCGAAGGCGCGCGCGGCGTACTCCGCCGCCAGCCGGAACTGCTGCTGGGGGCGCAGCATCCCCGCGTTGGTTTCGGCGATCTGGCGCCGGCTGGGCTTTCTGATGGGCATGGCGACTTACGGCCATTGGGCGGTGGCCACCTAATGCGGTGTGCGCCAAGTGCTTGTCACGCCAGCGTACCGTTCGATGTTCGGCGTCCAATTCAGAGGAATACGCTTCACGGTAGCCAAGCCCTGCAACAGGCTCCACTTGAAAGCTGAAAGTGGCTGCTCCGTGGTATACTCGGTTTGAGTGTCCGCATGCGCGAGCGTTCGAACGTATCCTTGGCCGGGAACGAATATCCCGTGAATGTGGGCGTCCCGGGAATCCTTTGTGAATTGCCGCGAGTGGTACATGAGGCTGTGTGCTAGGTCGCAGATATTCTTGTCCTTCGCTTCAATATTCCGATTCTCCAAATCAAATGCAAAGGCATACGCGCGGATCGCGATCATCGTTAGCGATGAATGGCCCGTTGCGAGATTCAATTCGCCTGTAGTTTCATTGCGGACCTGGACGAGCCGGTAATAATCGCGATTGCGCATTTCCCGAATGCGCCTGTTCATGTCCAGACAGGTAAGAACTGAATTGCTGCTCGCCTTGTCAATAGTCTCATCGTTGCTCGAAATCCGAAGACTTGTCTTTACCTCAAAATATGCGATCACCGACTCCAGAGGAAAGACGTCGCAGGACTCCAGCCGGGCGATCGGGCCGCCTCTGACTGCATCATAAATGATTATGTCCAACTGCGGGCTGGACGTGATCTGCCCATTCAATTCGCTGACGATGAACCCGGTGCTGATTCCGTATTCATCTGGCAACAATGAGCGCAGGAAGTCCCGCACGACGCTTTCAAGCATCCTTCCCTTTTCACCCGGATGCTGAATCACGGCTCGGACTGCGTCGAGCTTTGCCTGTAACACCCGCTCCTGAGCTCGGTAGAATTCCAACACGTCGAAATTGGCATGTGACTTCATGGCTTCGCTCGCCATCTTTGATCTCGTAGTCAAATTGCCTGATTTGGCACTCTTTAACCCCTGCTTGTCTCACCCTGCCGGCCTCTTGCCCTCGCCCTGACATCCCGCAGCTAGTGGTCCGCCAATCCCTGATCTTTGGGTTGTAAGGCCGCCGCGGGCGGCCGCGCTGGGGGCCTCCCCCGGCCCGCATCCTGCGGGCCGCCCCCTCCAAGGGAGGGGGCCTGCACATGGGTCGGGGCAGCGCGCCTTCCCCTTCTCCCCTTGGAGAAGGGGGCGGGGGGATGAGGCCCCGGGCGAGGCCGTGCACCGATTCGCTGCCGGTCCGCCTGGCCCGAAAGTTAGGGGTTGCTGAACCACTAGCCCCATCGCCCGCCCCCATTCCCTCGTCCCGGCCGTTCCGGAACCGACTCGTAATCCCTAACTCGTTGATCTCCCAGCGCCTCCGGAGGGACTCGAACCCCGACCGTCGGATTCGGAATCTGAGGCTCTATCCACGTGAGCCACGGAAGCGTCACCCCAGCCTACACCGACGGGGCGCGGCTGTCCGCCGCGGCGGGCGCCGTCATACGGCGCCGCGGAGGGGCGGCTCGGTCGCCCGCGCCGCGCCGACCTCGGCGCGCAAGGCTGGCCGCCGCGCTGGACTTCCCGGTGGCGAAGTGGTATACATATGTATCCGATTGGATGGCGTCGGCCTGCGCTGTTCGGGGAGGAGTGGCGGAGTGCGGGGCGCGCCGCGCGAGGCGGCCGTGGCCCCATCGCCCAAGGCGGCCGGGGAGCCTCGGAGCGAAATTTCCAAACGAACCCGATTCGGCACAAGCCGTCGATCGGGAGGGCCAATTGTGCGAGCGGCGCCCGGTGTGCAGATAAGGAGTCAGGCCGGCCGGCCCTCTGCGGATACGTAGCGCTTGACCGTGATGGAGCGCGCATGCTGGCGGATGTTCGCAACGTCGTAGGCAAGCTGCATCTGGAGCAGGTGGTTCATGTCGGGGCCGAATGCCTTCTCGATGCGCAGCGCCATTTCCGGCGAGAGCGCGGACTTGCCGGCGAGCAGGTCCGACAACGTGGCGCGGCGCACCTTCAGGATCGCCGCTGCCTTTGAGACGCTCAGGCCATGCGCCTCGATGATCTCGGTTCTGATCAGGTCCCCTGGATGGGGTGGGTTCTTCATGGCCATTCCCGCCTCCTGCCGCCTAATGGTAGTCGACCCAGTCAATGTCATTCGCGGTGTTGACCGCTTCGTCGTAGCGGAAAATGACACGCCAGTTTCCGGTCACGGTCAGACTCCAGAATCCCTGCAAGTCCCCCACCCGCTTGCTCACCGCGCGGATCGGCTCCAGCCGGGACCGCTCCCCCCGGCCCCCTCTCCCACGGGAGAGGGGGAGACCGCCGTTGCGGTTGCCCCTCCCCCGTGGGGGAGGGGCGGCAGCGCGCCAGCGCTGCGGGGAGAGGTCCCCGCACCGGCAGCCCCGCAGGATGCGGGGCGGGGAGAGGTCCCGCGTCCGCCGAGCGGACCTCAGCCCGCCCGCCGGTATTCCCCCACCCGCTTGCTCACGGCGCGGATCGGCTCCAGCCGGGACCGCTCCC
>JBGOUY010000354.1:0-3907 GCA_041477795.1 bacterium
AGGGCGGGCACCTCCACCTCGCCCTGGCGATAGGTCTTGCTGACGCCTTCGATGCGAACCAGTGTCATGCCGATTCCCGCTCGCAGCGCTGGGCCCGCCCGGCTCGGGGGTGGGCCGTGATGGGGACGGCCCCGCGCTCAGGTGCGCAGGGCCGCCACCGGGGAGATGCCCGCGGCCTTGAACGCCGGATACAGGCCGGAGAGCAGCGTGGTGCCGAACACGATGCCCGAGAGCGAGAGCACGCGGCCCAGGGACAGGTGCGAATAGACGATGGGCTCCATGTACATGCCGCCGGTCTCGATGCCCTCCGGGAACAGCGCGCTCAGGTCCAGCCCGTTGATGGCGAAGTACAGGTGCGCCCCGCCGCCGATCGCCCAGCCCACGGCCATGGCCACCAGCGCCAGCAGCACGGTCTCGCAGAGCATCAGCGACAGCACCGCGCCGCCCTTCATGCCCAGCGCCCGCAGCAGGCCGAACTCGCGCGTGCGCTCCAGGGCGCTCATGAGGATCGTGTTGACGATGCCGAAGGCCACCATCACCAGGATGAAGGCCAGCCAGATGTAGTTGAAGAGGTCGTCCACGATGACGAAGTTGACCACCTGCGGCATCATCTCGCGCCAGTCGAGCACGACGCCCTCGGGCGGGGGCGAAGCGGCCAGCCTGGCCTTGAGCGCGGAGAGCTGGTCCGGATCGTCCAGGAAGATCGCCAGGCGCGTCACCGCCTGTTCGTCCCGCTCGCCGCGCAGGCCGGGCAGGAGGGGCCGCGCGAAGGGCAGCGTCGTGAGCACGAGGTAGCTGTCCAGCTGCTCCAGGCCGGAAGCGAAGATGCCGCGCACGTGGCCGAGCCGGCTTTCCACCTCGCCCCCGCTGCCGCCGGCCATCACGACCAGCTTGGAGCCCACGCGCACGTGCAGCTTGTCGGCCATGTGCCGGCCCACCAGCACGCCGTAGGCATCGCCGGGCTCCAGCCAGTCTCCCTCCGCCAGGCGGGGCCGCAGCAGGTCCGCGAACGGGTCCGCGCGCGGCTCGATCCCCTCCAGCGCCACGCCCAGCGAGTTGTACGCGGTGGACACGAGCACTTGCAGCGCGATGCGCGGGGCCACGCGCGCCTCCGCCGTCAGCAGCGGCAGGTGCGTCAGCATCGCCTCGCCCAGGTGCAGGTACAGATCGTTGGAGGGCGCGGCCAGATAGCCCTTGGGCTGGATGGTGAGGTGGCCCTCGCCCATGCGGATCGCGTTGCGGACCATCTGCACGTGCTCGCCATCGCCGATGCCGATGGCCAGGATGGCGAGGGACAAGCCAACGGCGACCATGCTGACGGCGATGCCGGTGCGGCGCCGGTTGCGCCACAGGTTGCGCCAGGCCAGGACGAGGATGCGGGCGGCGTTCATGGGGCGGCTCGCGTCAGGCGTGCAGGGCGCGCGCGGGGTTCAGGCGCGCCGTGCGCCAGGAGGGCAGCAGCGCGGCCAGCAGCGTCGTGCCGATCAGCATGGCCACGCTGATGACGACGTGGCGGGGCAGCAGGTAACCGTAATAGACCGGGTCCATCACCACGCCGAAGAGGTCGAGCCCCTCGGGCAGCCAGCGGCTGTAGTCGAAGCCCCACACCTGCAGGTAGGCCGCCAGCGCGCAGCCCGTGCCCGTGCCCACCGCCGCGGCGAACAGCGCCAGGAACAGCGCCTCGAGCAGCACCATGCCCATCATCGCGCCGCGGCCCATGCCCAGCGCCAGCAGGATCGCCAGCTCGTGCCGGCGCTCGTAGGTGGCCATGAGCAGCGTGTTGAGGATGCCCAGCGCGGCGATGGCGAAGACGATCCCGGCCACCAGGTAGATCACCGCGGCACTGCTGGCCACCATGTCGCGCAGCTCCGGATTGATCTCCTTCCACGTGCGCACGCGCACGGCGCCGCCGGGTTCCTTGGCCAGCTCCGCGCTGTCCGGCCAGGCCTCGACCTGCGCCTGGATCTCGTCCGCCGCATCGTCCAGGGCGGCCACGTCGTCCACGCGCACGGCGATCTCGTGCACGCCGTCCGCGATGAACATGAGCGAGTTGAAGGCGTCGCTGGAGAGCAGCACGCCCATGCGGTCGAAGGCCGGGTCGATCGGCCCCAGCACGCCGCGCACCTCGAACAGGCCGTTGCCGATGCTGCCGTCGGCGGCCTGCGTGATCAGCACCAGCTCGTCCCCGATGTCCAGGCGCAGATTCTTGGCCAGCGTGGAGCCGATCACCACCGGATAGAGCGGCACGGCCGGCTCCTTGGGCCCGCGCGGGTGCACGGGGCGCGAGCCCGTCAGCTCGAAGGCTCCGCGCCGGATGCGCCGCGCCAGGTCCGTCACGAGCACCTCGCGCTCGGGGTCGACACCCTCCAGCAGGGCGCCGGTGGACGCGTCCGCGGCGCTGGCCAGCCCGGCCGCGTACAGGCGCGGGGCATAGGCGTAGGGCGTGGTCTCCTCCAGGTGCTGCAGCAGCTCCCAGGGCAGCAGGGCGTAGAGGTCCTGATCCTCGCTGTAGCCCTCGCGATGGATCTGGATGTGGCCGATGGTGATGTTGGTGGCGAAGCCCACCATCTGGCGGAACAAGCCTTCCATCAGGGCCAGGTACGCGATCATCAGGGTCAGGCCCACCACCATGCCGCCCGCGGTGAGGAGGCTGCGCAGGCGGTTGCGCCACAGGTTGCGCCAGGCCAGGAACACCAGGATGCGCAGCGCCGCCAGGCTCACGTGGCGGTGCTGCGGGCCGGCGGGCGTGGGGACGCCGGCCAGCAGGCCGAGCGGCAGCGCCGCAGGCGCGGGGGGCAGCAGGGGGCTCACGGGGCGGGCTCCGCGCTCACGATTCGCGCAGGCCGCGCAGGCTGAACAGGTCCGCCGGCAGCGCCACGTCGAACTGGATCGCCTCGTAGATCACCGTGGTGGACTCGCCCGGCTTGTCCGCGGGGGTCAGCACCAGCCGCGTGGGCAGCTCGCGCCCGTCGAAGCGCCGCGGCGCCTCGAAGGCGATCGTGCGCGCGACCTGCCCCTGCTCGTCGTAGTAGCGCGCCCGCCAGGGCAGCAGGCTCGCCACGTCGATCTCCGTCACCACCTTGCCCCACACCACCACGGCCTGCGGCCGCGGCAGGGAGGTGACCTCGTAAATGCGGTGCCCCTCCCGCTCGCCGCTGAAGGTCACGCTGGAGACGTAGTCGTCCTCGTAGGAGCTCTCCTTCACCAGGTCGTCGTTGGTGAAGTGGCTGCCCATCCACGAGCCCATCATCATGCTGGGGGGAATCTTGGTGACGCGATTGATCTTGGGCAGGTAGTTCCAGATGTTGCGATCCACCTTCAGGGTGGCGATGCCGCGATCCTTCTTGGGCTCGAGGATCTTCACGAGGGACTTGTCGCGGCCCTCCGACCACGCCTCCATGGTCATAGAGCGCTCGTAGCGCGCCGTCTTGACGACCATGGTCAGGCGCGCGCGGGAGGAATGCCCGCGCCACAGCTCGTCCACGCGGCGCATGAGCGCCTGCGCAGCGGGGAGATCGGCCGCGCGCGCTGCCGGGGCCGGAAGCAGCGCACCGCCGGCCAGCAGGGCGAGCGCCAGCAGGGGTGCCACGCAGCGGCGCGCCCAACGGAGCCGGGCGGAGCGGGGCGGCCTGGGCCGGTGCGCCTGCATGGCGGGTCCTGTCGCTGGCGTGGCTGGCGGGGGCGCCCCAGAGCGGGCGCCACGGAACCCGTGGGCCGCTGACCGGCCCGCGAGCGCTGCTGGCAACAGCCTATCGTACCACGCGGCGCGCGGGCGGGAACACCGGAGCGGTGGAGGGGGGAATCCGGCCGCGGCGGGCGGCGGGCGGAAATGGAATCGGGCGCTCCGGCGCCCGTTCTGGTGCCGGAGCGCCCGACCGCCCCCACCCAGGCGATGGGGAGGCGGGAG
>JBGOUY010000412.1:0-2885 GCA_041477795.1 bacterium
AGCTGCTCCAGGCGCGGCAGCAGATCGGCGGCGTACGCTGCCGTGAGCGCGTTGGTGTAGCCCTCCCAGCGGAAGGCGCAGGCGCGCCGGTCCGCGAGCCCGTCCAGCAGGCGCCGCAGCCAGGGCGCGGTGAGGAACGGCATGTCCACGGGCATCACGACCAGCCGCCCCACGCCGGGCGCGAGGGCGCGGAAGCCGTGCAGCAGCCCGAACAGCGGCCCCCGATAGGGCGCGTCGTCCCGCGCCCAGCGCAGCGGCACCGGCGGCTTATATCCTTGCGGCTGCACGGTGCTATGCGGCTCCGCCGTGACCTGCGGCTGCACGGTGCTTTGCGGCTGCGCTGTGACTTGCGGCTCCGCCGTGGCCAGCGGCGGGGGCGTGCCGTCGGCGGCCAGGGAGACCACGATCTCGTCCGCGACCTCGGCCATGTGGGCGAGCGCCACGTCGAGCAGGGAGCGCGGGCCGAAGCGCAGGCGCGCCTTGTCGGCGCCCATGCGGCTGGAGCGCCCGCCGCAGAGGATCAGGCCGCCGGTGCGCGGCCCGTTCCCGTTGAGCGCAGGGGAAGCCATCGGCTCAGGCCGGCGGCGCGGGCGACTGGGCCGCCTGCTCGATCGCGGCGAATTCCTCCGGCGTCACCGGCTGCACGGAGAGCCGCATGCCCTTCACGACGAGGAACATGTCCTGCAGTGCGGGCATGGCGCGCATTTCCGGCAGGGTGACGGGACGGGGAAATTCGGCTTCGAACTTCACGTCCACCATCACCCAGAGCGGGGTGTCCGACTTTGACTTGGGATCGTGGCAGTCGCTCTTCTTGTCCCATGCGCTGGCGTCGGGATAGGCCTCGCGTCCCACGGTGGCCGTGCCCACGGCCGCGGGCACCTTCACGGAGCTGTGGTAGAAGAGCACCCGGTCGCCCAGGCGCATCTCGCGCAGGTTGTTGCGCGCCTGGTAGTTGCGCACGCCGTCCCACCCGCCCGTCTGGCCGGGGCGCCGCTTCAGGTCCGCCAGCGAGAACTCCGTGGGCTCGGTCTTCATCAGCCAGTAGCGCATGGGGCCTGGAATGACAGGGGGCCGGCCGCGGGCAACTCAACCACCCCGCGGGTCAATCGCAGCGCGGCTCAACCGCGGCCAGTTCGGCAGCGGCCAGTTCAGCCGCGGCCGTCGGTTGCGCGGCGCGGCGGATGGCGGTCGGCCACGGACTGGAGCACGGCCAGCACCTTCTGCGTGTCGTCGTACTTCACGGTCTGCCAGCCGCGCGCCTTGGCGGCCTTCAGGTTGATGCCGATGTCGTCGACGAAGAGCAAGTCCTCGCCGCGCAGGCCCAACTGCTGCTCCACCAGGCCGTAGATGCGGGGCTCGGGCTTGCGGCAGCCCACCTCGCTGGAATCCACGACGACGTCGAACAGCCGCTCGATCGGGAGGCGCCGCCGCCAGCCGTCGCGCCACTCGCGGATATTGTTCGTGAGCAGGGCCGTGGGCATGCGCGCCCGCAGGGCGAGGCACGCCGCGACGATTTCCTGGCGCAGCCGCGAGCGGTCGTCCCGGTCCGGCGTGCCCATGAAATTGAGCGCGTCCTCCAGCGTCACCGTGACGCCGTGGACGGCCATGCGCGACTGCAGCTCGCGCCCGAAGCGCTCCAGCGAGAGCTCCGCGCGCTCCACCTGGCCCCACAAGTCGCCCGTGAGGAACAGTTCCTCCCGGATCGCGTCCCAGCGTTCCGGCGCGAGCCCGTGCTTGGGGCCGAAGGCCTTCACGTCGCTGGGTCCGCCCTCGAGGAACACCCCGCCGAGGTCGAACACGACGGCCCGCACCTGGTCGATCATCACGCCTGCCGCCACGGCCCCGCCTCCCGCTGGATGCGCCGCATCCCGCTGCCGCCCCTACGCCCACTGCACCCTGTAGAGCATCCAATATACCACGACGCCGGTCACGGACACGTAGAACCAAATGGGCAGCGCCCAGCGCGCCAACCGCCGGTGCCGCGCGAAGTCCGCCCGCCACGCCCGGTACAGCACCGTGAGCGCCAGCGGCACCACGGAGATCGCCAGCACAACGTGCGTGGCGAGGATCGCGTAATACACGGCCCGCGCCGCCCCATGGCCCGGAAACGGCGTCGCCAGGTGCGTCGCGTGATAGGTCACGTAGGAGACCAGGAACAACGCCGACGTCGCGAAGGCCCCCAGCATGAAGCGCCGGTGCGCCGTGCGCCGTCCGCCGCGGATGCACGCATACCCGCCCGCGAGCAGCACCGCCGCCGTGCCGTTCAGGGTGGCATTCACAGCGGGCAAGATCGAGGTATCTGGCATCGTTGGACTTTTGGGTACAGAACAACTGCCACTGCGGCCTCACGCAAAGGCGCAAAGCCGCAAAGAAAAAACGCTAAGACACTTGCGAAGACTCTCATGCCTTGGGCTGGAGGACTACTGCTGCTTACCGGCTAGCGCACTGCACCCAAACCCGAACTTGACACTTCCCATCAAGGGTCGTCCTTGAGCCCATTGACGACACGGGCAATCCCGTCGCCAATGCGCTCCGCGCCAAAATTGATCAGCAGTCCCAACCTTTTGTCGGCTAGACGCAGGTACGTCAACAATTGCTTCTTGTGGACAGGCGCCATCGCCTCGACAGATTTCAACTCTAGGATCACTTTGTCCTCAACAATCATGTCTGCGCGAAACCCTTCATCGATCCGGATTTCATCATAGACAATGCTGATCGCAACCTGGCGATCCGCCCGCAGGTCCCGCTTCTGCAATTCATGGCAAAGCACCGCCTCGTATACGGATTCGAGCAATCCAGGGCCGAGGCGCTTGTGCACCTGGAATGCGGCGTCGACGACGATCTTTGCAATCTCGTTCTCTGACATTCCGCGCGCCTCAGTAGAA
>JBGOUY010000337.1:0-4192 GCA_041477795.1 bacterium
CAGCGAGCCGGGGTGAGGTTCCGGCGCCACCGGCGCCCATTCTGCAGGGCCGCGCGAGTCGACCTGATGGATCGGCGGCACAGGCTGAGGTGCCGCTTTGGCAGGGGGTTTGCGCCTTGCGCGTGGTGCGGCATGTCCCGATTAGGTTAACACCTATGGGGCGGAGCCCCCGCACCTGCGTTGTTGGTTCGCCCCGCGAGCGGGGCTCTGTGCTGTTGGTTCGCCCCGCGGGCGGGGCTCTGTGCTGTTGGTTCGCCCCGCGGGCGGGGCTCTGTGCTGTTGGTTCGCCCCGCGAGCGGGGCTCTGTGCTGCTGGTTCGCCCCGCGAGCGGGGCTCATGGCAGGGAGCATGGCCCCCGGCATCTCATTCGTGTTGAATGGATCGTCGCGCTGCACGGGCACGAACCGCTTGAGTGTCAAGCCAGCCGGGGCTGCGGCCGGACTCGCTCCCGCACAATCCCCTGCGGCGGTGACACGCGGTCTGCACACGGTGAGGAGGCCTGCTGGCGAGGGAGAGCGCGGGGCGGGTGGCCGTCGTCAGCAGCGGCAGCAGGAACCACAGCCACGTGCGCGGCAACCTCATGGCGTTCCCCCGGAGCGGACAGGCGCTGGCGGCATGACGCCGTTTCGCTCCCCCCGCTCATAAATCTTCAGACAGGTGACTTGTGAATCCGGTGCGCATCGATCTGTACAGCGACACCAAGACCCGCCCCACGCCGGCCATGCGCCGGGCGATGGCCGAGGCGGAGGTGGGCGACGAGCAGAGCTGGGAGGACCCCAGCGTGAACCGGCTCTGCGAGCGGATGTGCGAGCTGCTGGGCAAGGGAGCGGCGATCTTCCTGCCCTCCGGCACGATGTGCAACATCATCGGCTTCGCCGTGCACTGCCGGCCCGGGGACGAGGTGATCCTGCACCGCACGGCGCACCCGGTGGAGGCGGAAGGCGGGGGGCCGGCCGTGCACGCGGGGGTGATGCTGAACCTGCTGGACGGGCCGCGCGGCATGTACTCCGCGGAGCAACTGCGGGCCGCGCTGCGCAGCCCCGGCGTCAAGCGCCCGCGCCAGCGCCTGGTCTCCATCGAGCAGACCAGCAACGGCGGCGGCGGCAGCGTGTGGCCGCTGGCCGCCGTGCAGGCCGTGGCGGCGGTGGCCCACGAGCGCGGGCTGGCGGTGCACATGGATGGCGCGCGGCTGCTCAATGCGGTGGTGGCCAGCGGCGTGCCCGCGCGGGACTACGCGGCGCCCTGCGATTCGGTGTGGCTCGACCTGAGCAAGGGGCTGGGCTGCCCCGTGGGCGCCGTGCTGGCGGGCGACCGCGCCTTCATTGACGAGGCGTGGCGCTGCAAGCACCTCTTCGGCGGCGCCATGCGCCAGTCGGGCATCCTGGCCGCCGCGGGCCTGTACGCCCTGGAGCACCACGTGGAACGCCTGGCCGAGGATCACGCCAACGCCAAGGCGCTGGCCGCCGGGCTGGCCGATATTCCCGGCATCGCCCTGGATGCAGGCGGCGTGGAAACGAACATGGTCTTCATCGACGTGGCCGGCACCGGCCTGACCGCCGGGCAGTTCGGCGAGCGGCTGCTGGCGCTCGGCCTGCGCATCGGCGGGCGGGACGGCACGCGCATGCGCGCCGTGACGCACCTGGACGTCACGCGCGCGCAGATCGACGAGGCGGTGGCCATCGTGCGCCGCGTCGTGCGCGAGCTGCGCTGAAGGTCGGCCGCCCAGAGCCGGCCGCCGCCGGCACGGAGTCCCGCGCGCGCGGCGGCGCACCACCCGTCACACGAGGAGCCGGCGATGCCGAAGGCGAAGATCAATGGGGTCAACCTGTACTACGAAGAGGCCGGAGCGGGCGTCCCGATCGTGTTCGTGCACGAGTTCGCCGGCGACTCCCGCAGCTGGGAGTTGCAGGTGCGCTGCTTCTCGCGTCGCTACCGCTGCATCACCTACAACGCGCGCGGCTACCCGCCCTCGGACGTGCCCGAGCGGGTGGAGGCATACTCGCAGGACATCGCGGTGGACGATCTGCGCGGGGTGCTGGACCACCTCAAGGTGGAGCGCGCGCACGTGGTGGGCTTTTCCATGGGGGGCTTCGCCGCGCTGATCTTCGGGCTGCGGCACCCGCAGCGCTGCCGCTCCCTGGTCATCGCCGGCTGCGGCTACGGCAGCGGGGAGGATCGCGCCAAGTGGGAGCGGGACGTGGAGCAGGTGGCGGCCCGCTTCGAGCGCGAGGGGATGGAAAAGGCGGCGGACTTCTATGCGCGCGGGCCCACCCGCGTGCAGTTCATCGACAAGGATCCGCGCGGCTGGCAGGAGTTCTACGACCAACTCCGCGCCTCCTCCTCCATCGGACATGCCATGACCCTGCGCGGGGTGCAGAAGCGCCGTCCGTCCGTCCCGCAGCTCGCGGCCGAGATGCGCAAGCTGACGGTGCCCACGCTGGTCATCAGCGGGGACGAGGACGAGCCGTGCCTGGATCCGGGGCTGTTCATGAAGCGCGCGATCCCTGCCGCCGCGCTGGTGGTGATGCCCAAGTGCGGGCACACGGTCAACCTGGAGGATCCGGACGCCTTCAACGGGCACCTGGAGCGCTTCCTGGCCCAGGTGGATGCGGGGCGTTGGACGCAGCGCAACCCGGCCAGTCTCAGCCAGTCCGCCCTGCTGCCCCCCGGGCAGGACCGCACCTGAAGCGGGGCCGCGCCAAGCGGGGGCAGCCAAGCGAGCCCCGACGCTGCCCGCAGCGCGAGCCGGCGCGCAACGGCCGACACCCACGTTCCGGCCGCCTGAGCCGGAGCGTGGGTGTTGGGATGGTTGTGAGTCCTGGGAGTGCGGCTTCCGCGGGAACGGCCGGTCAGGCCGCCGCGGCACGGGCCGACGGCGACAGCGTGGGCCGCACCATCCGCTTGAGCACCAGAATCGCCAGGATCGCCGCCGTGAAGTCGAAGGCGCTGGCGAAGAAGAACACCGCCATCCACGACCCCATGGCGTGCGCGACGATGTTGGCCACCGGCACCAGCAGCGATGCGGTGCCCTTGGCCGTGTAGAGCAGGCCGTAGTTCGTCGTGGCGAACTTGCGCCCGAAGGCATCCCCGCTGATGGCCGGGAACAGGCTGTAGATCTCGCCCCAGCCGAAGAACACCAGCCCGCTCAGCACGACGAAGGCGAGGGGATTGGTGCCGAAGGTCGCCAGCAGCCAGATGCTGGCGCCCTCCAGCGCGAAGGCGATGGTCATCGTGTTCTCCCGGCCGATATGGTCCGAAACCCAGCCGAAGAACGGACGGCACAGCCCGTTGAGGACGCGGTCCAGGGACAGGGCGAAGGTCAGTGCGGGCAGGGTCAGGCCGATCAGGGACACCGGGACGTCGGCGACGTTGAAGTCCTTGGCGATGAGGGCCAGTTGCGCGGTGGCCATCAGGCCGCCCGTGGCGACCAGCACGAACATCACGTAGAGCATCCAGAACAAGGGGGTGCGCACGGTCTGCTGCGGCGTGAAGTCGACCGCGGTCTGCGCCACGTGCGAAGTGACCGGCACCGGGCCGCCCGCGGGTGCGCGCAGGAAGTAGCCCATCAACATCACCAGGACGCCCTGAATGATCCCAAAGACGAGGAAGGTGTGCTCGTAGCCGCTGTCCTTGATCATGTTCTGGATCGGGATGATCGTCAGCGCCGATCCGGCCCCGAAGCCCGCCGCCGTAAGCCCGGCCGCCAGCCCGCGATGGTCGGGGAACCACTTGAGTGCGTTGCCCACGCAGGTGCCGTAGACCGCGCCGGCGCCGACGCCGCCGATGGCCGCCGACACATAGAGCAGAACCAGCGAATCGGCCACCGAGTTGAGGCTCCAGGCGATCCCCACCAGCAGGCCCCCCACCACCGTCACGATGCGTGGTCCGAACTTATCGACCAGGTAGCCCTCGGCCGGCACCAGCCAGGTCTCCGTCAGCACGAAGATGCTGAATGCGACCTGAATGGCGGCGCGGCCCCAATGGAACTTCATGTCGATCGGGTTGACGAACAGCGTCCAGCCGTACTGCAGGTTGGCCACCATCACCATGCAGCCGATGCCGAACAGCAATTGCAACCAGCGATTGGAGTTCATTGCAGCGCCGCTGGATTGCCCTCCCTCGGATGCGTGTGCCATTGATTGCGGTCCTCAGGTCCCGAGTTCACTGCACTCCCGGTTTCCCCTTCTCCGGG
>JBGOUY010000372.1:0-3620 GCA_041477795.1 bacterium
ACTTCTCCCACTCCAACCTCATCACCGTGCTGGATGCCCAGGGCGTGCTGCGGCACCGGCAGGTGGGCGTCAACCAGCCTCCCGCCGAAACCGTCGCGGCCCTGCACGCGCTGCTGGGCGGATAGCCGAGCCCGGCACCGCGACAGAGGTCGGGTACACCGGCACGCTCTAGACTGCGGGGATCCCCTTCAGGCGCCTCTGTAGGGGCATCGCATGCTATGCCCCTACACGCCCCAGGCAGCGCCTCTCTCTTCCGCAGCAGGCGAATCTCTACTGGGATTTTTTCTTATAGTACGCCTCGTCGGTGGGGCGCAGCGGCCGCAGGAACCAGAGCGGGCGGCGCAGGCCGTCCGGGCGGTCCGGCGGGCGGGTCATGGCGAGCCACTCCTTGTACAGCGCGAAGCTCTTGCCCGTATCCACGAAGATGTCGCCGTAGCGCTCGGCGGGCGCGGGCTTTTCCACGCGCACGCGCTGGTGCCAGCAGTGCATGCCGCTGATGGGGTCGGGGTGCACGGCGTGGGTGATGTTCTGGTGCACGCCGCCGTCGCGCCAGTAGATGCGGGCGGAGTCCGGGTCGGCGCTCTCGAAGGGCTCGATGCCGGCCACCTGGCGCATGCGCCACTGGCCGGGCGCGGTTTCTTCGATGCGCACGGTGCTGGCGGCCCAGCTATTGGCCCCCTGGCCGCCCTCCAGCTTCCAGCGCCCGATGTGGTGCGAGCAGGCGATGACGCCGGGGCGGATCGCCTCGGTCACCCACACCTTGTCGATGAACCAGCCGATATCGGTGACCAGCTTGGCCAGGTCGCCCGTGCGCAGGCCGAGGTGCTGCGCATCGGGCGTGCTGAGCCAGATCGGGTTCTTGTGCGCGATCTCGACCAGCCACTTGGCGTTGCCCGAGCGGCTGTGGATCAGGTTGGGCAGCCGGAAGGTCGGCACGAGCACGTATTCGTTGCGGCCCTTGTCCAGCGCGTCGGTGTGGATGTGGCTCTTCACGTAGCCCGGCACGGCGTATTCCGGCCAGCCCCATTCCTCCAGGGTCGGCGAATAGAACTCCTGCTTGCGCGAGGGCGTGGGGAAGCCGGCGCAGGCCTGCCCATTGACCATCACGCCCACGGCCTGGCCCCCCTTGCGGATCAGCCCCGTGGCGGGGTCCACCTGGGCCGCCTGCAGGGTCTTGGCGTCCAGCGTTGCCTTGTGCTTCTCGTAGACGGCCGGCTCCACCAGGAACGCCCCGTAGCGGCACATGTACTGGTAGGCCGTGAGGCCCTCCTTGGCGGCGGCTGCCGGCAGGCCGGGCGTGTGCTCGAACAGATAGCGGTAGTACTCCTCCACCGTGATGCGCTCGCCCGGGCGGTAGGGGCTGATGAAGTGCTGGCGGATGCCCAGCGCGCCGTCGGGGTCGATGCGCCAGGAGAGCTCGATCCAGAACTCGTCCTCCTCCCACACCTCGCCCGGGTTGACCTCGTAGGTGAAGCGCACGGGCCGCCCCTGCTCCTCGGCGAAGCGCCGCAGCACGGGCTGGCGGAAGGCGATCCAGATTCCCGCGTGCGTCTCGTAGCTGTTCAGGTCGTGGCGCTCGGAGGCATGGCCCATGGGCAGCACGTAGTCCGCGTAATAGGCGGTCTCGTTCCAGGTGGGCGTGAGCGCGATGTGCCGGCCGATCAGCGCCGGGTCGCGCAGCACCTCGATCCAGGAAAAGCCGTCCGGGTAGGTCCAGACCGGGTTGAACACGCGCGTAAAGTAGGTGTCGATGCGCCCGCGGCCGTCCTTGAGCAGGTGGGGCAGGAGCTGGCTCATCTCGAAGTGCGCGAGCGGGTACTCGGGCGGGTAGCTGAGCTCGTTCCAGACCGTCTGGGCGGGCGGATTGTCGAACAGGGTGGGTTTGAACTTGTTCCAGGCATTGGGCAGCGTGCCGCCCTGGGTGCCCACGGAGCCGGTGAGCACGCTGAGGAAGTGCAGGCAGCGCGCGATCTGCCAGCCGCCCAGGTTGCCGGTGGCCGCGCCGCGCCAGATGTGCGCGGCGAAGCGCGTGCCGGCCGCGCCGATGCGCCGCGCCACGGCGGTCAGCATGGCGGCATCGATGCCCGCCTCGGCGGCCGCGAAGGCGGGCGTGAACTCCGCATAGTGGGCGCGCAGCCGCGCGATGAACGTCTCGAAGGTGCGCGGGGCATCGGCGTGGTGCGCCGCCAGCCACTCCTGCCAGTTCACCCACTGCTCCAGGAACTCGCGGTTGTAGAGCCCCTCGGCGAGCAGCACCTTCGCCATCGCCAGCAGCACGGCCCCCTCCGTGCCGGGGTAGGTGGGCATCCAGTAGGTGGCCATGCTGGCCGTGTTGGAGAGGCGCGGGTCCAGCACGGCCAGCTCCGCCCCGGCCATCATGCCCTCCACAATGCGCTGGGCGTGGGGATTGAAGTAGTGGCCCGTCTCCAGGTGCGAGCTGAGCAGCAGGATGAAGCGCGCGTGGCTGTAGTCCGGCGAGGGCCGGTCGATGCCCTGCCAGATCGAGTAGCCCAGCCGCGCCGCGGACGAGCAGATGTTGGTGTGGCTGTTGTGGCCGTCGACGCCCCAGGCCTTCAGCACGCGATCCATGTAGCCTTCGTGCCCGGGTCGGCCCACGTGGTAGACGATCTCGTTGTGCCGCCGCTCCTGCAGGGCCCTGCGGATACCCGCCGCGATTGCGTCCAGCGCAGCGTCCCAGCTCACGCGCTGCCACTGCCCCGCGCCGCGCGCGCCCGTGCGCTGGAGGGGATAGAGGATGCGCTCCGGATCGTTGATCTGGTTGATCGTGGCCGGGCCCTTGGCGCAGTTCCGCCCGCGCGAGGCGGGGTGGTACGGATTGCCCTCGAAGCGCCGCACGCGCCCGGTCTCCTTGTCCACATAGGCGACCAGCCCGCAGGCCGACTCGCAATTGAAGCACGTGGTCGGGATGAGGTGATAGCGGCGCGGCTTGCGGCGCGGCCAGGCGCCGGCCTCGTACTCCTGCCAGTCCTGCCAGCGCTCCGGCGGCGGGAAGTTCTGCAGCGACCTCTGCGTCAGGCGTGGCAGCGTCTCGCCGCCCTGCTCGGGCAGCGTGGGAATGAGCCGCAGGGCTTCGGCGGTGCGTTCGATCCAGGACTTGGGCATGCGCTCGGCCTGCAGGCAGGAGTGAATGGAAACGGCCGGTACCACCGACCGGGTCAGGCTGGCAGCCGGGCGCCGGGAGGCCGCGCCCGCAGCCACACATGCTTCGAGACCGTCTCTAGCTGAGCGGAATGAGCTGCGGCGCCCGCAGCCAGACATGCTCGGACACCAGCGCAAACAGCACCACCAACACGCAGGCCGGCAACACCAGCAGCCCGTTGCTGGTGAGCGCCAGCAGCAGCAGCGGCAGCGCATTGCCGAGCAGCAGCGCGGACCAGAACGGCACGCGCAGCGGCCCGCGCAGCATCAGCCCCAGCGCCGTGGCCGTATCGCGCGTGACGTGCGGCGTGACGAATTCGAACGCGACCAGCGCCAGGTGCGCCACGATGGCCAGCTCCAGCGCCAGCAGC
This sequence comes from bacterium, assembly GCA_041477795.1. Taxonomy (GTDB): domain Bacteria; phylum SAR324; class SAR324; order SAR324; family JACQKK01; genus DATFMP01. Next base: position 3,531 of record JBGOUY010000372.1, read on the forward strand.
GCCGCGCGCGGCAGCCCCATGTCCCCCAGCAGGCTCGCCAGGAGCGCCACCGCGGTGCCGGTCATGGCGCTCACGACGAGCATGCGCACG
>JBGOUY010000184.1:0-8894 GCA_041477795.1 bacterium
CGGAGGGGGGAACGGCCTCGCCAACCGGGCCGCCGCACGGACGCCCGCACCGCCTAACTGCTCGGCACAAGCGATAAGCCCCTTTCTCCGCAGGGTGGGGAAAGGGGTTGGGGATAGGGGTGCGGCCCGCAGGCCGCCGCGCCTCTACTCGTACCTCGCGAACCGCTCGAAGAACCCCCGCCGCAGCTCCGGCGGCAGCTTGTCGCCGTTGAAGAGGGACGTGTCCAACCGCTTGCGGTCGGCCAGCAGGGTGCGGATGTCGGCCTCCTGCATGCCGAAGAAGGCGTTGAACTCCTCCCGCGTCAGGGCCACGCGCAGCGGCCGGCCCTGGTAGACGTAGTCCAGCTCGACGCGCCGGAAGTCGCGCCCGTAGAAGAGCGAGAGCGCCGCGCCGATGCTCTCCAGGCTCACGGCGGCCTCGCTGTCCAGGAACCAGTCCGTGGGCTGGAAGGCGATGCGGATGGCGTCCCCCTCCATGTGCGTATCGGCGATGCGACGGCCCAGCACGCCGCCGCCCAGCTCGCGCAGGTAGGGCTCCAGGGGCGGCGGGACGGGGGCGGCGCTGTCCGGCTGGACGAAGGTGCCCTTGGCGTCGCGGGCGGGCCCTGCTCCTGCCGGCGCGCCCTGCTCCTGCTGGCGCACGCGCTGCCCCAGCTCGGTCAGGTTGATGACCGGCTCGCTCAGACCGGACAGCTTCACGAACACGATCAGCCCCAGCCACGCGCCCCAGCCCAGCCGGGCCGCCCAGGAATAGGGCCGGAAGTAGAGCAGCGGGTAGAACACCGGCACGAACAGCAGCAGCAGGCCAAACCACAGCCCGACCCGCGGTGGGGCGGGCGGCCGGGCGGCCGGCGGAGACGGCGCAGGGCGGGCGGGATTCATCACGCCCGATCAGCAGCCGGGCAGGGTCTTGACGCCCGTGCGCTTCCGGGCCGCCTGCTTCATCTCCTCGGCGATGGAGAGCGTCAGCTCCATGGCCCTGCGCGCCCGCGCCACGTCGTCCTCGCTGCGCAGCAGCCGCAGCAGCCCGCTCACGCCCAGGTGATGGTGGTGCTCCTCGTCGGGCTGGATCGCGGAGCGGTAGATCTGCGCCACGTCGTAGTGCCGGTGCCGCTCCAGGTAGGCGATGAACATGGCGTTGCGCCGCACGGCGATGGCCTCGCGCGTGAACTGGCCGGCGCTGAGGCGCTCGATGGTGCTGGACAGCCGCTGCAGCGCCTTGAACAGCGGCGAGTACCCGCCGGCCAGCGGGTCGAAGCCGTCCAGCGGGACGCCGCTGGACTGCAGGTACTCGGCGATGAGGCGGTAGTGGCGCGCTTCATCGCCCACCTGGCGCGCGAAGCCCAGCTTGATGTCCGTTTCGGGCGTGCTGGGCATCCACACGGCGGCGATCTCGCTGGCCTCCGCCTCGTTGCGCAGGGCGATCTTGAGCAGGGTCGGCAGGTCGCCCTGTTCTTCCAGCTCGGCTTCGATGGGGTAGCCTTCCAGCACCTGCAGGCGCTCGTCCAGCTCGCGCTGCAGCACCTGCACCGCCGCCTTGGAATCGAATGGGGCCATGTCGTGTCATCCCTTCGGGTCGGCGCAAGCCAGCGGCGCGCCGCCCCCGTGTCGCCAGGCGCCTCGCGCCACCGGCGTGGGGCCGCGAGGCTCGCGTTAGGGGGCGAAGAACCGCCGCCGGTGCGTGCGCAGATAGGCGCGCACTGCCCCCAGTATGAGGTCGCTCTGATCGTAGTACAAGCGGGACTGGCGCTGCTCCTCCGCCGCGTCGCGCTCGGCCGCGAAGGGATTGAGCGCCTGGGCGGCCTCCAGGGCCTGTGCCGCGCCCTCCAGCGCGGCGAAGCCCGGGTCGAAGTCCTGCAGCACGGCCAGCAGGCGCAGGGGGCTGAAGTTCGGCACGCGGAATTCCGCATGCAGGTGGCACACGCAGGTCAGTGCGTTGAGGGCCGCCTGGACGCTGAGATAGCTGCTGTCCAGGCAGGAGCGCGCCCGCATGAGGCGGCGCGCCTCCTTCAGGTCGGCCTGGCCCTGCTCCCAGAAGAGCCGGGCGCGGCGGAGCGTCTCGGGCGTGGGCGCCGGCGCGGGTTCGGCCGCGGCCAGGGCGTCGGGTGCGGCCATCAGGGCGCCCCCACGCCGTAGCGGCGGCGGTAGGCGCGGATCTGCGCCAGGATTTCCGGCACGGGGGGCACCGGCGGCACGGACGATTCGGGCGGCGTGCCTGCCCGCGGCTCCATCCCGTCCGGCTCGGCCTCTAGCGCCTCCTCCAGGTCCGCCACCGTCAGCAGCGCCACCACCGGGATGCCCGTGGCCGCCTCGAAGCGGGCCACGGCGTCCTCCCCCTGGGCGTCCGTCTCCATGCGGTTGAAGGCGATCACGAGCGCATCGATGGGGGCCGGGAAGGCGGAGCGCAGCAGCGCCACGGCCTCCAGCTTGGTGCCGCCATCGGTGATGACGTCGTCCACGATCACCAGGCGCTCGCCGGGGCCGGGTTCACGACCCACGAAGCGCCCCGCCTCCCCATGCGTCTTGGCCTCCTTGCGGTTGAACAGATAGCCGATCTCGCGCCCGGAGCGCCGGCTCAGCGCCATCGCGGCCGCCACGCAGAGGGGAATGCCCTTGTAGGCCGGGCCGAACACGATGGAGGCCCGCGGGGCGACGCGCGCAATGGCGGCGGCGTAGCAGTCCCCCAGCCGCTCGATCTGGGCGCCGGTCTGGAAGCGCGCCGAATTGAAGTAGTAGGGCGAAACGCGCCCGCTGCGCAGGGTGAACGCGCCGAATTGCAGCGCCCCCGCCTCCTGCAGGAAGCGCAGCAGCCGCGAGCGTTCCGCGGGCAGTGCGCTCATCGGCTCGCCCCGCTCAGGGGGGCGCCGTTGCGCGTGGCACGGTCCCGCGTGGCACCGCACGCCGTGACACCGCACCGTGCGGCCCCGCGCGCCCAATTAGACATTGACTTCCGCATGACTTCCCACTAGATAAAACCAGACGTCTTGCGCCCGGTCTGAAAGGATCACAACCATCCTAGCAGTACAACCGATTGAATTGAATCCCGCGGCCCAATCTGCACGGGTCCGCGGAAGCCCATTTGGACAGGCCCGCAAGGGCGCCAGTCTCACCAAACTCAGGAGAGCGCGGCAATGACGGAACAGATGGAATGGCACTCGAGTCCACACGGCCCCGGCCGGCTCTACCAGTGCCCGCAGGACCTGATCCCGCGGTACGAGGAAGTGCAGCACATCGTGGACCGCATCCGGACCAACCTGAAAGCCTTCCTGACGCTCGAGACCTCGGTGCGCCTGCTGCTGGATGGCGACCGCGTCAATCCGGTGACCAGCGTCATTTCCGTGCCCTTCGAAGGCGACCAGGACAAGATCTACGAGAACCTGGGCCTGATCATCTTCCAGCAGATGTGGGGGTACTACCTCTCCGCGGACCCCAAGGGCACCCACCACGGCCTGACGAACCTGGTCTTCGACGGCAACGAGACCGCGATCCTGCGCCGTGAGACGGAGAAGTTCCTGCGCGTGCTGCATACCCGCAACGACCTCGCGCACCGGGTCATGAGCGGCTATCACATGGCCTGCGAGATGCCGCCCTTCGAGCGGGACGTGTACCTGCGCGAGACGACCTCCAAGTACCTGGACATCCATCTGGGCGTCCGCATGTACACGATCGGCGAGGGCGTGAACCGGGTCACGATGTTCCTGCCCATCAAGGAGGGCAAGGAAGCGATCGACCGCATCTACTACAACATCGAGCACCTCATCCACCAGAACCTGGTGGCCTACGACGAGGTGCACGATCATTATCTCCCGGTTTCGGAGGAACTGGTGCTGCGCGAACTGGAGGGGGCCATGCTGCGGGCCCGCCACAAGGGCAATACGCGCAAGAAGATCATCAACGGCCTCACCATGAACACGGTGCTGATGGAGGATCCGACGATGATTCACCACATCAGCCTGGCCGACCTGTATTACGACAAGTTCAACCGCATCGACCTGCTGGACGAGGCGGCTTCCCGCTCGGCGGACCTGTTCAACTCCAACCTGATCCGCTCCACCGAGATCGCCATGGCCGTCACCGATGTCACCAAGCTCCACATGGAGGAGCGGGTGTATATCGATCGCGACGCGGCGGTCGGGGCCAGCCCGGCCACGACGCAGCGGGTGCGCCCAGCGGCGCCGCGCCCGGCCCAGGCCACGCAGGCGGCCAAGCCGCCGGCCAAGCCGGCCGCGGGCAAGCAGCCGGTCACCGTGGCCACCGACGGTCTGGAAGAGCTGTAAGCCGAGCCATCGGCGTGCCGCGGCGCCACCGCCGCGGCACATCCGCAGGGATTCGCAGGACTGCAGCGGCGCGGGAGACTCGGTCGGGGCCTGCGCCGGTCTGTGCCGCAGCCGGCGGAGGCCGGTGTCGTTCGGGGACGCGCGCGCATTCATGGCCAGGGGCGGAGTCCTGCTGCCGTGTCTTGCGGCGGCAGCGGCAAGCGTATGCTTCGGCGCCACGGTCGTGGCCGTGCGCTCCACCGTCGATCGGACGGACCCTCTCACCATCGCCTTGCTGCGGCACGTCGTCGGGACGCTGCTGATCCTGCCGGTGCTGCTGTTCGTGCCCCGCCCGCGCATTGCGGCGGCCGATCGCCTGCCCATCGCCCTGCTCGGCGTCGCCATGTTCGGGCTGTTTTCCTAATCACGCCGCACGTGTGGGCCGTGATCGGCGCCTTCGGCGCGGCGGGCGGCTTCGTCCTGTGGGTGTGGGCGCTGGAGCGCATGGCGCCGACGCGCGTCGTGGTGTTCTTCGCGCTCAATCCGCTCGCCGCGACCGTGCTGGCGGCCTGGCTGCTGGCCGAGCCGGTCACCGTCTGGTTCCTGCTTGGGCTGGCCTGCGTGCTGGGCGGCATCTTCATCGTCAATCGCGAACGGGGCGGCCTCGCGGGATCGCCCGGCTGGCTGCCCGCCTCCGCAGCCCACTGAGCCCGTGCCCGGGCGCGCCCCCTCCGCCGCGCGGCATGGGCAAGCCCCTGCAAGTGCTCTAGAATCGGGGAAGCCGTGCGGCGCTCGCACCGCAGTGACCCCTTCGCGCCCGCCGCCCTCCGCGCCCCGGTCGCCTCATGTCCGCCCGCCGTCCCAACGCATCCGCCGCGCCGTTGCTGGCCCCGGCGCTGCTGGCCCCGCTCCCGCTGGGCCCGCGCACGCTGCCCAACCGCATCGTGTTCGGCGCGCATGTCACGAATTTCGGCGTGGGCAACAGGTTAGGCGAGCGGCACCCGGCCCACCAAGCGGCGCGCCGCGCGCGGCGATGGGCGGACCATGGAGCCGCGTGAGATCGAGCGATTGATCAGGTCCCACGGGTGGTACGAGATAACGGAACTGGGCAAAGGCAGCCACCGCGTCTATCGCCACCCCACCCAGGATGGTATCATCACGATCCCGTGGCATTCGCGGGAGATTCCCCGTAGCACCGCGCACAACATCCTAAAACAGGCGGGGCTCAAGTAAGTCCCTTGGAGACAGGCTATGGACGATCTGCGCTTTACCATGATCATCGAGCCAGCCGAGGACGAGCAGGGGCCGTACTTCGGCGCGTATTTCCCCGATCTGCCGGGCTGCGGTACCACCGGACGCACCCTGGAGGAACTGCGCCGCAACGCCCGGGAAGCCCTGGACGCGCACATCGGTGCGCTCCGCTCCACCGGCCAGCCGGTCCCACGCCCGACCGTCGCGGTGGAGGAGATCGCGGTGCAGGTTGCGTGACGGCGCACCGGGGCGGCCCCTTCGCGCTCCGCCGCCCTCCGCCCACCGGTCGCCTCATGTCCGCCCCCCGTCCCAACGCATCCGCCGCGCCGTTGCTGGCCCCAGTGCTGCTGGCCCCGCTCGCGCTGGGCCCGCGCACGCTGCCCAACCGCATCGTGTTCGGCGCGCATGTCACGAATTTCGGGGTGGGCAACACGTTCACGGAGCGCCACCTCGCCTATTATCGCGCCCGCGCGGCGGGCGGCTGCGGCCTGCTCGTGACCGAGCCGCTCACGGTGCACGCGCTGGACTGGCCGTACGAGCACGTGCCCTTCGGCCATACGGAGGCCATCGTGCCCGCGCTGGCGCGCCTGGCGGAAACGGTGCGCTCCGCGGGGCCGGGCTGCCTGCTGCTGGCCCAGCTCAACCACTGGGGCGGCCAGAGCGACGGCAAGCTGCTGCGCCAGTCCCCCTGGGCCCCCTCGGCCGTGGCGGAGGTGGCCAGCAAGCGCATGGCGCGCGCCATGGAGCCGGCCCAGATCGCGGAAGTGGTGGCCGGGTTCGCCGCCGCCGCCCGCCGCGTGGCCGAGGCCGGGCTGGACGGCGTGGAGCTGAACGCGGGTCAGCACGCCCTGCTGCGCCAGTTCCTCTCCCCCCTCAGCAACCAGCGCGGCGACGTCTATGGCGGCCCGCTGGAGCACCGGCTGCGCGCGCCGCTGGAGGTGGTGCAGGCCGTGCGCGCCAGCCTGGGCCCGGGGCGCGTGCTGGGCCTCAAGCTCTGCGGGGACGAGCTGGCGCCCTGGGGCGGCCTCACGCCGGAGGACGCCGTGGCCATCGCGCGGGCGCTCGTCCAGGCGGGCGGCCTCGACTACCTTTCGGTGCAGATCGGCGGGCCGTATTCCGCCCACCTCAGCGAAGCGGCCATGCCTACGCCCCAGGCCCACGCGGCGCACCTGGCGCAGGCGGTGCGCGCCGGCATCGGCGGGGCCGTGCCGGTCTTCGCCGAGGGGCGCATCGAGTCCCCCGCCGTGGCGCTGGCCGTGCTGGAGCAGGGCCAGGCCGATGCGGTGGTGATGACCCGCGCGCTGATCTCCGACCCGGAGCTGCCGCAGAAGGTGGCCGGGGAGCACGGTGTCGCGGGTTCGCCCCGCGCGCGGGGCTCAGGTGCTGCCGGTTCGCCCCGCGCGCGGGGCTCAGCGGAGCCGCTGCGGCCCCACATCGGCATGACGCGCTACTTCACGGTGCAGGGGGATTGGAACCGGCCGCTGGGCGACCTGATCAATCCGCGCGCCGGGCGGGAAGGCCTGCTGCCGCCCGTCACGCGCACGCGGGCAGAGGGGGCGCCGGCGGCCGTGCTGGTGGTGGGGGCGGGGCCGGCCGGACTGGAGGCCGCGGCCACGCTCGCGCGGCAGGGCCATGCCGTGACCCTGCGCGAGGCCGGCCCGCGCCTGGGCGGGCTGGCCGCCACGCTGGCGCAGGCCGTCCCGGCGCGGGCCGAATTTGCCGCGCTCGTGGACTATTACGCGGCGCTGCTGACGCACCTGGGCGTCACGGTGCAGACCGGCCGCCCGGTCAGCGCCGGGGAGCCGGACCTCGCGGCGTTCGCGGCGATCTACGTGGCCGTCGGCGCCGACGCCCCCGCGCCGCCCTTCTCCATCCTCGCCGGGCGGGTGCTCTCGCCGCGGGCGCTGCTGGGCGAGCCGGGCGACCTGCCGCCACCGTCTGCCGGGCGCGTGGCCGTGGTGGATCGCGAGGGCGGCTTCCGCATGGCCAATGCGGCCGAATGGCTGCTGGCGCGCGGCTACGCGGTGGACGTGATCAGCGAGGATCTCTACGTGGGCCGCGAGCTGGTGGAGTCCGCCGAGTTCCTCTGGTTCCCGCGCGTGGCGCAACAGGGCCTGGCCCAGCACGCCAGCCTGCAGGCGCTGCGGCTGGAGGGCGACACGCTGGTGTGCCGGGAGCGCTTCGCCGAGCGCGAGCGCCGCTTCGGGCCGCTCGCCTTCGTCGTCTGCGCCCAGCCGGAGCAGCCCCGCGCGGCCCTGGCCGAAGCGCTGCGGCGCCGGCACCCGCGCGTGCACACCGTGGGCGACGCCCGGGCGCCGCGCCTGATGGGCGAGGCGATCCTGCACGCACACCGCACGGTCTTACTGGAACCGCCGCTGCTGGAGTCGCCGCCGCTGGAGTCACCGCTGCTGGAGTCACCGCCATGAGCGCGCGTCGCCTGCGCCGGGGGAGCGCCGGGGGCGCCGCGCTGCTGGCGCTCTGGCTGGCCGGCTGCGCGGGCACGCTGGGGCCGGGCACAGCGGGTCAGGGCACCGTGGGTCAGGGCACCGCGGGGCCAGGCGCGCCGGTGGCCCCGGAAGCGCCTCTGCCGCCCACACCGCCCCCCGCGGCACAGGTGCTGGCCTCGTCGGCCGCGGGACGCGCCGTCAGGCTGGCGGGGCGCCTGCCGTTGCGGCTGCAGCTCCCGCCCGGCTACGAGCTGCAGGTCGATCACAGCGACACCTTCGACGTCTACCACATCTGGCGCGTGCCGCCGCCGCCCTTGCAGCAAGACACCTCCCTGGAGATCCTCGTCGGCCAGCCCCAGCTGGCCTACTGCCTGCCCGGCACGGGCACGGAGCGGCCGGCTGCCTTCCCGCGCTGGGAGGCGCGCTGGCACCTGTGCGAGGAGCAGGGGACGCAGCGCCCGATCTGGGAGACGCACCTGCTTCCCGCAGCGCCGGCGCCCATCCACATCTTCATCATCGGGCGCAGCCCGGAGGAGATCGAGCGCCTGGTGCACGTCGCCGAGACCCTGCTGCCAGAGGGCGGATAACGAAAGCGACTGGCAGGGTGCGCAAGAACTGCGGGTTGCGAGGGAGCCAGCCCCCGCGAGCGGCCGCCAGGGCAATCGCATTCTGGGCGGGCCGCGACTGCAGCCGGCTCCGCGTAAGACCCCACCCCGCATCCAGCCTGCGGCTGGGTGCTTCCCCTCCCCGCTAGGCAGGGAGGGGCTCAAGGCCCGTCCCAGGCGGATCTGCGCGGCCTGAGAGCCTCCCTTCCCTGCCTAGCTTGCTCTGTTGAAAACCTAACCGTGAATCATCTCAGGATGAGCAGGTTGTGAACGAGCACACGCAACAGAATTTCCGAGCGCCGCGTGGTTTCGCTGCGTGCGGTCAGGGCCGAGCC
>JBGOUY010000183.1:0-8932 GCA_041477795.1 bacterium
ACTGAAATTCTTGAAACCGTTGCCCGCTTCAGCCAACGTACGCTGACCGCTCATGGCAAAACACAACTTGTAAAACGAACTTCGGTTCCAGGACACTAGAAGCTCCACTTGAGGCTGAAGAACACGCGGTCGTCATCCCGCGCGTTCAGCAGCAGGAAGTTCCCGCCCTTGCCCGCCGTATAGATGACGACGCCCCCGGTCAGGTGCAGGGCCCTGGCCAGCTCGTAGGTGAGCTGGTAGCGCTGCAGCGTGCCCTGGTCGGCCTTGCGGCCGAAGGCGCTCAGCACCGCCACGACGTCCAGCTTCTCGCGCAGGTAGGTGCCGCGATAGCTGAGCGCGTACTGGTTGACGTCCCGCGGCTGCAGGTCCGGCGCCTGCTCCAGCGCCGCCTCGTGCTGCAGCAGCAGCCGGTCCGACGCCTCGAATCCCAGCGTCGTGTCCGTGAAGACGGAATACTCCGCGCCGATCAGGCCATCCAGGCGCTCGAAGGTCTTCTGCGGCACGTTGAAAAAGCGCAGACCCGTGAAGTAGGCCAGCTCGGACTTCAGCAGCCAGTTGCCGAGCGCCACGTTCGCCGCGGCGCCGCTCATGTGCACGCGGGCATGGCGGCGCACGAGCTGGATGCCGTTGCCGGGATTGTTGTCCTGGTCCGCCACGGTGGCATCGACATTGAAGATGTCGGCCCAGTAGAACGCCAGGTCCCAGCCGGTGAAGATGCCGCTGAGGGAGGCCGCCCATTCCGTGTTCCCGTCGCCATTGCGGGGCTTTTCCTCCGGCGGCAGCGTGGGGAAGGGGAAGAAGTCGCTGCCCGGCACGGGCTCCTTGTTGAAGCGGATCTCGGGGATGGCGATGCCGGTCAGGCTCCACGGCCCGGTGTAGTAGCTGAGCTTGCCCATCGTCACCGGCAGACGCAGGTCCTCCAGGTCCGTCAGCCCGGGCTCGCGCAGGTCGAGGGGATTGAGCACGTCCACGATGCGGATATTGTCCGACTTGCCCCACACGACGATCTGCCGGCCGATCTTGATGTCCAGGCTGCGCAGGGGGGTGCCCAGCACGTACGCCTCGCGCACCTCCGCCTCCTGCTGGTAGCGCTCCAGCACCTGGGGCGTGTAGTGTTCCTCCCCGCGCAACTGATACACGAAGTCGCGGAAGGCCTGGCCGCTCAGGAACGCCTTCCAGTCCGCGCCCATCTGCAGCGCCAGCTCGAGCTGCACGGCCGAGCGCAGCTTGGAGAGGCCGCGGAAGTCGGTCGCGCCGGGCGCGGGCGCCTGGTGCGCAGTATTGTACGAGCCATCGAGGCGCAGGAAGCCATTGAGCCGCGCCAGCGGGGGAGCTTTCTCTTCGCCCGGCTCGCTGCCCGGCGGCGGCTTGAGCGGCAGGGCAGCGGAGAAGCCGCTCTCCGCGTCCTTGGGAGCGGTCGGGGCCGCAGCGCCGGAAGGGGCCGGCGCCGCGGGAGCGTCGGGTGCGGCGCCCGGCAGCGGCGCAGCGAAGCCGGAAAGCGGGTCGGTCGGGGCCGCGCCAAGTGGGGCGGGCGGCTGGCCCGGCTTCTGCGCGGTCTGCGCGACCTGGGCCATGGGAGCCGCTGCCGGGGAAGCGGCGGCACCCTCTGCGCGGGCTGCGGACGCCCCCGCCCAGGCGAGGGCAAAGGTCAGCGCACCGCTCGCCAGCAGCCGCAGGGAGTGGCCGCGCAGTGAAGAATGCGTCATGGCGGGAGCCGGCACAGGACGGGGTGGAGGCGGCGCGGCGGGAGCCGTCCGCGCCGCCGCGAGGAGGAACCGGCGTGGCGCTCAGAGCCCTTTTTCGAGCTGGCGCACGGTGAACAGGCTCTCCGGCAGCTTCTGGTTGAAGCGCACGTTGTTGAACTGCAACACGGTCGCGTGCACGGTGGCCTGACCCTCGCGGGTCACCATCTGGAATTCCGTGCTCACCCAGACCCCGTCGATCCGCTCCAGCTTGTTCACCTTCATGAACTTCATCCGGGAGCTCTTGTAGACCCAGCGCTGGGCCCGCACGACCACGTAGTTGTCCTCGCGCACCCACACCTGGGACTTCTCGTAGCCGATCTCGTCCTTCTTCGCGTCGCTGCGCGGCACGGCCTGGATCAGCCAGGTCTGCTGGCCCTCCACCTCCTCTTCCTTGAGCAGCGTGAAGTCGTAGTCCTCCAGGTCCGGCTTGGTCATGTCGGAATAGTTGAAGTCCGAGCCCATGAAGCTGCCGCTCTTGTCCGTCGAGGCGATGCGCTTGGACTTGCGCAGGGCCGGCAGATAGAGCCACTGGTCATCGTCCTTGCCCGCTTCCGCGTAGTCGTAGGTGAGGAAGCCGGTGCCCTTCACGTCAGCGGGCGACTCGAAGAACATGATGGTGTAGGTGTCCTTGCCCTTGTCCTTGCGGAAGGTCTTGATGTCGCGCTCGCGCCGGTTGTTGTGGCTGTCGATGAGCACCATGCGCAATTCGGAGGTCTGGTTGTCGCCATCGTCGCGGTCGTTGACCTGGGTCATGATCGCGCGGGCCTTGGCGTCGTCCGCCGCGGCGCCGCTGGGCGCGGCGGTCAGCAGCAACAGGCTCGCCAGCAGCACCGCGCCGAGGGAGAGCAGCGCGCCGGCGGAGCGGGGGAACGGGGGGGGTCGGTGCATGGGATCAGGCTCCAGACGTGAGAGGGTGAGGGGACGCGTGGCGCATGGCCCTGCGCCGGGGCTGCCTGCGGCGGCCGGGACCAGGGCGTGCGCGGAGTTCGCGACCGTGGACGTGGCGGCCGGCGCCGCGCAGATCACCAGCAGCGTCTTGATCCGGTGCCGGAAGATCGGCACGGCCGAACGCGCAAAGGCGGATTCGATCCGGGTCCGGCAGGTGGCCATCGCGTGCAGCTCCTTGCGGGGTCGGTACGGGGATTCAGCGCTGCGATCGGCCGCTGTGGGCCACGCGGGAGGGGCCGCTGTCGTTGCGGCCCGCCAGCAGGTCCAGCATCCGCTCGAGGGCGGCTGCCACCGGCAGTTCGGCGTCCAGCCCGGATTGGATGACGAGGCCAAACAGGGCGGCGAAGGTCAGGGTCGCCGTCGCCTCGTCCTGCAGGCCCAGCCGGCGCTGCACCATCAGCCGGTTGAGGCGGAAGTGCTCGCACAGCGCCGCCCGCACCTCCGGCATGGCCTTGGCCAGGCCGAGGAACTCCACGGCCAGCCGCAGGCGGTCGGGGCGGTGCATGCACTCGGGCACGAACAAGCCTGCCAGGAAGGAATCCGGCGCCGCCGCCAGGGAGGCGCGGATGCGCTCGGCCTCGCTCGCCATGACGGCGAGCCAGAGCCGCTCCTTGGAGCCGAAGTAGTGGTGCACCAGGCCGTGGTTCACACCGGCCTGCTCGGCGATGACCTTGACGGAGCAGGCCTGGTGGCCCCGCTCCAGCAGGCACTGGCGGGCGGCCTGGATCAGTCGTTCCCTCGTGGGGGTGGCGGTCATGGGGGGCTGCTCAGCCGGGACGGTTCGCACAGCGTGCTCTTGTTAGTTAGCTGACTAACTAACCCCTGTCAAGCCGGTCGGCAGTGAGCGCCGCGGCAAGAGCAAAGTCGCTTGGTCTCGCCGTGGGACCCCACCCCGCACGCCGCCTTTGGCGGCGTGTCGCCCCTCCCCCTGAGCTATTGGTTCGCCCCGCAAGCGGGGCTCACGGCAGGGAGGGGCTGAAGGCCCGTGCCAAGCGGATCTGCGCAACCAGGAAGCCCCCCCTGCTCTGGTGAGCCCCGCTTGCGGGGCGAACCGGCAGCACCGGCGGAGCAGGGGGGTTTGGGGGGATGAGGTCCCGCGCCGGCCGATCCGTTGCGGCGTGCGACGACTTTGCACTTGCCCGGCAGTGAGCGCCGGGCGGCGGCTCTCTCATAGACGCATCGGCCGGCGTTTAGTACACAGAGGGCATGACCCGCTTTTGCGCGCAGAGGCCCGTGGCGCGCAGTTCCGCTCCCTTCGCCGCAGGTCCGCCATGGAACGCCCCGCCCCCCGCTCCGCGACCGACGCACTGACGGTCGAGCGGCTCTTGGCCGGCTCGCTGCAGGGCGTGCTGCTGACCCGCGATGGCGAGATCGTGCTGGCCAATGCCGCGGCCACGAGCCTGTTCCAGGCTCCCAGTCCCGCGACGCTCACGGGGCTGGCGCTGACCCGCCTGTTCACCGCGAGCGCGCTGCAACGGCTGGAAGCGGGCTGCCGGGAGGCGCGGGAGGGCGCGCCCGCGCGGCTGACCGCGTCGGCCGTCTCCCTCGCCGGGCGGCCGCTGCGGCTGGAGGTTGCCGCGCTGCCGCTGCCGGGCGCGCGCGGCCGCACCTGGCAGCTCACCCTGCTCGACCGCACGGAACTGGAGCAGGCGCGCCACGAGCTGGCCGAGCAGGAAGAGGCGTTCCGGGACATCATCGACGGATCGCTGCAGGGCATCTACGTGCACATCGGGCACCACTTGCAGTTCGTGAATCAGGCCTTCGCGGAGATCTTCGGCTACGCCTCGCCGGAGGAGGTGCTGGCATACGGGGACGTGATGCAGCTCTATGCGCCCGAGGAGCGCCCGCGGCTGCAGGGCTACTACGAGGCCCGCATCCGCGGGGGCACCCCGCCGGTGCGCTACGAGTTCCAGGGCCTGCGCGCGGACGGCCGCCGCATCTGGCTGGAGAACATGGTACGGCTCGTCACCTGGCAGGGCCGCCAGTCCGTGCTGGCCACCGTGATCGACATCAGTGAGCGCAAGCGCGCCGAGCAGGAGTTGCAGGCGAGCGAGGAGAAGTACCGCAACGTCGTCGAAGGCACGATGCAGGGCATCCTGGTGCAGCGGGATCGCCGCGCGCTGTTCGTCAACCAGGCCTTCGTGCACCAGTTCGGCTTCAAGACGGCCGAGGACGTCTATGCCCTGGCCGACCTGTCGGTGCTGATCGCCGATGACGACCGCGACCGCCTGAAGGCGCTGGCTCGCGCGCGCATGCAGGGCGAGCCGGCCCCGGAGCGGTACGTCGGCCACGGCCGGCGCAAGGACGGCGGCGAGATCTGGGTCGATACGATCGTGCGGGTGGTCAATTGGGAGGACCGCCCGGCGATCCAGGTCGCCCTGGTCGACGTCAGCGAGCGCGTCCGCGCCGAGCGGGAGCTGGAGGCGCAGCGGCGCCTGCTGCAGGCCGTGTTCGATACGATGCCGCACTCCATCTACGTGAAGGACCTGGATCTGCGCTACCGCATCGCCAACCGCGCCTTTTGCAAGGCGCTCCGCCGCGCACCGGAGGAGATCATCGGCCACCGCCTGGAAGAGGTCGGCTACAGCCAGCCCGCGGTGCGGCAGCAGATCAGGGAGACCGACGAGCGGCTGCTGCGCACCGGCGAGGCGCAGGAGCTGGACGGCGTGCGGATCGTGCTGCCGGACGGCTCGATCCGCCACCTGCACATGATCAAGGTGCCGCTGCGCGGCGAGCAGGGGGAGATCAGCGGCCTGTTGGGCGTGACGCAGGACATCACCCAACGCGTGGAGGTGCAGGAGCGGCTGCGCGCCAGCGAGCGCCTGATGCGGATGGTCTTCGACCTGCTGCCCTACTGCATCTATGTGAAGGACCTGCAGGGGCGCTTCCAGTTCGTCAACACGGCGTTCGCCGCCTATTACCGCATGACGCCCGAGCGGATCGTGGGCCGCACCGTGCGGGATCTGCCCCTGGGGGATGCGGCGGACCTGTCGACCTTTCTGGATTCCGACAGCGCGGTGCTGCGCAGCGGCAGGCCGCTGTTCCTGCCGGAAGTCGCGCTGACGCCCGTGGGCAGCCAGCAGCGCATCCAACAGCTCCAGAAGCTGCCGCTCCACGACGACTCCGGCGCAATCGTCGGCATCGTGGGCCTGACCGAGGACATCACCGACCGCATCCGCGCGCAGGAGGAGCTGCGCGCGAGCCAGCGCCTGCTGCGCGAGGTGATCGATGCGCTGCCGCATTCCATTTATGTGCGTGACCGCGAGGGGCGCTACCGGGTCGCGAACAAGGCCGTGGCCGAGTATTACCGCCGCCCGCTGAACGAGGTGCTGGGCCGCACGTTGCAGGAGCTCTGCGAGCAATGGACCCCGCAGCTCCAGCGGGTGCACGAGGCCGATCAGGCAGTCCTGCGCGAAGACCGCACGATCGACCTGCCCGACGTGCAGGTCTACCGCGGCGATGGCGTGGCCTGCATCCGCCACGTCGTCAAGATTCCGCTGC
Source organism: bacterium (assembly GCA_041477795.1). Taxonomy (GTDB): domain Bacteria; phylum SAR324; class SAR324; order SAR324; family JACQKK01; genus DATFMP01. Next base: position 6,195 of record JBGOUY010000183.1, read on the forward strand.
ACGACGAGCGCGGCCAGGTCACCGGCGTGGTCGGCATCTCCGAGGACGTGACCGAGCGCAGGCGGGTGGAGGAGGAGCTGCGCTCCAGCCGCATGCTGCTGCAGACCGTGTTCGATCTGCTGCCGCTGTGGGTGTTCGTGAAGGACACGCAGCGCCGCTTCCTGATGATCAACCGCAAGATGGCGGAAGACTACGGGCTGGGCGCGCACCTGCCGCCCGGCGCCCTGATCGACCTGGGCAGCACGATCCGGGACGAGGAGAAGAGCGCGATCCACGAGCTGGATCAGCGCGTGCTGGACACCGGCGAGCTGATCGAGGTGCCGCAGGTGGCGCTCACCCTGCCGCGCAGCGGGAGGCGGGTCTTGCGCACCGTGCGCCGGCCGCTGCGCGATGCGGCGGGCACGGTGACGGGGATCATCGGCATCGCGGAAGACATCACGGAGCGGCTCCGCACCGAAGACGCGATCCAGCAGGCGCAGAAGCTGGAAAGCCTGGGTGTACTGGCGGGAGGCATCGCGCACGACTTCAACAACCTGCTGGTCGCGATCCTGGGCAACGCCAGCCTGGCGCTGATGGACCTGCCGCAGGAGTCGCCTGCGCTGGCGGCCATCGCGCAGATCGAGACCGCCGGGCAGCGTGCGGCCGAGCTGTGCCGGCAGATGCTGGCCTATTCCGGCAAGGCCAGCTTCGAGATCGCCTCGCTGAACCTGAACGCGCTGATCCGGGAGATGACCCAGCTCCTGCAGGTCTCGTTGGCGCGCACCATCCGCCTCGTCTACGACTTCGCGCCCGATCTGCCCGCGGTGGAATGCGATCCCACCCAGATCCGCCAGGTCGTCATGAACCTGGTCATGAACGCCGCGGAGGCCATCGGGGAGCAGCCCGGGACGATCCGCTTGTCCACCGCCGCCGTGCATGCGGAGCGCGACCTGCTGCGCTCGTTCCTGCAGGGCGAGCAGCTCGCGGAGGGCGAGTACGTGCTGCTGGAGGTGCAGGACACCGGCGTGGGCATCGCGCAGGAGGTGCTCGGGCGCATCTTCGATCCCTTCTTCAGCACCAAGTTTGCCGGGCGCGGCCTCGGTCTGGCGGCGGTGCTCGGCATCGTGCGCGGCCACAAGGGCGCGTTGTGCGTGATCAGCACGCCTGGCGAGGGCTCCCTCTTCCGCATGCTGTTGCCCGCACAGGGGGCGGGCGCCTTGCCGGCGGCGCGGGCCAGCGGCGATCCGCGCTGGCATGGCCAGGGCACGGCGCTCGTCGTCGACGACCAGGAGGACGTGCGCGAGGTGATCCAGCGGATGCTCGTCTCGCTCGGCTTCGAGGTGCTGGCGGCGGCCAATGGGCACGAGGCACTGGAGCGGATGCAGGCCCACGGCCCGGCCATCCGCCTGCTGGTGCTGGACATTACCATGCCCGGCATGGGCGGCGAGCAGACGCTGCGCCACCTGCGGGAGCGGATCCCGGAGGTGCCCGTGGTGCTCGTGAGCGGTCACGCGGAAAGCGAGGTGCGGGCGCGCTTCGCGGCGCTGGGCGTGACAGCGGTGCTGCAGAAGCCCTTCACGCTGCGCGTGCTGTCCGAACAGCTGCAAGCCCTGCTGGGCGAGCGGGCGCACTGAGCGCGGCCTCCCAGGCGCCTGGGGAGCCGGGGGGCGCCTGCCGGGGCACCTCGGGCGGGACGCGTCCGTTTGAAAATCCCCGCCGCATTGAGTAGGCTGTCCCGATTTCGAAGCGCGCGCTACCGGCGGCGCGGTGCCCCGGCCCTGCCTGGACCGATGGCGCCGGCGCCGGCGCGCCCGCGGAATGGCGGGTGTACGCTGCGGCTGCTCCCTGAGCCTCCACCGACATCGAGGGACGTATGAGCGATCAAGTGATTCCGGTGCCTGCCAGCTTCCCGCGTCCCGGCACGCTGGACGAGCCGACCTACCAGAAAATGTACAAGGAATCGGTCAGCGATCCGGCGGGATTCTGGGGCAAACAGGCCGAGCGCATCACCTGGTTCAAGAAGTGGGACAAGGTGCTGGAGCATGACTTCAAGAACGGCCAGCATAGCTGGTACATCGGCGGCAAGCTCAACGCCTCCTACAACTGCCTGGACCGGCACCTCAACGGGCCGCTGCGCGACCAGACGGCGCTGCTGTGGGAAGGGGACGACCCCAAGCAGAGCAAGAAGGTGACCTATGCCGAGCTGCACAAGCTGGTCTGCCGCTTCGCCAACGTGCTCAAGAAGCAGGGCGTGAAGAAGGGCGATCGCGTCACGATCTACCTGCCGATGATCCTGGAGCTGCCGGTGGCGATGCTGGCCTGCGCCCGCATCGGGGCCGTGCACTCGGTGATCTTCGGCGGGTTCAGCGCGGATTCCATCGCGGACCGCCTGGTCGATGCCAAGAGCGACTTCATGATCACCGCGGACGAGGGCGTGCGCGGCGGCCGCCCCATCCCGCTCAAGGCCAATGCGGACGCGGCGATGGAAAAGGCGCCGGTCGTGCGCAAGTGCATCGTCGCCAAGCACAGGGGCAGCAAGGTGGGCTGGAAGGTCGGGCGCGACGTGTGGTGGCACGAGGAGCTGGCCGCGCCGGACATCAAGGACGATTGCCCGCCCGAGCCGATGGACGCGGAGGACCCGCTGTTCATCCTCTATACCTCCGGCTCCACGGGAAAGCCCAAAGGCGTGCTGCACACCACCGGCGGCTACCTGGTCTTTGCGGCGCTGAGCCATGAGTACGTCTTCGACTACAAGCGCG
>JBGOUY010000126.1:0-11599 GCA_041477795.1 bacterium
CGCCCAGCGGGCGGGCCGGCAGCATTGCGCCGCCCAGCGGGCGGGCCGGCAGCATTGCGCCGCCCAGCGGGCGGGCCGGCAGCAGCGCGCCGCCCAGCGGGCGGGCCGGCACGAGAGCGCAGCGCGAATCCACGATTTGTGTTACGTTTGAGGCACTTATTTGGTTGCTTGGCGTTCTACGGAAAGGAGGCTCACGCGCGATCGCCGATTCGAATGCGGACAGTGGCCCGGCTGGATGAGACGAATTTTCCAAAATAGATTGTTTTTCTGACAAACGAGTGGTACGCTTCTTGTAGGGTCGCGGGGGGGGGGGGTAGCGCCCGCGGCGGTGGCGGCCGGCGGAAGCTTTGCGGAACAGGTGGGAGGGCACCATGTTCGGAACCAAGCAAGCCGTGGTGGAGGAACCGTCGCTGCTGGCACGGGAATCCCGCCTCGTTGCCCAGCTCAACAAGGAAGCCTACGTCTGGCTGGGCAAGCGCTACGAGTGGTACAACAAGATCCGCACGGCCAAGAAAGGCGGCTTCAAGCTCTTCAGCGATGTCAGCCTGGAAGAGCAGATGGAGGCCACCCGCTCCGCGCTCAATCTCGTCTCCAAGACCCTCAACAGCTCGCTGGGCAGCGCGTTCAACTCGGTCATCGATGCAGTGAACAATTCGGGCACGGCGCCGGAAGGCTGGTCGGTCAAGCTGGAAGGCGACCGCACCGACCCGCCGCCCCTCACCGACGAGCAGGACGCCGTCATCCTGGTCTGGATGCCACTGAAGTTCCTCAACCTGGCCAAGCCCGTGCGGGACAAGGGCAAGGGGCTGGACTTCTATTCCGACGGCCTGATCAAGAAGCTCTACTTCAAGGTCATCGGCTTCTACACCGATCCGCACAACTGGGACCCGACCCGGCTCGGCTACTTCCTGCAGGGGCTGGAGGCCGATGCGGATCTGCCGACGGTGCAGGGCAAGATGGGCGCACTGCGGGCGGATGCGGAGATGCTGACCAACTCCCTGCAGATGTTCAAGTTCGGCCGCGTGGCGCGCCGCCCCGATGCGGGCCAGAAGAACGCCATCGATGAGCTGTTCCAGATCAGCGACGATGAGCTGCTGCACGACCTGTACTTCCAGAGCCTGCTTTACAGCGGGCTGGAGCACTTCGTCTTCCGGCTCTACCTGACGCTGCAGAGCGCGACCCGCAATGCACGGGCGCTGCGCCAGCTCTCGCAGATCTTCCAGCCCCTGCTGGCCAAGGTGGTGGAGCTGCACCTGCGCTTCCAGACCTCCTTTGCCACCGAGCGCGACAAGATCCGCCTGCGCAAGGAGTTCCTCGAGTTCTACAAGGCCCGCGAGGCTCTGCCGCCCGTGGAGGCGGTCACGGAGAAGGGGCGCGAGGCGCAGCGCATCAATTACACGCACCGGCTCATCGAGCACCACGCCTTCACGCGTCACCACGAGTTCGGGGCGCGCCAGGTGCAGCTCTGGGGCGGCTTCCTGCAGAAGGAGGTGCTGGGCCACCTGGAGACCCAGCGCGGCCAGGTGCTGCTGCTGGAGATCCTCAACACGCTGGTGTGGGACACCATGGCCGCCATGGAAGGCAAGGTGCGCGCGGCCAAGGACCTGCGCGACTTCGCCGACGAGCAGGAGAAGCTGGGCAAGCTCCAGGTGGCCAAGAAGAAGAAGGCCATCGAAGAGGAAAAGCGCAACAAGCGCATGGCGATGGGCAAGTTCAAGGCGCAGGAACAGATGCACATGGTCGATACGATCCAGAAGGAGATCGATGCGCTCGAGCAGCAGGGCCAGACGGAAATGGCGCAGATGGAGCAGGCCATCGCCAAGCGCCGCGAGCAGCAGATTTCCCGCGTGGATCAGCTCGAGTTGGTCGCCAAGGCGGACCGGGAGCAGAACCAGGGCAAGAACGCGGCCGCCGTGTACCAGCTCGTGCGCAAGCTGGATGTGGAGCGCAAGCTGCGCAACAGCCTCGTCCCCTACCTGATGCACTTCATCGGGGAGGAGCACGGCGAGGGCATCACGATGTTCTACAAGAACCTGTTCTCCATCTTCAGCGACCTCGCGCCGACGGAGAAGATGATGCTGCGCAGCGCCGTCGCGCAGAAGATCCCCCTGGAGCCCAGCGAGCTGCAGGTCAGCACTGCGGAGCTGGAGGACTTCCGGCAGCAGGTGATCGCCCGCAAGACCGAACTCAACGTGGAATATCCGGGCATCCTGGAACAGCGCATGGTGCTGGGGCCGGTCAATGCCAAGGTGGACGAACTGCTCCGCCTGGGCCTCACCATGCCCTCGCTGCGCACGGTGCTGAGCCTGCCGTTCGCAGCGCCCAGCAAGCCGGTCAACACGCTGCCGCCGGAAGCGGTGAAGAAGCTGCTGATGCTCAACCAGCTCACCCATCCGCTGGCCGAAAACGACATCATCCTGCCCAACGTGAATGCGTCCATGTCCGTCATGAAGCGCATCAACTTCAACCGGCTGCAGAAGCTGATGGCGTGAGCACGCCTGCCCTGCGCATCGCTGCGCTGCGCTGGGAGGCCTATGCCCTGCCCTTCGCGCGGCCGTTCGTCACGGCCGGCGGTGAGCTGCGGGAGCGGCGCGGCTTCGTCGTGCGCGTGCGGGACGAAGCCGGCGGCGAGGGCGTCGGCGAGGCCGCGCCCCTGCCCGCCTCTGGGGGGGAGAGCCTGGCCGCCTGCGAGGCGCGCCTGCGCGCCTGGGCGGCGTCCCTGCCCGGCGCCGCCGTGCCGCTGCCGGCCCCCGGCAGCTTCGGCATTCCCGGCCAGCACCGCGGCGGCGGCGGCGACCTTCCCTCCGCGCTGGGGATCGTGCCGGACAGCGGCGCTACGCCCTGCGCCCTGCACGCGCTGGAAAGCGCCCTGCTCGATCTCGCCGCGCAGCGCTCGGGACTGCCCCTGGCGCGCTGGCTGCACCCGGCGGCCGCCGCCGCCGTCCCCCTCAACGCCACGCTGGGCGCCACGGCGCCGCCGGCCGCCGCCGCCGCCGCGCGGGAGGCCGCCGCGCAGGGCTACCGCACACTCAAGCTCAAGGTGGGCGTGGGCGGGGCGGAGGCGGACGAGGCGCGCCTGCGGGCGGTGCGCCATGCCGTCGGGGCCGGGTTGCGCCTGCGCATCGATGCCAACGGCGCCTGGACGCGCGAGGAGGCGCTGCGGCTGCTGGAGCGCTGGGCGCCGCTGGAGCTGGAGTACGTGGAGCAGCCCCTCGCCCCCGACGACCTGGCCGGGGCCGCCTGGCTCGCTGCGCGTTCCCCCGTGCCCATCGCCGCCGACGAGAGCCTGCGCACGCCGGCGGACGTGGAGCGGGTGTTGGAGGCGCGCGCCGCCGGGCTGCTGGTGCTCAAGCCGATGCTGCTGGGCGGGCCCCTGGCGGCCCTGCGCATGGCGCGCCGCGCCCTGGCCGCCGGCGTGCCGGTGGTGGTGACGACGGTGCTGGAGGGCATCTATGGCCGGCTGGCGGCCCTGCACGTGGCGGCGGCGATCGCGGCGCTGCAGCGCGACGCGGGCCTGGGCGATGTCGCTCCCGCCTGCGGCCTGGCCACCGGGGCCTTGCTGGCACGGGATCTGGTGGCGCACCCGCCCGCCCCCGCGCGGGGCGCCTGGGCCGTGCCCGAGCGCCCCGGGCTGGGCTGCGCCTGAGCCGCTGATGTCGCCTGCGTAGCGCCTCCGTGGCGCCCGCGGCAGGCTCCCACGGCCGCGCCGGTGGCCCCAGCGCCCTGCACGCGCCCACGAACGCCGCGCGGATTCCTTGACCTGCGTCATTTACTTTGCGGCCACGGCGATGCTTAACTGGGCGAAAGGCCGCCCGCTGCGCAGGCTCCCAAGCGACGCTCACGCTGCCGCATTGCTGCGCCGGGCGGCTCTTGCGTGGGCAACGGCAGCGCGGGCGCCTCGCACGACACCGTGCACGGTTGCTTGTACCGCACATTGACGAGAGCCTGGCCATGAGGGTTGGAATTCCCAAGGAGGTGTTCCCCGGGGAAACGCGCGTGGCGCTGATCCCCGAATCCGTCAAGAAGCTGACCGACAAGAAGGCCGAGGTGCTCGTCGAGTCCGGCGCGGGCGTCGCGGCTGGCTGCCGCGACGAGGACTATCGGGCCGTCGGCGCCAAGGTGGAATCCTCCCACGACGCGGTGCTGGGCGCGGACCTGGTGCTGAAAATCCAGCCGCCGGCCGCGGGCGAGGAGGGCCTGCCCAACGAGGTGGCGCTGCTCAAGCCCGGCGCGGCGCTGATCACCTTCCTGCAGCCCTTTGCGCGCCGCGCGCTGCTCAAGCAGCTCGCCGGGCGCAACATCACGGCGATGTCCATGGAGATGGTGCCGCGCATCTCCCGCGCGCAGAACATGGACGCGCTGAGTTCCATGGCGACCGTGGCGGGCTACAAGGCGGTGCTGCTGGCGGCCAATGCCTTCGCGCGCTTTTTCCCCATGTTCATGACGGCCGCGGGCACGATCGCCCCGGCGCGCGTGCTGATCCTGGGCGCGGGCGTGGCCGGGCTACAGGCCATCGCCACCGCCAAGCGCCTGGGCGCCATCGTGGAAGCGTTCGACACGCGGCCGGTGGTCAAGGAGCAGGTGCAGAGCCTGGGGGCGCGCTTCGTGGGCCTGGACGTCTCCCACGAGGAGGCGCAGGACGCCGGCGGCTACGCCAAGGAGCTGGGCGAGGAGCAGCACCGCAAGGAGCTGGAGCTGATCGCGCAGCGCCTGCCCCGCACGGACATCGTCATTTCCACGGCGCAGATCCCCGGCCGCAAGGCGCCCGTGCTGATCACCACGCAGATGGTGCAGCAGATGAAGCCGGGCTCGATCATCGTGGACCTGGCCATCGAAGGCGGCGGCAACTGCGAGCTGTCCGTGTACAACAAGACGGTCGTCAAGCACGGCGTCATCCTCATCGGCACGGCCAATCTGCCCAGCCTGATGCCGGTGCACGCCAGCCAGATGTATTCGAAGAACCTCAGCAACCTGGTCATGCATCTGCTGGGCGAAACCGGCCTCCAGTTCAACATGGAGGATCCCATCACGGCAGGCGTCGTCGTGACGCATGGCGGGAAGATCGTGCATCCCGCCCTGCAGCAAGGTTGAGCCGCGGCCGCAGGGTCATCAGGAAGGTGTTGTCGGGGCACATGAACGTGCTGCTGGCCGAGGCCAACGGGCCCTACGATCTCCTCTAAGGACATGGACGAGAGCAACCCGGAGTTTCCGCGCACGGACGTCGTGCGGGAGATCGGCGCCAATGACGTGGTGAATCCCGCCGCCGACGAGGACCTGGGCAGCCGCATCTACGGCATGCCCATCCTCCACGTAGACAAGGCGCGCACGGTGAGGGTGCTCAAGCGCAGCATGAATCCGGGCTGCGCGGGCATCGACAACCGGCGGTTCTACCGGGACAACACTCGGATAGTGTTCGGGGACGCCATGGCTACCCCCTCCAAGATTGTCGAAGGCCTGCAATAAACGCGACTGCCTGACCGGGGCGGTGGAATACCGCCACGCCGCTTGCCCGAGACGCTCCCCGCGCTCGAGGTGGGGTGTGTGCACCGCCCCAGACTTGCCCTTCTGTCAGAAATAATATAGATTTAATACAATAATTAACGGAGCGGAGAGTGCGGGTGAAGTGGGCTTCGCGCGCGGAAAGGGTCTGAATTTCGGCCCGCCCGCGCCAATAGGTGCGATCCGCCTGTCGCCGGCAGCCCTGAACAGGCTAAAATATTTCGTAGATTCGCCCAACGGCTGCCCGCCCGCAGCCGGATCGTCGTCCGGCACGAAACAATCACGAGGAATCGCTATGGTCGCCAAGCAGAATGCGTCCGCCTCGTTCTTCCGGGACCTGCAGAAGCAAGCCATCGATTTCGACGGGGAACGCTTCCTCACGGAGGTGGACGCCCAGTTCCACTCGCCGGAGCTGCTGGAGGAGGTGAAGTGGCGGCTCGAGGTGCTGCACGAGCTGTCCCAGCAGCGTCACCTGGAAAGCGAATTCGAGGTGCTGCGCGACCGCCTGACCCAGATCTTCGCCATGGGCGGAGAGGAGGCAGACGTGCACGCGCAGGTCAAGGCCCTGACGGGGATCGAGACGCCGGGCGGCCGGCCGGTGGAGCTTCAGCACTTCCTGCTGCCGGAACGGCGCCTCTACAACGAGCGCGAGTACCGCGAGGTGCTGGAGCGCAAGATCGATAACACGCGCCTGCACGTGCTCAATCTCCACGTCCTCTACCTCGATCAGGCGGCGGCGCTGCGGCAGCTGAGCAAGCTGCTGGACGGGCTCAGCGAAAAGATCCGCGACCCGAAGGTGCGCACACGCACGATCAAGACCATCGAGGACAACATCCGCGACGTGCCGGCTTTCGCCACCTACGAGGCGTTCAAGGAGCGCTTCCTGCGCGACTGGCTGGCGCGCTTTGCCGGGGTGTCCGAGGCGGAGCTGGCGCGGCTGGGGCCGGAGGAGGTGCAGCGGCTGATCCAGGAGCACCAACGTCACCAGACGACGCAGCTGGTCAAGGCCGGCGTGCGGCCCCTCGATACGGACATCCACGAGCACCTGGGCATTCACGACACGCTGGAAGGCGAGTTCAGAGACGAGGAGTTCTGGCGGCCCGCCAACGTGCGCGTGAAGCGGGACTTCAACGCGTGGGTGCTGCAGGTCGTGCAGGCGGTGGGCATGGTGAACGGGCAACGCTTCGCCTTCTTCCAGTCCGAGGCGGACGAGCAGTGCTACCTGCTGTGCGGTCTGGCACTGCCGCGCCTGCCGGAGACGGAGGAGGAGCCGATCCGCATGGTGCCCTACCTCAAGCCGTTCACGCGCAAGGCCGGCTACCTGCTGGAAGTGCGGGCGCGGGCGGTGAGTGAGCGGCCGGCCTATTACGCCGAGCTGCGCCACTACACGCTGCCGTTCCTGTTCGGATTCGACAAAGTGCCGGCGTTGGAGGTGCCCAAGGCCTTGCGGGACTTCTTCAACAGCCGCTATTGAGGCGCGGCCGGCGGGCCGGCCGCGCCTGCGGTGCACTCCCGCTGCCGGATTCCTTCTTTTCCGCGAATGCTGCTATAGATGGCCAAGTAAGTGCGCCGCAGGCTGATTTCCCGCGCGACGGGAGCGGCGCAGCCGCCGGTACTGGCCCCGGCGGGCGGAGGGCACCATCGGGCGCCCTGGCCCCTTGGGTCGCGGGGCCGGGGAGGTGCCGGGACGAGGGGTCGGGCCGATGGCCACGGACGATAATCTCGGATTTTTCCGGACGCTCTACGAGCATCCCGATACGGACTTCGACGCGCTGCGCTTCCTTACGGAAGTGGAGGCGCAGTTCAAGTCCGACGACGTGGTGCAGGAGGTCCGCTGGCGTCTCGATGCGCTCACGCAGATCTCCAACCAGCCCGGGCTGGAGGCCGCCTCGAGCGCCCTGCGCGACAAGCTGACGCAGATCTTCACGGCCGGCGGGGACGAGGCCAAGGTGCTGGCCCAGCTCAAGGCCCTCACGGAGATCGCGAACGCGGACGGCTCGCGCGTGGACCTGCGCAGCTTCCTCAAGCGCGACCGCCGCGTGCTGAGCGAGCTGGACTACCGCCAGGTGCTGGAGCGCAAGATCGGCAACACCAACGCGCACGTGGTGAACCTGATTGCCTACTACCCCGAAGCGGAACCCGACCTGCACAAGCTCAGCGTCACGCTGAACGAACTCTCCAAGAACATCCGCAATCCCGCCGTGCGCAGCGCCTCCCTGCGCGCGCTGGAGGACAAGGTGCGTGCGCTGCCCAACTTCACGCTCTACGAGGATCTCAAGACGCGCTTCCTGAAGGACTGGCTGGGCCGCTTCGGCGACCTCACCGAAGCGCAGATCAAAGGCCTGGATCCGGCGGAAATCCAGCGCCTGATCCAGGAGCACCAGCGCCACCAGCTCACGCAACTGCTCAAGGGCAAGGTCAAGGCGGTCGATATCGACATGACCGAGCACCTGGGACTGCATGACACGCTGGAAGGCGCCTTCCGCGACAAGGACTTCTGGAGCTCAGCCAATGCCGCGGCCAAGACGGGCTTCCTGAAGTGGGTCGTGGACGTGGTGCAGGCCTTCGGCATGCTCAAGGGCCAGCGCCACGCCTTCTTCCAGAGCGAAGACCACGACGAGATGTACCTGCTCTTCGGCCTGGGGATCTCGCACCTGCCCGAATCGAGCGACGAGCCGATCCAGATGCTGCCCTACCTCAAGCCGTTCACGCGCAAGGGCACGTACCTGCTGGAGATCCGCAAGCGGGATATCGGGGACGCGGACGAGTATTACCGCGAGCTGCGGCACTACACGCTGCCGTTCCTGTTCGCGTTCGACCAGATGAAGAAGTTCGAGCTGCGCAAGGAGCTGGTGAGCTTCTTCACCAGCGGTTACTGACGGCCTGGGTGGCGCCATGGAGCCGCCACCGGGCCGGTATGCCCCCGACCTGCCTCTGCCGCGTCGCCCGTTCCGTCCAGGCCAGGGCCTGCCCCGGCCGGAGCTGCCGCTCGCGCCGCTGCCGGAGCCGCCGCAGCGGTCCTGGCGCGCGCCCGGCGACGTCACGCCGCAGGCGCGGCTGCACTTCCGCTACGCGGTCGACCTGTTCAACGCGGGCTGCTGGTGGGAGGCCCACGAGGCCTGGGAAGGTCTGTGGCGCCGCGCCGCGCGGGGCACGGGGCTGTTTCACCTGCTGCAGGGCCTGATCCTGCTGGCTGCCGCGGCGCTCAAAGGCACGAGCGATCCGCCCGCCGTCGGGCGGCGCCTGGAGCGGCGGGCGCTGGCGCACTTGCAGCGCGGCCGCGACCTGCTGGGAGCCCCGCGGCCGCTGGAGCTGGAGCTGGAGCGCCTGCTGGGCGAGCTGGCCGCCGGTGCCGGCGGGGAGCCCGTGGCTGCGGGTGCGCCGGGGCGGCGGCTGTGGCTGGCCGATGCCACGCAGGCACCCGAGCGGCGCGGCTGAGCGGGCCGCCACGGATCGTGCGGCCGCCGTCATGCCGCGGGGTTAGTGCGCCGCGGCCGGAGAGGCTACAATGGAGCTGGGCGTAACCGGGGGCCGCGGTTGCCTGCGTATCTGCGGCGCACCCTGGTGGGAGTCTCGAGTCGGAGGTCTCACTCCGTGACGACTGCACACAAGGCAACGTGGCTGGCCGCCTATGAGCGGCTGGCGGCTCGCGATACCGGCGGCGGCGAAGCGGATCACGAGTTGGAATCGGAGCGGGAACGCCTGCTCGAGGCCGGGGAAAGCCCCGGCTTGGCCAAGCGCCTCAATTTCGAGCGGCTCTATCGTTTGGCCGATCAGGCCGGCGGGTATCGCATGCGCGCGCTGCTGGTGCTGGCCGTGCTGGCGGCGCTGGGCGTCGCGCTGGCCGTGCTTGCCGCGCTGCTGGGCGGCTTCGCCGTGTAGGGGCGTGTCCGCGGTGGCGCGGGACGCGCGTTCCACGCGGCTAGAGATGGATGGCGCGCTTGTCGACCGCCAGCGCCGCCTCCTTGATGGCCTCGGCCAGGGTCGGATGCGCGTGGCAGGAGAGGGCCAGGTCCTCCGCGCTGGCGCCGAACTCCATGGCCACGGCGCCTTCGGCGATCATCTCCGAGGCGTGCGGGCCGATGATGAGCAGGCCCAGCAGGCGGTCGGTCTGCGCGTCGGCAATCACCTTGACCAGCCCGTCCGTCTCGCCCAGGGTCTTGGCGCGTGGCGTGGCCAGGAAGGGGTGCGTGCCCACGCGGAACTCGCGGCCCTGCTGCTTGAGCTCCTCCTCGCCGTAGCCGACCCAGGCGATCTCGGGCCAGGTGTAGACGATCCAGGGAATGGCCTCGTAGACGACGTGGCTGCGGCGCCCCGCCATGCGCTCCACGCAGGCCACGCCCTCGTCCATCGCCTTGTGGGCCAGCATGGGGCCGGCGATCACGTCGCCGATGGCGTAGATGGACGGCACGCGGGTGCGGAAGTCCTCGTTGACGACGATGCGGCCGCGATCGTCCAGCGTCACGCCCACCTCCCTGGCGCCCAGGCCGTCCGCGTAGGGCCGCCGCCCGATGGCGACCAGCAGCACGTCGCCCTTGAGGGACAGCGTCTCGCCGGCCTGCGTCTGCGCCGCGACGCTCACCTGACCGCCGTTGCGCTCCACGCCGGTGACCCGCGTGTTCAGGTGGAACGTGAAGCCCTGCCGCGTCAGGATGCGCTGGGCCAGGGCCGTGATCTGCTGGTCGAGCGGGCCCAGCAGCTTGGGCAGCATCTCCACCACGGTCACCTCCGCCCCCAGGCGCAGCCAGACCGAGCCCAGCTCCAGCCCGATCACGCCGCCGCCGATGACGATCAGGTGCTTGGGCACCTTGGGCAACGCCAGGGCCTCGGTGGAGCTGATGACGTGCTTGCCGTCGAAGGCCACGCCCGGCATCGCCACGGCGTCGCTGCCGGTGGCGATGAGGATGCGCCGGGCCGACAGGCGCTGGGGCTTGGCCCCCTCGCCGGTCACGTCCACCTCGGTGGGGGAGACGATGCGGGCCGTGCCCTGCACCGCGGTGATCTTGTTCTTCTTGAGCAGCCCCGCCACGCCCCGCGTCAGCTCGCCCACGATCTTGTCCTTGCGGGCCAGCAGGATTTTGAGGTCGAGCTTGACGCTGCCCACCTGCACGCCGTGCACGGCCAGACCTTCCTTGGCCTGGTGATACCGCTCGCTGGATTCCAGCAGGGCCTTGCTGGGGATGCAGCCCACGTTGAGGCAGGTGCCGCCCGGGCTGGCGCGCTTTTCCACGCAGGCCACCTTCATGCCGAGCTGCGCGGCGCGGATGGCGGCGACGTAGCCGCCCGGCCCGGCGCCGATCACGATCAGGTCAAATGGCTCCGCTGCTGCCATGCATAGGCTCCTGGTTGGCTCCGGCCAGCGGGCGGAGGCGCCCGCTCGGCGCCGCGGCGGGCGCCCGGTGGATATCAGGCGGAACGGACGCGCCGATCAGGGTTCCGGGGGCCCCCCGCCGCCCTCGTGCAGATTCAGCAGGTAGTAGCGCAGCGGCTGGCCGGCCTGCGGGAAGCTCACCGCCACGCTGCGCAGCGCCCCGGTATCCGCGCCGGGGAAGCGCGTGCGCAGCAGCCCCAGGTCGCGCTCGCGCTGCTCCTTCGTTTCGATCGTGTAGCTGTTGGTCGAGAGGTTGCCGTTGAAATTCGGCCGCACGGGCAGAGCGATGTTGATATTGCCCGCGTAGACCACACTGCCCGGCTCGACGCTGAAGGACAACTCCAGGTCGCCCGCGCTGTAGATCAGGTAGCCGTCACCATAGAAGCCGTCCCGCGTCGAACTGCCGTTCCAGCGCGTGATGCGGTAGGTGCCCGGCGTCACCCGCAGCACGACCAGCCGGCCTTCCGGGGCTTCGGGGCGGGTCGACTTCCACGTCTCGTCGCCCTTCCAGTCATGCAGCGGTTCGTAGGCGGTGAGCGCGATGGGCCGGCCAAGCCACTGGCCGGGGCCCTGCAGGTTCAACAGCAGGTCGTAGTCGCGCCAGCCGGTGCGGGTCACGGAGAGGACGACCAGGCCCTGATCATGGCCGGGCTGCAGCGCCTCGCCGGGCTTCACTTCCGCGGCGGTGCAGGCGCCCAGCAGCGCGGCCAGCACCAGCGCGAATGCGAC
>JBGOUY010000156.1:0-9777 GCA_041477795.1 bacterium
CCCGGCGGACAGCTACCTGAACGGCATGAGCGTCATCCGCATCGCCGAGCAGGAGGAGGTGGACGCCATCCACCCCGGCATCGGCTTCCTTTCGGAGAATCCCAACTTCGCGCTCCTCTGTCGCCGGCACGGGTTCAACTTCATCGGTCCGCGCGCGCGCAGCATGGAGCTGATGGGCAACAAGTCCAACGCCATCGCCACCGCCCGCAAGCTCAAGGTGAGCGTGGTGCCGGGCAGCCAGGGCGTCATCGCCAACGCGGCCGAGGGCCAGGCGATCGCCAACGAGATCGGCTACCCCGTCCTCATCAAGGCGGCCTTCGGCGGCGGGGGCAAAGGCATGCGCGTGGTGCGGGACAGCGTGCACTTCCGCGACGAATTCCTGCGCACCAGCCAGGAGGCCCGCAGCGCCTTCGGCAATGGCGACGTCTACCTGGAAAAATTCGTCGAGTCCATGCGCCACGTGGAGGTGCAGATCCTGCGCGACAGCCTGGGCAACACCCACGTGCTGGGCATGCGCGACTGCACCGTGCAGCGCGACAACCAGAAGCTCATCGAGGAATCGGGCTCCTACAAGTTCCCCAAGGAACTGCAGGACGCGATCCTGGGCTACGGCGAGGCCATCGCAAGCGAGATCGACTACGTCGGGGCGGGCACGATCGAGTTCATCTTCGACCGCCGGGCGGGGCAGGTCTACTTCATGGAAATGAACACCCGCCTGCAGGTGGAGCACCCGGTCACCGAGCTGACGACGGGCGTGGACATCGTGCAGGAGCAGATCCGCACCGCTGCGGGCGAGTCCATCGCGGACCTCAAGGTGACGCCCAAGGGATACGCGATGGAGGTGCGGGTCAATGCCGAGCGCATGGTGGCCGGCGGCGAGGGCCGCTACGCCTTCGTGCCCTCGCCGGGCAAGGTGACGCGGCTGCGGCTGCCCGAGGCGGCCAACATCCGCATCATCTCCGCCGTGGAGGAGGGGGACGACATTCCGCCGTACTACGACAGCCTGATGGTGCAGATCATCGCCTACGGCCGCAGCCGCAACGCGGTGATCAAGCAGCTGCGGGACTACATCGACACCGTGGAGATCGAGGGCGTCTATACGAATCTGGCGCTGATGGAAGCGATCCTGGACGATCCGGTGTTCAAGGACGGGGACTACGACACCGGTTTCATCCCCAACTTCTTCAAGCGCGCGGAGATGAAGAAGGTGCTGGCCCGCAGCGAGGCCCGCAACCGCTCGGTGCGCGAGGCGATCGACCTGGATGCGATCCGCATCGAGAACTCCGACGAGTTGCGTGTGCTGTCGCCGCGCACGGGGGTGTTCTACCCTTCGCCGACGCCGGATGACCCGCCCTTCGTCGAGATCGGCGACGTTTTCAATGTGGATCAGCCGCTGTGCCTGCTGGAGGCGATGAAGGTGTTCGAGAACCTCAAGCTGGCCGACTTCAACTCCGGCAACGGCAAGGAATTGTTCGCCAAGGACGCGCAGTTCACCATCACGCGGGTGCTTGCGGAGAGCGGCCAGACGGTGAACCAGGGGGATCTGCTCTTCATAGTCAAGCCGGTCACGGCCGCGCAGAGCCAGCCGAAGACCAAGGAGTCCTCCAAGGCCGCGGACAAGAAGCAGGTGGCCGCCGCCGGCGGGGATTGAGCCGCGGCCCGCCGCGTCGTCCGGCCGCCGTCCGGCCATTCCCGTCGGTGCCCCATGCCCGCCCTGGCCGTGCCGCTCCAGCTCGGATTCCTCGCCTCCCACGGCGGCAGCAACCTGCAGGCCATCCTGGACACCATCGCCGCCGGTGCGCTCCCCGCCCAAGCGCGGCTGGTGATCTGCAACAACTCCGGCGCCAAGGCGCTGGAGCGCGCCCGGGCCGCCGGGGTGCCCGGCCTGCACCTGAGCAGCGACACCCACGCCGATCCCGATGCGCTGGATCAGGCCATGCTGGAGGCCTTGCGCGGCCACGGCGTGGAGCTGGTGGTCTGCGCGGGTTACATGCGCAAGGTGGGGCGGCGCGTGCTGGCCAGCTACCGCAACCGCATCGTGAACATCCACCCGGCGCTGTTGCCGCGCTTCGGCGGGCCGGGCATGTTCGGCCTGCGGGTCCACCAGGCGGTGCTGGCGGCGGGCGAGCCGGTGACGGGGGTCACGGTGCACCTGGTGGACGGTGTGTACGACCACGGCGCCATCCTGGCGCAGGCCACCGTCCCGGTGCAGGCTGGCGACACCCCCGAGGCGCTGCAGGCGCGCGTGCTGCAGACCGAGCACCGGCTCTACCCGGACACCTTGCGGCGCATCGCCGACGGCGAGATCGATCTGGATGCGGCTGCGACCGGGCGCTGAGCGGCGCGGCGCTGCACTGCACAAAGCGCCTGAGCGCGGCCTGGAACGGCGGGGCATGGAGCGCTCCCTGCCGCTGCCCTCCGGCGACAGCCCGTGCTATACTGAAACGAGGGGAACTTCCAACCGCATGAGGGGACTGCGCGGGGGGCGCGCGCCGCGCAGCATCGTGCATTACCCGAAGCGCAGGGGCGGGACGTCCGCCGAGCTTGCGAGCAATGGCGAACGTAGCCACCAAACTGATCGCCGACAACCGGCGGGCCCGCTTCGATTACGATCTGCTGGATCGCTTCGAGGCCGGCATCGTGCTGGAAGGCACGGAGGTGAAGAGCCTGCGCGCCGGCAAGCTCAATCTGGGCGACAGCTACTGCGTGATCGAGCGCGATGGGGGCGTGTACCTGAAGGACGCCCATATCAGCGCCTACACGCACGGCACGCACCGCAACCACGAGCCGTTGCGCACGCGCAAGCTGCTGCTGAACCGGGGGGAGATCCGCCGCTTGGCCCAGCGGGTGCGGGAGAAAGGTTTGACGCTCATTCCCACGCGGGTCTATCTTAAGAATGGCTGGGTGAAGGTGGAAATCGCACTGGCCAAGGGCCGCAAGAAGTACGACAAACGGGAGAAGATCAAGGAACGGGATGCCGACCGAGACACCCAGCGGCATCTTGCATGAGTCCTTCCCGCCGCACGAAACACGGGGGCGAACTGGATTCGACTACGGGTGTGGATATCAGGGAAAGCAAGCCGTGGTTGATCGAAGGGCCACGTAAAAAATCGATCGCCATAGTAGCTGCCAACCACAGCAACTATTCTCCGGTTGCCCTGGCCGCCTAACCGCAGCTAGCGCACTATAGCCGGATGCGGCGCCCCGACGCACGATACGGGCATCACCGCAGCATCCATCGCGCTCAGCCGCCCCGGACGCCCGGACCGGTGCGGTGAATTCCAACGGGATAGCGACGGGTGAGGCGGCGGCAGCCGACACCCCGCCGCGAAACGCAGAAGAGCCGCTAAGCTTGTAGAACCCCCTGAAGTCTCCCGATAGGACGCGGGTTCGATTCCCGCCGCCTCCATCATTCTCTGCAATATCAATCGCTTAGGCCGACAGGTTCGGCGCCTGTGCATAAACCCTGTGCATGGGTGCCGAGTCATGTCCAAGCCTCCGGCCTGCATCTACCCTCGGCCCTCGGGGTTCCACTTCTGCCTGAACGTGCCGCGCGACGTGCAGGCTTTTGTAAAGAAGTGCCAGTTCCGCTATCCGTTAGAGACGCGGCACCTGGGGGTGGCCCGACATCGGGCGTCCTGTTTGGCGTTCCGGTGCCGGGCGATGTTCAGCAGAATCAGAAGCGGCGTCATGACACAGCCTGCAGGATCCGGCATCAACGCCCTCGTGCGGCAGTGGCTGCGCGAATCCGTGGACACGCTCGAAGAGTGGCGCATTGATGCGCCGGTGCAGTCCACGGCAGGCGTCCAGGAGGCCCTCGCCGACCTCGACAAGGCCGAGGCCGACGATTGTGCGGCTCTAGGTCGAGGTGACTACCACGCGACTGAGCGTCATGCAGAACGGCTCCTCCGTGAACGGGGCCTCTTGTTTGACCGGGATAGCCATGCGTTTCGGAAGCTCTGCCGGGAGCTGATGAAGGCTTCCATCAAGCGCATCCAGGTCGAACAGCAAAGGTCGAGGGGCCAATACGATGACCTGCCGGAAGTGGGGGCGTCTGCACGCGCAGCCGCCGATGCACCACCAACCGAAGTCTCCATCCGCATCACCAATCTCATTGAGGAGTACGAGCGGGAAATGCTCGCCGGCAAGCGTTGGCGCGAGAAGACCCGTCTGGAGCTCAAGGCAATGCTCGGCACCTTCGTTGAAATGCTGGGCGACCTGCCGGTGGGTGAGCTGGATAAGGCACCAATTCTGGCTTCCCCTGCTTGGGCTATTCACCGGGGCGCGCATTGAGGAACTTTGCCAATTGCAGCTGGATGACAACAAATTTATCTATCTCCGCAAACCGCGCGACCTGGACGATGCGCTGAGGCTTGGAACCAGCAGGGCAGAACTGGAGGCGATCTTCAACTCACCGCCGGACCAGGAAGGAGCAAGACCGGAGCCCTGCATACCGAACCTCCCACATATACAAGCTCACGTTCCCTCAGAGCCGCCTTCTTCACATTCATCGCACGGGTGCCACACCGTCCGGGTCAACTCCGGCGGGTGGTGACTTGCGGCCGGCCGAAAGCAGCTTGTCCGTAGCAGGCGTGTTTGGCGCATCCGGTTCCGCCTCTCTGGGCGGCTCGGTGCTCCGGGCCCTGTGAATTCAACCCTTCATTGTGGCAAGAATCCTCCCGTTTGAGTCCAGCAAGGACGGAAGATTCCACAGTGAAACAGCGAAAACTCACGGAGCCGCTGCTCGCGATTGCGCTGCATCGGGCTGAGCATGAGTGGCCGGTCGCGCATGTGGTGCGCAAGCTGGGGCCGATTCGCCCCCACCGCTCGGTCGGAAATCGGCGCTCTGCCGAGGTCTTCCGATCCAACCGCATCGGCAGGCCAGCCGGATTGATTTGGCGCGGGAGTTTCTCTGCCGGCCGGATTCGGAATCAGCGGCACCTCCACACGTCCGCCGGGACAGGAAGTTGGGATGAGGCAGCAGGCATTTTCGGGCCAGTTGAAAAGTTGTCCGGCAACATGATAAGTGACGCCATTCCGAGGGTTCAGATGGCAATGCCCAGGTCCCGCACAGCCGCTGCCCGCAATGCCCGTGCATCCCGCAGCGATTCAGACGGGTACGGGCCGCGCCAATTGCGGCCGGTGCCATCGCTGGCCGGTGCACTGGCCGCCCAGCTGACGGGCGAGATTCAGGCCGGGCGGCTGCAGGCGGGAGACCGGTTGCCCACCGAACACCAGATGAAGGACGCGTTCGGCGTGAGCCGCACCGTGGTGCGCGAGGCCATTGCGGCGCTGAAGGCGGACGGCCTGGTGACCAGCCGGCAGGGCTCCGGCGTGTTCGTGGCCCAGGATGCCCGCCACCGTACCTTCCGCATCAACCCGGACCGCCTTACGACCAACGCGGACCTGGTGCAGGTCATGGAACTGCGCCTGTGTATAGAGCTGGAGGCCGCGGCACTGGCCGCGCGCAATGCCGGCAAGACTGCTCTGCAGGAGCTCCGGCGCTGCCTGAAGCGCATCGCGGACGAGATCGCCCGGGGACAGCCGGCTGTCGAGGAAGACTTCGACTTTCACTGCTGCATTGCCGACGCCACCGGCAACCCGCTGATCAGCCGCTTCCTGCGCTTTTTGGGTCCGTTCATCATCCCGCGGCCGCTGCTGCGCATGCGACCTCAGCGCCAGACCCAGGCCTACCTGGCGGAGGTGCAGGCCGAGCACGAGGCGATCTACAAGGCCATCGTCGAGGGGAATCCGACCGCGGCGCGCCGGGCCATGCGCCACCACCTGGAGCGCGGGCTGGCCCTCAATCGCAACGCGCCGCAGGACGCGCCGCTGGCCGAACGGCCTCCGTGGCCCGCATGATTGGGGGAAGAGGATGTCCCGGCAGGCCCGCGCCGACCCTGGCAGCAGGTTGGGTGCCTCGGCGGGCAGTCCCGCACCGGCCGCGAGCGACCGGTACCGCTCCCGAACCGATGGGCGCACGCTGGACGCAGGTGGTGCCTGGATGCCGGCGCACTGCCGCTTCGGCGGCGGCTTGACCGCTTGCACAAGTTGTCGTACAAGCTGACAAATGCGCCCCGGGGGCAGGGGCACATCGGAGACGGCGCGCATGACGCTCGCAACGGCGCGGGATGGCGGTTGCGGAAGCAATACGTGGCGGCGCTCCGTCGAGCTGGCGCGGGTCGGGTGAATCGGTCGAGCAGCCTGACCTGAACCGCGGCAGCGGACCATCCCAATGTGGAGGAACGCACTATGATCGCAAAGCGTGGTGTTTCCGGACTCATCGCCGGCATGACCGCCGGGGCGCTCGTAGGTCTTCTGTGGATTTTCGCCTCGGGCACGGCCACCGCAGCAGGGCCCATGGTACTGAAGGATTCGGATGTCCACCCGTTGGGCTATCCCACGGTCGTGGCAGTGCAGGACATGGGCAAGAAGCTGGAGGAGGCCACTCAAGGCCGCCTGAGTATCCAGGTCTATCCCTCCATGCAGCTCGGCGGGGAGAAGGAGTCCATTGAGCAGGCACAAGTAGGTGCGATCCAATTGGCGCGCGTGAGCGTGGGTGCCCTGGGGCCGGTGGTGGATGACTTGAACGTCTTCAACCTGCCGTTCCTGTTCCGCAATACCGAGCACATGGAGAAGGTCATTGACGGGCCAATCGGCGACATGCTGCTCGATCGCATCACCAACAATCCTCAGACGCACCTGATCGGGCTGGCCTGGATGGATGCCGGTGCCCGCAGCATGTATGACACGAAACGGCCCATCGAGACCATTCAGGATCTCAAAGGGCTCAAGATGCGGGTGATGGGGAACCCCATGTTCGTGGACATGATGAACGCGCTGGGCGGCAACGGCGTGGCCATGGGCTACGATCAGGTCTTCAGTGCCCTCCAGACCGGGGTGGTGGATGGAGCGGAAAACAATCCGCCCAGCTTCGTCTTCGATAACCATTACCAGGTTGCAAAGTACTACACGCTCACCGAGCACCTGATCGTGCCAGAAGTGCTCGTTTTCTCCCGTCGCACCTGGGAGACCCTCTCCAGCGACGATCAGGCCCTGATCAAGAAGCTCGCTCGAGGAGCGCAGTTGGAAGAGCGCCGGCTCTGGATGGAAAAAGAAGCCGATGCCTTCGCCCGCATGAAGGCGGCCGGCATCACGATCATCCAGGTGCCGGACAAGACGCCCTTCCAGGCGGCCGTGAAGCCGGTCTGGGACAAGTACGGCGCCAAGTACGCCTCCCTCATCAGCCAGATTCAGGCGGTGAAGTGAGGATCCACATTCGGCCCGCGCCGCTGGTGCACCGGATGAGCCGGCTACGCCCACGGACGGGCCGAATTCTCCCCGGAGACCTCGGATTGCACGCGCGGGAGCAGACGCGATGAGCGCCACCTTTCGCAGAGCCATGGACGCGCTGTATCTGCTCTGCGTGATCGTTGCGGGCGTTTCCCTGGTGCTGATCTCCGCGGTGATCCCGTGGGGGGTCTACACGAGGTATATCGTCAACCGGGCCGCCTCCTGGCCCGAGCCGATGGCCATCCTGCTGACGATCGTCCTCACGTTCTTCGGGGCTGCCGCCTGCTATCGGGCGGGCTTGCACATGCGAATCTCGTTGTTCACGAACCGGTTCCCGCCGATTTGGCAGCGCTCATTCGAGGTGTTCAACGAGATGCTGGTGGGGATGCTCGCCTTATTCATGGTGGTCTGGGGCACCCGATTGGTGGACACCACGTGGCACCAGGTCATCGCCGAGTTCCCGTTCCTCTCTGTCGGGGTCACCTACCTGCCGATCCCGATGGGCGGCGCGATCCTGCTCGTGTTTGTCGTGGAACGCCTTCTCATCGGGGCGCCGGTGGAGCCGGAGCCATCCTCATCGGAGACCCCCGCGACGGAGTGATTGCGTCGCCGCACCGCCCATGGATATCGCCATCCTGTTGTCCACGCTGATCGCCGGCATCGTGCTGGGCGTGCCGATCGCCTATGCGCTCGGGATCGGAGCCCTTGCCGGGGCATTGTGGCTGGACATCCCGCTCGAAGCGGTCATGCTCAAGATTTCGGACGGCGTGAGCAAGTTCGCCATGCTGACCATCCCGTTCTTCGTGCTCGCCGGGGCGATCATGGCAGAGGGCGGCATGGCACGGCGGCTCGTGGCGTTCGCCAACGTGCTCGTCGGCTTCATGCGTGGCGGTTTGTCGCTCGTGAATATCGTCGCGACCACATTCCTGAGCGGCATCTCGGGCTCCTCCGTGGCCGATACCTCAGCCATCGGATCGGTGATGATTCCCCAGATGGAGAAGGCCGGATATTCGCGTGTGTTCGCCACCAACGTGACGATCAGCGCGTCCGTGCAGGCGATCCTGGTGCCGCCCAGCCACAATGCCGTCATCTACTCCCTCGCCACCGGCGGCGTGATCTCCATCACGAGCTTGTTCATGGCCGGGGTCTTTCCCGGGCTGCTGCTGGGCTTCGCGCTGGCGCTGTTGTGCCTGGTGATCGCCTACCGGGATGGCCACCCCAAGGGCGAGACAGTGCCGCTGCGACAGGCGATCCGGCTCTCCATCGAGGCCCTGTGGGGGCTTGTCACGATCATCATCATCGTGGGGGGCATCCTCGGTGGCATCTTCACCGCCGTGGAGGCGGGCGCCGTGGCCACCGTGTGGGCATTCTTCGTCACGATGTTCATTTATCGTGACTTCCGCTGGAAGGACCTGCCGCAACTGGTGCACCGCACCGTGAGGACGGTGGCCATGGTGCTGACTCTGATCGCCTTCGCCTCGTCCTTCGGCTACGTGATGGCGCTCATGCAGCTGCCGGCCAAGATCACCGCTTTCTTCCTGACCCTGTCCAGCAACAAGCACGTGATCCTGATGCTGATCAACATCATGCTGCTGGTATTGGGATGCCTGATGGACATGGCCCCGCTGATCCTGATCTGCACCCCGATCCTGCTGCCGGCGGTGACCAGCCTGGGCGTGGATCCGGTGCATTTTGGCGTGATCATGCTGCTGAATCTGGGCATCGGCCTGCTCACGCCTCCGGTGGGCTCGACCCTGTTCGTCGGATGCGCCGTGGGCAAAGTCCGGATGGAGGATGTCGTGCGGGGACTCTGGCCATTCTACATCGTCATGTTCATCGTGCTGATGCTGGTCACTTACATCCCGGAAATCTCGCTTTGGTTGCCGCACAAGTTGTCGTTGTGAGCAGCCTGTGCCATGCCGCTCGCCTCGGGCCCTCCAGGGGAGGAGCCTCAGCGCCAAGCCCATCGGCTTCGATCCTGCCGGGCAAGCCCACCCCCGTGCGCCCGGCTTCCACTTGCGCCACTAGGGCCAGCACCGCGACGGAGGACGCCAGCGTGATGGTGGCGCCCGCGGGAGCGCGCAGAGCAGCGCGGCCTCAGCCGGCACGACCAGGACCAGTTGGGGCTCATGGGGCCGGTTCCTCCTTGCGGGAGGCGGGCGTCCCACGTTCGTGCTGCCGATGCGCGGGTGGATGGCACGGGTGAACACCCCCACAATGATGGCCAGGATCAGCACACCGAAGGCCCCCACCCGTTCGGCGATGAGCGGCATGTCCGGCGCGATGGCGATGCCGGCGAAGAGGGCCCCGCTCTCCATGCCCAGCAGGCCGAACAAGGAGGGCATGACCTCGCGCCAGATCGCGAGGGTGTAGGCGCCTAGCCCGGATATTTCATGTAAGGGATGGCGAAATCCTTTAGAATCCCTGTGTTCATGCGGCTAAATGCCACCAGGGAGGAGGGATTTCGCCATGACGATTCGTAGC
>JBGOUY010000421.1:0-2755 GCA_041477795.1 bacterium
ACAGCCAGTTCGCGCGCAAGAACTACTTCTACCCGGACCTGCCCAAGGCGTACCAGATTTCGCAGTATGACCGGCCACTGTGCGAGCGGGGCTGGGTGGAGATCATGGTGCAGGGCCAGCCCAAGCGCATCGGCATCACGCGCATCCACGTGGCGGAAGACGCGGGCAAGCTCGTGCATGAAGGGGCGGACCGCAACGCGACCTACGTGGACCTGAACCGGGCGGGCGTGCCGCTGGTGGAGATCGTCAGCGAGCCGGACCTCTCCTCCTCGGAGGAGGCGCGCGTGTACATGGAGACGATCCATAGCCTGGTGACCTACCTGGGCGTGAGCAACGGCAACATGGAGCAGGGCAACCTGCGCGCGGACTCCAACGTCTCGCTGCGCAGCAAAGGCGCCAGCAAGCTGGGCACGCGCACCGAGACGAAGAACATCAACTCCTTCCGCTTCGTGCGCGACTCCATCGACTACGAGATTGGGCGTCAGCGCGAGGAGCTGCTGGAGGGGCGGCGCATCGTCCAGGAGACGCGCCTGTACGATTCGCTCAGCAAGACGACCTATCCCATGCGCTCCAAGGAAGAGGCGCACGACTACCGCTACTTCCCGGAGCCGGACCTGCCCGTCGTGCGCCTGGATGCCGCCTGGGTGGAGTCCATCCGCGCCGGCCTGCCCGAGCTGCCGGACGAGAAGCGCGCGCGCTACCAGCGCGAGTACGACCTGTCCGCCTACGATGCCTCCGTGCTGGTGGCCGACCGCGCCGTGGCGGAGTTCTTCGAGGCGGTGCTGGCCGCCGGCGCTCCGCCCAAGAAGGCCGCCAACTGGATCATGGGCGATCTTTCCGCCCGGCTGAACGAGGACAAGCTCGGCCCGGCCGATCTCAAGTTCTCCGCGGCGGACCTGGCCGCGCTGATCGGCCTGATCGAGCGCGGCGAGCTTTCCGGCAAGATGGGCAAGACGGTCTTCGAGACCCTCTACGCCACCGGCAAGAAGCCCGCCGCCATCGTGGCGGAGCAGGGCCTGGCACAGGTCTCCGACAGCGCCGCGCTGGAGCGCATCGTGGCCCAGGTCATCGCCGCCAATCCCGAGCAGTTGGCGCAGTACCGCTCCGGGCGCGCCAAGGTGTTCGGCTTCTTCGTGGGCCAGGTCATGCAGGCCACGCGCGGCCAGGCCAACCCGGGCGTCGTCAACGACCTGCTCAAGGCCAGGCTGGCCGAGTAGCCCGGCGGCGGGTTTCCCCCCTAGGCGCGCAGACGCAAAGGCCGCAGAGATGGATCGCCACGAGCTGCTCACGCTGCTGCAGCGCCTCAAGTCCGGCGAGCTTTCGCCCGACGAGGCGATCCGGCAGGTGGAGCGCGACTCGTACCAGGAGCTGGGCTTCGCCAAGCTGGATCACCAGCGGGCGCGGCGGCTGGGCTTCCCGGAGGTGGTGTACGCGCAGGGCAAGGCCGATGAGCAGCTGCTGGAGGTGTGCCGCGCGCATCTGGCCGTGCACCCGCGCCTGCTGGTGACGCGGCTGGCGCCGGAGCGGGCGCCGCGGCTGGCGGCAGAGCTACTGGCGGCAGGGCTGCCCGGCGGCCATTACAATCCCACGGCGCGCACGCTCTCCTATGGCCTGGCCGGCATCGCGCCGGTGGGCGGCGTGCTGGTGCTCTGCGCCGGGACGGCCGACCTGCCCGTGGCCGAGGAGGCCCTGGAGACCGCGCGCATCCTGGGCGCCCAGGTGGAGCTGGTGGCGGACGTGGGGGTGGCGGGCGTGCACCGCCTGCTGGCGCACCAGGCCCGCATCGACGCCGCACGCGTGCTGGTGGTGGTGGCGGGCATGGAGGGCGCGCTGCCCTCGGTGGTGGGCGGGCTGGCCCGCGCGCCCATCATCGCCGTGCCCACCTCCGTGGGCTACGGCACCGGGCTGGGGGGCGTCGCCGCGCTGCTGACCATGCTCAACTCCTGCGCGCCCGGCGTGACCGTCACCAACATCGACAACGGCTTCGGCGCCGGCTACGCCGCGGCCCTCATCAATCGCGGGCCGCAAGGCCAGTAGGCGCCGGCCCATCTCCCCATCGCCATCAGCGAGTCGACATGCGAGTCCTGTTTGTCCAAGCCATCTGGGTCTGGGTCGCCTTCTTCGTGCTGGCCGTGCTGAACGGCCTGCTGCGCGACAGCCTGTACGTGCCCGAGCTGGGCAACATGGCGGGCCGCATCCTCGGCACGCTGATCCAGGTGGGGGCGATGGCGGTCGTGATGTGGCTGTTCCTGCGCCGCAACCGGGAGCGCCTCACGCGGCTGCGCACCATCGAGCTGGGCCTGCTGTGGCTGTCCCTCTCGCTGTTCTTCGAATTCGCCGTGTCGCACTGGGTGATGGAGGAGTCCTGGGAGCCGATCCGCGCCCATTACAACTTCCTGGAGGGGCGCTTCCACGTGCTGGTGCGCCTGATGGAGCTGGCCGGACCGATCCTGCTGGGCGGGCGCATGCTGCCTGGAGCGGCCGAGGCGGCGGCCGAGCCTCCGGTGCCCGCGCCCCCGGCGGAGGCCGCTGCGGCACCCCCGGCGGGGACGGGCGGGGAGAGGTGAGCGCCTCGCTCGGCTGCGGGCCACCTCACTCCGGCTCGCTGCCGCGAGCCACCCCTGTACCCTTGCAGTCAGGGATGGATGGACAAATGGAACGGATGAGAAGCGAGATGAGCTTGGGCCAGCTTGCCGGAGAGTGCCGGAGCCACCCTGCGGAGGGCGATCGCCTGGAGAGGACTTGCGCCCCGGCA
>JBGOUY010000295.1:0-5244 GCA_041477795.1 bacterium
CGGCCCCTGCACCCGCTACAAATGGGGTCAAGGGGGCTTGCTCCCTTGCGGAGGAGCGCGAGGGGGCAGCGCCCCCTCGCACCCGAAAACCAAGGCGGGTCGCAGTACTAGCCGAAGCGGATGGCCGAGACGGCCACACCCAGCACCTCGCCCTGGAACACGCGCCGGCCGGCGTCGCTCCCGGCGGCACCGGCCACCACCAGCAGCGGCAGCAGGTGCTCCTCGCGCGGATGGCACTCGCGGCCCGAGGGCGCCTGGCTCCACCCCGCCAGGCGTGCCTCGCGCTGCGGGGCGGGCAGAGCGACCGTTTCCACCAGCCAGTCAGCGAAGCGCCGCGAGTGCGGCAGCGCGGCCGGATGGCGGAAGGCGCGCATGTTGTGGAAGCTCATGCCGCTGCCGATCAGCAGCACGCCCTCCTCGCGCAGGGGCGCCAGCGCCTGTCCGATCGCCAGGTGCGCGGTGGGATCCAACCCGGCCTGCAGCGAGAGCTGCAGCGTGGGCACGTCGGCGCGGGGGAAGCCCAGCAGCAGCGGCACGAACACGCCGTGGTCGAAGCCGCGCTCCGCATCCACGCCGGTGGCGATGCCGGCGGCCGCGAGCAGCGCGGCAGCGCGTGCCGCCAGCTCCGGCGCGCCCGGCGCGGGCCAGCGCAGCGCATAGGTGTGGGGCGGGAAGCCATCGTAGTCGAACAGCAGCGGCGGCTGGGCGCCCGTCTGCAGCGTGGGCAGCGGCTCCTCCCAGTGCGCCGAGATCACCAGCAGGGCGCGCGGCGGCTCGGGCAGCTCGGCCGGCCAGCCGCGCAGCCACGCCGCCAGCGCGTGCCACTCGTCGGGTGGGTCCCAGTCCATGAAGAAGCAGGGGCCCCCGCCGTGCGGCAGGTAGATCGTCGGCTGGATCGGCATGGGAAACCCGCGAGGATATTTCGGCGTGCGCACCACAGGCTGAATGCGGCAAGGGCTGGCCGCAGGATCGCTACCGGCAGCGCCCGGCGTCAGCCAAGGAACCGTGCGACCGGAGACCGGAATGTGTCATGGTGTCCCTTGCCGCGGGCAACCTCTAACGCCCCCGCGTGCGCTCGTCGTCTAACTTGACCAGGCGGCGGCCTTCGAGCGTAAGCTCCCAGCCCACCCCGCGCTTCTGTAGCTCGGCCGTATAGATGGACTGCTTGCCCAACTGGTACGAGACCGCCGTGGCCAGCGCCGTCGCGAGGGCCAGCGGCAGCACAATGGCGTAGTCACCGGACAATTCGAAGGCCATCACGGCAGCCATCAACGGCGCGTGTGTCGTGGCCGCCGTCATGGCGGCCATGCCGACCAGCGCATATCCGCCGGGTGGGCCGATCCCGGGGCCAAATAACGCCTGCAGCGCCGCTCCGAACAGAAAGCCGATTCCGCCGCCGAGCAGGAGCGTCGGTGTGAATACGCCCCCCGGACTGCCCGAGGTCACGGAAGTGGTCGTGGCCACACACTTGGCCAGCAACAGCCAGGCCACGAATGCCACGGAGAAGCGGGCGTCGAGCATCACATTGAGGGGCTCGTAGCCGTTCCCTGCAACCTCCGGCATCCCCACGACGATCGCTCCGGTCATTAGGCCCCCCAGGGCCGGCCGCCAGGGCAGAGGCAGCCAAGGGCGCCGAAACCAGGACTCCCCGAGTCTGAGCAGGCCCATGAAGCCATGAGCGCCCAGCGCCGCCAACACTCCCAGCACGGCAAAACCCACCAGCTCGGCAGGAGACCCAAGCGCGAAAACGCGCTGGCCGTAGATGGGCCCCGAACCGACCACCGCCCGGGTCAAGGCCGAAGCGATCACCGCCGCGATCATGGCCGGCGCCATCACGTCCAGCACCACCACGCCCACGACCACCTCGAGCACGAACAGCACGGCGGCAAACGGCGTGTTATACGCCGCCGCGAAGCCGGCCGCCGACCCGGCGGCGATCAGGATGCGTCCGCGCTCGGCAGACAGCCCAAGCCGCTCGCGGAAGAACTGGCCCGCGGCCCCGCCGAACTGGATCAATGGGCCTTCCCGCCCGATCGATCCGCCTGTGGCGATCGCGCACCAGGAAGCCAGGGACTTGACCAGTGTGACGCGCATGGACAGCCGCGTCTGGCTCAGCACCACCGCCTCCATCACGTCTCCCACACCCCGTCCGCCGGGCCGGCGCGCGACCAGCAGCCCCAGACCGCCTGCGAGCAATCCGCCCAGGGCGGGCAGCAACAGTCGCTTCCACCAGGCGAGCTGGTGCATGGCGGCGACAACATCCGGTTGTCCGGTTGCGAAGCCCACGACCCATCCCAGGGTGCTACGAAATACGATCGCGAATGCGGCGGCAGACACGCCGACGAGGAGCAAGGCCAACATGAACCGGAGTCCAGAAGTCCAGCGCATCGCGGGCGGCGGCACTGGGCCTGCCGGCTGTGCGGGTGTCGTGGGCAGCTCCATCGCGCGAGCCTAGCACGGCTTCTTGGCGACAACCATGCAGCCCAACGCCGGGCCGCTCCCCGCCTGGTCGCAATGGCTCCGGGGCGCGCGGGCCGCCAGCTTCGGCGCGCCCGGCGCGGGCCAGCGCAGCGCATCGGTGTGGGGCGGGAAGCCATCGTAGCCGAACAGCAGCGGGGACTGTGCGCCCGTCTGCAGCGTGGGCAGCGGCTGCTCCCAGTGCGTCGAGATCACCCGCAGCGCGCGCGGCGGCTCGGGCAGCTCGGCCAGCCAGCCGCGCAGCCGCACCGGCCTGTTTGGGAACTGGGCCACGCCAGTCTGCCAGATGCCCTGGTATCAAACGGCGTTGTGTGACGGAGTGTGTGACACCCGTTGGCTGCAACAAGGGTTCGCAAGTCGCGAGGCGGAAGTGGCGATGCGGAAGGTCAAGCCGCGGGCAATTCGCCTTGGGTCCTCTGGAGGCGGTGGCCATCCCCGCCTCCCTTGCGTCCCCCACGCAGTCACACGCCTGGCACCGCCTCGCATCAGGGTCGCACCGCGGGCGGAGAGTGCAGCACCTCCCGCACCTTGCTGAGCATTGCGTCCTTGGAAAAGGGTTTGTGAAGGAACGGATAGCTGCCTTCCAGAATTCCATGGTTGACGATGGAGTCGTCCGTATATCCCGACATGAACAGCACCCGGGACAGACCGAATTGCCTGACACCGTCGGAGACCTCCTTGCCACTCATACCCGGCATGATCACGTCCGAGACCAGCAGATCGATGCGTCCCTGATTCGCCTGGGCCAGCTCCAACGCGTGGCGGCCATTTCGCGCCGCAAGCACCTGGTAGCCTCCGGATGCGAGAATGCGGCGGGCTGCCTCGCGGACTTGCTCGTCGTCCTCCACCAGGAGGATCGTCTCGTTACCGCGCGGATGATCAGGCTTTTCTGCCGCCAGCACCTCTTGGCGGGTGGTTGACTCGACCAGCGGAAAGTAGACCTTGAAGCACGTACCCTTGCCGAGCTCGCTGTACACGTAGACCAGGCCCGCCATCTGTTTGACGATGCCGTAGACTGTGGACAAGCCGAGTCCGGTGCCCTTGCCGACCGGCTTCGTGGTGAAGAAGGGCTCAAAGATGCGGCGTTGTGTCTCCTCGTCCATGCCCGTTCCTGTGTCCGTGACGGCGAGCATCACGTAGTCTCCCGGGATTACCTCCAGGTGTGACTTCACGTAGTTCTCATCCAGGTGCGTTCGGGCGGTTTCCATCGTCAGCGTCCCGCCTGTCGGCATGGCATCGCGCGCGTTGACGGTCAGGTTCATGATGATCTGCTCGATCTGGCTCTCGTCGGCGCGGATGGAGCCGAGGCGCGCTCCCAGCTTTGTGCGCAGATTGATGTCCTCCCCGATCACCCGCTGCAGCATTTTCTCCAGGTTCGACACGATCCGATTGAGGTCGAGCACCTTCATTTCGAGCAATTGCCGGCGACTGAAAGCCAGCAGTTGCCGGGTCAAGGCCGCCGCCCTCCCGGTGGCGTCCAGGATGGTCTGAATGTCGTTTCTCGCTGGATGGTCCGCTACCAATTGGTCCAGCGCCAGTTCCCCGTAGCTGGACATCACCGCCAGCATATTGTTGAAGTCGTGGGCGATCCCCCCGGCCAGCCGGCCGATCGACTCCATGCGCTGGGACGTGGATAGCTGCCGCTCCAGCAGCTTGCGGTCTGTGATCTCGTGGGCCACCACGAGCACGAGCCGCTCGTTCCCGTGGCTGGACGTGAGTGGCATGAACCAGATCTCGAACGTGCGCGGAGTGCCCCCGCGCTCGCCGATTACCACGTCCAGGTGCCGGCTGGGCTTGCCACTCTGCAGGGCCAGCGCGCTTTGGTCATGCAGCCAGGTGCGGGACGGTTCTGGAATCAGCGCTAGGTCATGGTGCCGCAGACCCAGCACCTGCTCGGGTGCCATGCCCTGTGCTTGCGCCATGCGACGGTTGACCACCTGAAAGCGCAACGATTCGTCCAGCACATAGACCATCAGCGGGAGCTCGTCGAAGGCGGACTGCAGCAGCCACTGTTGTCTGCGCAGCTCCCCCTGTGCATTTTTCTGGGCTGTGATGTCGATGCGCAGACAAACGGTGCCCCCGTTGGCCATCCTGCGGTCGCGCAGCAGCAGCCAGTGGCCATCGTTGAGCTGCACCTCTATTCCGCGACCCTGAGGGTCACGAAATTCATCGAGGCGCCGCTGAACGTACGCCTCGACATCCTCAGTCGGCGTGACCACGGTGCCCACGCCTGCGCGGATAAGCTCCTCGAATGTCATGCCGGCGTGGAACTGGTCGCGGATCGATTCAAACATGCTGAGCACCTGCTCGTTCCACAGCACCAGCCGCTCGTCGGGATCGAACAGCCAAAAGCCGCACCACATGCCGTCCATGGCTGCCTCGAGCCGTTCCCCCGCCAGCCGGGCCGCACCCTCCGCGGTCTTGCGCTGGGTGACGTCGATCAGGGTGACCTGGTTAGCGAGTCGGCCTTCCCATTCCACGCGCCGGGCCAGCACTTCCACCCAGACCGGCGTGCCATTCCGGTGCAGCATCTTCAGCTCGTATCGCTCCGGGGTCGGCTCTCCCCGCAGACGGGCCGCGGTCAGTTCTCTCAGCCGTTCCCTCTCCTCCGGGGCCTGAAACGCTTCGAAATCCTTCAGCGCCAGCATCTCCTCCGCGGCGTTGAAGCCGAACATGCGCACGGCAGCCGGATTCACGAATACCGGCCGCCGCTCCTGAAACACCATGATCGCTTCAATGGAACCTTCCACGAGGTCCCGGTAGCGC
>JBGOUY010000052.1:0-18703 GCA_041477795.1 bacterium
GCCGCGGCAGCGCACCGGCGAGGAGCCCCGCGCGACCAGCGACCCCCAGTCGCGCGCGGAGTACGGCCAGCCCTCCGACGATGCCGTGCAGACCGCCGGCGCGGGCCCTGAGCAGGGCCCGACCCAGGCGGCGCGCGAGCCCGCGGCCAAGGACAGCGCCAAGGCCGAGGACGGCACGGGCGCAAAGGCTCCCGCCAAGGCCAAGACGGGCAAGGCCAAATCCGACGCTACCGACGCTACTGCCGCTGCCACCGCCACTGCCGCTGCCGCGGGTGCCACCGGCGCCCCGACGGGCCAAGCGGAACTCCTGGCCGCGGCCCAGCAGGCCGGCAATCCCCATCTGCAGCCCACCCCCGCCGCCGCCTTGACGATCGGCGAGGTCGTACAGAATTCCGCGCTGGCCGCCCGCGCGCTGCAACCCGCGACCGCGACCGCCGCCGGGCTCGCCGCGGATGGCACCCCGCTGCAGGCCACCGCGACCGATGGCAAGTTCCAGGGCGCCGGCGACAGCACGCCCATCGCCGCACAGATCGGCGCGGCCGCCTACCGCATGGGAGTGCACGGCAAGGGCGAGGCCTCGCTGGCCGAGGCCAATGGCACGGCGCTGCCCGGCGCTGTGCAGGCCCAGCTCCTGGGCGAAGGCGTGCACGACGTGCGGATGGCCACGCTGCAGGCCGCGGCCAAGGACGACCTCACGCGCTCCGTGGACGATGCGCCCACCAATCCGC
Source organism: bacterium (assembly GCA_041477795.1). Classification (GTDB taxonomy): domain Bacteria; phylum SAR324; class SAR324; order SAR324; family JACQKK01; genus DATFMP01. The sequence continues at coordinate 729 of JBGOUY010000052.1, forward strand.
GCGAGTTGCTCCATCCCAGTGACGCCGCCAAGGCCAAGCAGGGCGACGGCCTCTCGTACAAGGAACAGATTGCGCTGCAGACGGCCCAGACCCGCAACGAGGTGCTTGCGCGCCTGGCTGGCACCGGCGCCGCCGCCGGCGCGGCCCCAGGGGCCGACCCGGGCGCCGCCGCTGCGCTGCGTCAGCAACTGCAGCTCCAGGGCCTGCTGGCGCGGGATGCGCGCGCCCACACGCTCGAGCCGAGCGCGGCCCAGGTCTCCACCCCGCCGTCCACGGCCCAGGTGACCGCCGCGGGCGCCCTGCTGCCCGCCAACTCGGTGAACCTGACGACCCTGCGCGAGACCCACCGCGACGAGGCGGTGGCCCAGCGCCTGGTGGAGCGCGTGACCAACGAAGCGCGCTGGATGATCAGCAGCAACCGGCAGGAGGTGACCTTCCGGCTCAGTCCGGAGCACCTGGGCAACCTGCACATGAAGGTGCTGCACAAGGACGGCGTGTTCGACGTGCAGATGACGGTGGATAACCTCGCCGCCAAGCACCTGCTGGAATCGAACTTGCAAGAACTTCGCAACCGCATGGCTGCCGATCATCCGGGCGGCGAGTTCCAGTTCAACGTGGACGTGCGGCAGGGCAACGATCAGCCCAGCCTGTATTCCCGGGCCGCGCGCCCGGTGCCTGCGGCCATCGGCCGCGTGGCGGGGCTGGAGCAGGCGACCGCACCGGCGCTGGCCGGGCGCGTGATGAATCACTCGGGTTTGAGCATTTACGTGTAGCGGAACCGACCCAGGCAAGGTGAAACCGTGAGCGAAACCAGTGTGCAGAATGCCGTCCAGACGGCGAACAACTCCCTGCAGAAGTCCTTCTCGACGCGTGCCCCCCAGACCAACAAGCTGGGCAAGGACGAGTTCATGAAGCTGCTGATGGCGCAGGTGACCCATCAGGATCCGCTCAACCCGATGGATTCCAAGGGCATGATGGATCAGCTCACGGGCATGGGCTCCCTGGAACAGCTCGTCAACCTGAACGAGGCGGTGGGCAAGCTGGGGGAGACGCAGGCCGACGTGCTGCGGGCCAACACCTTCTCGTTCCTGGACAAGGACGTGACGATCCGCGGCGGGGGCGTGCCCGTCAGCAGCGGGCAGGCACCCGCGCTGCAGTATTCCATCCCGCGCGATGCGGAGTCGGTCAAGCTCACCGTCGTCAGCCCGCAGGGCCAGCCGATGCGCGAGCTGGATCTGGGCGCGCAAGGCCCCGGCAGCCATGCCGTGGCCTGGGACGGCCAGGACAAGGACGGCAAGGCGGTGCCCGACGGCTTCTACCACTACACGGTGGCGGCGCGCAGCAAGGACGAGGAGTCCATTCCGGTCGACATGTATGTGCGGGGCAAGGTGTCCGGCGTTCGCTTCGAGAACGGCCGGCCCAAGCTGACCGTCAACGGCGAGGACATTGACGTCCGCGACGTGATCGAGATGTCCAACCGCTCCCAACGGCTCTTCAGCGATCAGCTTCCTTCCGCGTTGCGGCAGGAGTTGCGCCCGGGAGCCCCGGCCACGCGGCGCCGGCAGTAGCCGGCCAGCCGCCCGGGGGCGGGGACCCAGCCTGGCCCGGCGTTGGAGACGCCGGGAGCACAACCGCGCAGACAGGGCTCACAGGGACGTGATGGGATGCGTGGTGACACCGGCGCCGCGGGGATAAGCGGGGCCGGACGGCACACCAAACAAGGAGGTGCCCGCCGCAACTGGACGCGGCGGTGCGGCGGCTAGACCGCCACTCTCATCACGGACGCGAAGAGGATCACCAATGTTCGCACTCAACACAGGTGCCAGTGGACTGAATGCATTCGGCGAGGCAATGAGCGTCGTCGGAAGCAACATTTCCAACGTCAACACCACTGGCTACAAGTCCAACCGTGTCAACTTCCAGGACCTGCTGGCCACCGCCGTGCGGGGCACGCAGGACAAGATCGGCAAGGGCGTCAGGATCGCCAGCGCCCAGGGCGACTTCTCGCAGGGCTCCCTGGAAACGACCAACCAGGTCACGGACGTGGCGCTGGAGGGGGAAGGCTTCTTCACCCTGCGCGACCCGTTCGGCCAGACGTCCTACTCGCGCGCCGGGAACTTCACGTTCAACAAGGACGGCTTCCTGGTGGCGCAGAACGGCAAGTTCGTGATGGCCCGCGCCATGAACCCGATCACGCGGGAACCCCAGAGCTTCCCCACGCAGGCCAAGGTGATCGGCGTGAACGATCCGCCCGCGGCCACGGGCGATGGCACGAACAACTCGGGCGTGCGGATCCAGGGCAACCTGAACTCGGAGGCCGATCCGCCCAAGGTGCCCTTCGACCCGACGAACGTGAAGTCGGACATGTTCAACTTCCAGTCGACCGTCACGGTCTTCGACGAGCGCGGGGCTGAGCACGTCGTCAACGTCGTGTTCCGCCGCGAGGCCGATCAGCCGCCGCAGGTGAACGCGGCCACCGGCCAGCCCATCGCAGGCACGGGCCGCCAGCACCAGTGGCAGTGGTACGTGGTCGTGCCGGGCTCGGAGGTGGGGGCCCCGCCGGAGAACCTGATCGCCGTGGGTGGGGGCTTCATGAAGTTCACGCCCAACGGGCGGCTGCTCTCGGCCAGCAACGGCACCTTCGTCCCGGCCGGTCAGGCGCAGGTGGGCCCGCAGGGTCAGATCATCCCGCCCGGCCCGCCGGTGCTGGTGGAACGGCCGCTGGCCAATGGCGTGCCGGTGCCGCAAGTGACGCTGCCCTTCACCACCAATCCGCAGGTGGTGGGCCTCAACTTCGGCAAGGGCTCCAATCCGCTCGACCCGGCCGATCCTCGCACGGGCCTGGAAGGCCTCACCAACTTCGCCTCGGAATCGAAGGTGTCGAACGTCGAGGGCGACGGTCACAAGTCCGGTACGCTGGAGTCCATCGACATCAACAACGAGGGCATCATCACCGGACAGTTCGACAACGGTTCGATCCGGCCGCTGTTCCGGATGACCACCACCAAGTTCGTGAACAACAACGGCATGGTGCGGGTCGGCGAGAACGAGTTCCGCGAGGGGCTCAACTCCGGACGGCCGATCACCGGCCATCCCAACGATGGCATCTTCGGCGGTGTCCGCGCCCGCAACCTGGAGAAGTCCAACGTCGATCTCTCCACCGAATTCGTGAAGATGATCGAAACGCAGCGGGCGTTCCAGGCCAACGCGAAGGGCATCACCGCCAGCGACGAGATGATGGCCGACCTGGTGAACATGAAGCGCTAGGCCTGAACCATCCAGCTGACCGCTGGACTCGCGCGCCGCCGGAGCGATCCTCTCCGGCGGCGCGCGTTTTCTGTTCGTGCCGCAGATGGCGGGGGCTGGGCCTCAGCCTCCCGACGCGTAGCCCCGCTGGCGGGCCCACTCCAGGGCCACGGCGCGATCGTCGAAGGGCACGGTGCGCCCCTGGATTTCCTGGTAGGCCTCGTCCCCCTTGCCCGCGATCACCACCACGTCGCCCGCGGCGGCGCCCTCCAGCAGCGCGGCGATGGCCTCGCGCCGGTCGGGGATGCGGCAGGTGGGCGTCGTGCCGCGCATGCCCGCGGCAATCTCGTCCAGGATCGCCTCGGGATTCTCCCGGCGGGGGTTGTCGTTGCTGAGCACGACGCGGTCGGCCAGCCGCTCCGCGATGGCGCCCATCTGCGGGCGCTTGGCGCGGTCGCGCTCGCCGCCGCAGCCGAAGAGCACATGCAGGCGCCCCTGCGCCAGCGGCCGGGCGGCCTCCAGCATCCCTTCCAGCGCCGCCGGCTTGTGGGAATAGTCCACGATCACGGTGAAGGGGGCGCCCAGCGCCACGCGCTCGAAGCGCCCGGCCGGGCCCGTGCAGCCGGCGATGGCGGGGGCCAGCGCCTCCAGCCGCTCGCCTGTGGCCAGCAGCAGCCCCAGCGCCGCCAGCAAATTGGCCAGGTTGAAGCGCGCCAACAGCCCGAAGCGGAAGGGCGCCTCCGCCCCGCCCTGGCGCACGCGGCCCGTCCAGCCCTGCGGCGTCTCCCGCAGCCCGGCCAGCGTGAGCGGCGCCGGGCGCTCCAGCGCGAATCCGAGCAGGGCCCCGGCGCGGCCCGCCGCCCGCAGCCGCTCGGCCAGCAGACGGCCCGCCGCATCGTCCAGGTTCACCACCGCCGCGCGCGTGTCGTACTCCAGGAACAGGCGGAACTTGGTATCGCGGTAGGCCGCCAGGGTGCCGTGGTAGTCCAGGTGATCCTGGCTCAGGTTCGTGAACGCAGCCGCGGCAAAGGCCAGCCCGTGGCTGCGCTCCAGGGCGATGCCGATGCTGGTGACCTCCATGGCCGCCGTGCGCGCGCCGCGCTCCAGGCTGTGCCGCAGGAAGGCGTGAATGTCCGGCGCCTCGGGCGTGGTGCGCGCGCTGGCCAGCACCTCCTCGCCCAGGCGCAGGCCCTGCGTACCCAGCCGCGCGCAGGGCTGCCCCAGCGCGGCCAGCAGCTGCGCCACCAGGTGCACCACGGTCGTCTTGCCGCTGGTGCCGGTGACGCCCAGCAGGCGCAGCGCGCGGTGCGGGTGCCCGTGCAGCGCGGCGGCCAGCTCCGCCAGCACGGCCCGGCCCGGCGCCACCTGCAGCACGCCGGCCAGCCCGCCCGCCGGCGCGGCGACGAGCGCCTCGTAGACAGCCGCGTCGGAGACCAGCAGCACGGGTGCACCGGCCCGGCGCGCCGCAGCGATGAAGCGGTGACCGTCCGTCTCCAGGCCGCTCAGCGCCAGGAACCCCGTGCGGGCATCCACCCGCCGCGAATCGCAGTGCACCTGGCTGAGCTCGCAGGCGGGATCGTACAGCCGCGCGCGCAGCACGCCCGGCAGCGCCGCCAGCGTGTCCAGCCTCATGGCGCCCTTGCTATTGACAACATCCGGCCCGGTTTCTAGATTGGAACTCTTTGCGTCAGCGCGCAGTGGGGCGTCGCCAAGCGGTAAGGCATCGGGTTTTGATCCCGACATTCCTAGGTTCGAATCCTAGCGCCCCAGTTCCTCCTTCCCATAGCACGCCACGTCGAATCCCCGATAGCGCACGGCGCGCACGTCCGCGCGGCCGCCGCTGGCTGGTTCGCCCCCATGCAACGCCGCCTGCGCTTCGCCCAGTGGTTCAACGGGAAGGTGGCCTTTTACGGCTGGACGATGCTGGGCGTGGGCCTGCTGGCCATGCTGGCGACGGGGCCTGGCCAGTCGTACACGCTGGGTCTCTTCTTCGGCCCGCTCACCCGGGAGCTGGGGCTCTCGGGCACCCTGATCGCGGGGGTTTACGGCCTGGGCACGGGCGTGGCGGCGCTCGGGCTCTCGTATACGGGGCGCCTGGTGGATCGCCACGGCCCGCGGCGCATGCTGGCCGGCCTGGTCTTCGGGTTCGGGGCGGTGTGCCTGCTGTTCCCGCTGGTGGGCCATGTCGTGGCGCTATTCTTTGCGTTCGCCGCGGTGCGCTTCCTGGGTCAGCCTCGCTGTCCCTGGCCGCCACCCACCTGGTCTCGCAGTGGTTCGTGCGCCGGCGCGGCTTCGCGCTCAGCGTGGCATCGCTGGGCTTTGCGCTGGGCCTGGCGGCCTATCCGCCCGTGGTGCAGCGCCTGATCGGCACGGTGGGCTGGCGCCAAAGCTGGTTCTGGCTGGGGGCCTGGGTGTGGCTGCTCCTGATCCCCGTGACGCTGGCGCTGGTGGTGGACCGGCCCGACGTGCTGGGCCTGGCCCCGGATGGCGACCGCCCCGCTGTGCCCGCCGCCGGGCGGCACGGGGCGACGCGGGCCGCGCTGCGCACGGAGGACGCCGAGAGCTGGACCCCGCGCGAGGCCATGCGCACGGGCACCTTCTGGGTGCTGGCCGTGGCCCTGGCGGTGCCGTCGGCGCTCGTCACGGGCATGTACGTCTACCACGTCTCCTACTTCCGCCAGCAGGGGCTTTCCGCGCGGCTGGCGGCGGACATGTTCAGCATCACCGCGCTGAGCATGGTGGTGGCGATGCTGCTGTTCGGCCAGTTGCTGGACCGGGCGCCGACGCGCTTCGTGGTGGCGGCGGGCATCGCGGTGAACGGGGCCGCGCTGGGCGTCATGTACATCGTGCACGACACGCTCACCGCGGTGATCTATGCGGTGCTGCTGGGCGCCACGTCCGGCGCGACGATGACCAACGCGAACTACGTGTGGCCACGCTACTTCGGGCGGCGCCACCTGGGAGTCATCCAGGGCCCCGCCTACACGGTCAGCATCATCGGCGCCTCGCTGGGCGCGCTGCCCTTCGGGATGGCCTTCGATCTGCTGGGGAGCTATCGCGCGGCGGTGGGGCTGCTGGCCTTCCTGCCCGTGGGCTTCGCCTTGGCCGTGGCCTTCCTCAAGCCGCCGCAGCGCCGCCCGCCGCCGCTGGGAGCGCCCTAGCGGTCTGGCACGTCTTGAAATGCGGGTAGAGTGTTCAGGTGGCTCTGCGCTGATCGATCCCAAACCGGTGTAGGGGCATAGCATGCTATGCCTCTACCGCCCCCACGAACCCGAATTCAAAGGAGCGGCGCACGACGAGCGCGGGGCGTGCCGTCGTGCGGGCGGCCCGCGCATGGGCTCAGGGCAGGGGCTCGGGGCAAGGGCTTACGGAACGACGCGCACGATCTCGTTGCCCTTGATGCGGAAGAACATGGACTCCTTCTCCGCCGCGCCGGCTTCCTTGAAGCGCGTCCAGCCCGTCACGCCGAAGAACGGCTGCATGTGCGCCAGGGCGTTGCGCAATCCCAGCCGGCTCTGCGCGCGCGGATCCTGCAGCAGCGCCATCAGCAGGTTGGCCGTGTCGAAGCCCAGGCCGGTGTAATAGGTGGGCGGCCGGTACTGCGCGTGGTGGCCGTAGAAGCCGCGGTGGCGCGTCTGGAAGGCCGCCACCTTGGGGTTGGTGCTGGACAGGTCGAAGGCATCGACGAAGACCGCGCCCTCCAGCTTGCCCTCGCCCGCCACCAGCACGGAGGCATCGTTCCAGAAGCGGCTGCCCAGCAGTTGCACGTGCTCCGCATCCACCGTCACCGGATAGGGCGCGATGAGCTGCAAGTCCTGCACGCCGTCCGGCCCCACGGGGATGAACAGCGCGTCGAAGTCCACGATCGGGTCGGGATGGGTGTCGCCGACCGCATCCTGCAGCGCCTTGTCCTCCGGCGTCTGGTAGCGGTCCACGCCGGTGAAATGCTCGAAGATCTCCTTGAAGCCCAGGCGCTCCCGGCTTTGCCGGGTCACGCGCACGGAGGGCTCGAAGGAGGCCACCGCCACCACGCGCCCGCCGCGCGCCTCCACCTCCTGCCAGAACAGGGTGGTCATGGTGCGGCCGTAGGTCGTGTCCGGATAGAGGATCGCGTAGCGCCGGACGTGCAGGTAGTCCAGGGCATAACGCACCAGGTCGCGCACCTCCTCTTCCTGGCTCTTGCTATGGCGGAAGACGAAGCGGGCATCGGGCGGGACGTCCAGCGAGAGCGAGAGGGAGACCAGCGGGATGCCCAGCTCCTCCGCCTTGTCCGCCGCGGCGGCGGATTCGGCGCGGGCGATGGGGCCGATGATGGCGACGACGTGCTCGTCGTGCACCAGCGACTCCACCTGCTCCGCGGCGCGCTTGGGGCTGTTGGCCGAGTCGCGGACGACCAGCTCGAAGCGCGGCGTGCGCGCATCGTCCACGCCCTTGCGGCTGTCGATCCCGCTCACCAGGTCCTGGGCCAGCAGGCGGCTGAGGGGCGCGCCGGCCTGGCCCTGCACGTCCGGGAACTGCACGGCCATGCGCAGCCCGTCCAGCGTCTCCAGCGCCAGCTCGCGCAGCACCGAGGCCGAGCTGCCGATCGGCAGCAGCACCCCGATGCGGTCCGGCCGCGTCGCCACGCGATTGCGGATCTCCTGCTTGAGCTCGTTGACGAACTTGAGGTCCGGCGCGCTCTTGGCCCGGCCCTGGGCGAGAATCTCGTCCACCTTCAGCAGGGCCTTATCGAGCTGGCCGTCGTTGAGCAGCACCTTGGCCAGCAGGAACGGCTCGCGCGCGGGCAGCCAGTCCACGTCTCGGTGCTGCTCCAGGAAGGTCAGCAGCTCCTGCGGCGCATCCAGCCGCTCGAGCATGTCCTCCACTTCCACCTGGGTCGTCTGGCGCAGGCTGGAGGCGCTTTTGCGCTCGGCGAGCAGGTAGCCCGCCGCCGCGGCCGGCTTGCCCAGGCGCGCCGCGCTTTCCGCCTGCATGCGCAGGAACCGCGTCTGCACCCAGCCCGGCAGGCTGGCCAGCGCGGGCGGGTCGAAGAAGAACGACTCCTCCAGGGGCTTGCCCTGCCGGAACAGCGCGTCGTTCAGGAAGAAGAACGCGAGGGGGAACTGCTCGTCGTCGGGATAGGACTCGGTGAAGGCGCGCGCGGTCTTTTCCAGCTCGTCGGGCGCGGCCAGCCCCTCGCCGGCGCGCAGCAGGTTCAGCAGGTACGTCTTGCGGAAGGCGGCGGCGTCGACCCCGGGCGCACGGGCAACCCGCGCCAGCTCCGCATCGTAGCGCGCCTTGAGCGCCGGGTAGACCGCGTGCCCCTCGCCACTGGCGACGCGCCGGAACAGCTCCTCGATCGGCGCGGCGGGCAGCTCCGCGCCGGGCGCCGGCGTGCCCGGGCCGGGCCGGGCCGCCGCCGGATCGGGCAGCTCGCTCAGGTAGCTCTGCGCCGGCGCGGCGGCCGGGTGCGCCAGCAGCGCCGCGGCCAGCAGGCTGCCCGCCAGCACCTGCAGGCGCCAGGACGCGTGGACGGGGCGGCTCATTGCGCGTTGATCCGGATATCGGCCTGCCGGCGCATGCGGGCCATGAAGCGGGCCAGCTCGTCCTCGCGCTTTTTGGCGAAGAGCTGGTTCTCCAGCGATTGCCGCGTCACGTCGTCCAGCTTGTCGCAGTCGACCTTGCCCTTGGTGCGCTGGCCGAACACGGTGATCAGGTGCAGGCCGAAGCGCGTCTTCACCGGCTCGCTCACGGCGCCGGGCGGCAGCGCAAAGGCGGCGTCCTCGAAGGGCTTGACGAACTGCCCGCGGCTGATGAAGCCCAGGCGCCCCTTGTTGGAGGTCACGCTGGGATCCTGCGAATACTTGAGCGCCAGCTCCTCGAAGTTCGCCCCGGCCAGGAGCTGCTTGCGCAACGCTTCCAGCCTGGCCTGTGCATCCGGCTCGTCCTCGCGCAGCAGGATGTGCCCCACGTCCAGCTCCCGGCTGTCCAGCGACTGCTTGCGGCAGGCCGCCGCGAGGTCCGCATTGCTCACGCGCACGCGGGCATCCACCTCGCGCGCCAGCACGCGCCGCCGCAGCAGGTCCTTGAGCACGAAGGACTTGAGCTGCTCGTCCGAGTACTGCTCCTGCAGATTCGGCTGACGGCGCAGGATGCTGTCCACCCGCTCCTCGATGTCCTTGTCGCTCACCTCGATCTTCATCTGGGTCGCGAACGCCTCCAGCAGCAGGTCGTCGATGAGCTGCTGGGTCAGGTCGGTGTCCAGCCGGGCCAGCTTCTCCTTGAGCTCATCGCCCTGATATTGCTGGCGATCTTGCTGCTCCTGAAGCTGCCGGTACTGCTCCACCTCGTGGCGGGTGAGGGACTTGTCGTTGACGGAGATCATCACCTCGTCCAGCAGCACGCTGCGCCCGGCCCCGGCCGCGCCGGGCGGCAGGCCCAGCACCCCGGCGAGCAGCACGCCGGCGAGCAGCGGCGCGGCTCTCATGGCTTGCCCTCGGGCCGCGGAACCAGCGAGACGGGCTGCTGCGCCTGCACCTTGGCCGCCAGCGCCCGCAGCCGGCTGATCGGGAAGCCCTGCACGGAGGGGTCCGCGTCGAAGCTCAGCACGACCGTCTGCTTGAACAGCCGTCCATCGAGCAGGAAGTTCACCGTGCGCGGAAAGGTGAAGTTCTCCGCATCGTTGTCCTTGCTGCCGATGAACATGAACTCGCGGAACTCGATGGTGAGCGTGCGCCCGCCGTTCGGGCCCCCGTTCAGGCGGGTGCGCAGCAGCACCGGCCGCAGCAGATCCAGATCGAGCCAGAGCGCCTTGGTGTCATCGTCCACCAGCCGGTACAGCACCTCCCCCTTGGCGCCGCGCGTGATGTCCACCGTGGACGGTTGCAGCCCCCAGAAGCCGATCGCCTGGCGCCAGCGCGCGGGATCGATCGCCACGAAGGGCAGATAGGGGTGCACCACGTCCACCTCGCTGAATGCGCGCCCCTCGGTCAGGCTCTGCTGGATGGGGCGGAAGCCCTCGTCGAGATAGAAGTGCAGCAGCTTGCCGTCCTCCGAGTAGGTCTCGATGCCGAGGAAGGCGTTGCGGATCCAGTAGATCTTCTGGCGGAAGGAGCGCCCGGGCAGCGCCGGCGGTTCGGCGTCCGGGTTGGCATCCGGCGCCGGCTTGCCGGAGCGGCCGAGGGGATCGAACACGGTGCTGCGCGTCTCGATCACGGCGCGCTGGAGGGCGGGCTGGCGCGCGGCCACGAGCTGGTAGATCTCGTCCAGGCTCGGGATGTACGCCCGCGCCGGGGTGAGCGGCAGCGCGATCAGCAAGGCGGCCAGCGCCGCGGGGAGCATCCGGCGGCGGGCCGTGCGGGAAATGAGATGGCTCATGCGATTGACAGCCGCAGCGCGCGAAAATACGCTGAGAGGGCCTTCAGGCCGCTCATGGATCGGGTTCGGGTGCATCGGCGGGCCAGCATTCAAGACCACACGTTGACGCAGCTTCCGCCAAATTGCAACGCCCGCGCGCCCCGCCGGGCGCCGCCCACGAGGAGAACGCCGGTGACCGCGCAGTCCGCCCTGCCCCTGCGGGCCCTGCCGAGGGCCCGCTTCATCCGTTGGATGCCGCGCGGCGCGGCGCGGGTTCAGCGGCGCCGTGGCTCTCCCCCGCCACCGCCCGCGGCGGCCCGCGCATGAGCCAGGCCATCACCCTGCGCGTGGGGACGCGCGGCAGCGCCCTGGCGTTGCGCCAGACCGAGGCGATCGTCGCGGCCATGCAGGCGCACGCGCCGGCGACGCGCTTCAAGACCGTGCGCATCGTCACCCATGGCGACCGCTTCCGCGACAAGCCCATCCGCGAGATGGGCGAGGCCGTCGAGCGCGGCATCTTCAACACCGGGCTGGAAGAGGCCCTGCTGGCCGGGGAGGTGGACTTCACGACCTGCTCGTTCAAGGACGTGCAGTCCGAGCTGCGGCCGGGCCTGACGGCGGCATCGGTGTGCCCGCGCGAGGACCCGCGCGACGTGCTGGTCTCCCGGCACGGGCTGCCGCTGGCGCGCCTGCCGCAGGGCGCCGTGCTGGCCACCAGCAGCCCGCGCCGGGTGAGCCAGCTCGCGGCCTTCCGGCCGGACTTCCGCTTCGTGCCCCTGCGCGGCAACGTGCCCACGCGCGTGCAGCGCGAATCCAAGCGCTTCGACGGCGTGATCCTGGCCGCGGCCGGGCTGCTGCGGCTGGGCCTGGCCGATCACATCTGCGAATTCATCGCGCCGGAGGTGCTGCTGCCCGCCCCGGCGCAGGGTGCGATGGGCTGCGAGTACCGCATGGAACGCGCCGACGCGGCGGCCCTGGTGCGGGCCATCCAGCATCCGGACACGCAGGTCTGCGTGCGGGCGGAAAAGGCGCTGCTGGTCGCCCTGAGCGGCGGGTGCTTCGCGCCCATCGGCGTGCTGGGGCGCATCGAGGGCGGCCGCCTGCACCTGCGCTGCCGCGTGGCGGCGCTCGATGGCAGCCGCGTCGTGGAGGCCGCGGCGCAAGGCACGCCCGCCGATGCGGACGCGCTGGTGGAGGACGTGCGGGCGCGCATCGCGGCCCAGGGCGGCCTGGCGCTCGTCGCCGCCGCGCGCGACCACCTGCAGGCGAGTGAGCCTGAGGGATAGAACAGCGCGCGCAGGCACGCCAGGCTCTGCGCACCTGGGGCTTCCCCTGTGCAGCGGCAACCTCGGCGTTCCCGGCCGCGCCTAGCGCCCGCCCTTGCCCTCGGCTTCCAGGAAGGCTTCCCGCGCCTGCGGGAAGACGTCCGGCCGCAGCACCACGAAGCCGGCCTTCCGCATGAGCGGCAGGGCCGCGAAGGCGGCCACGTTCGCCGGGGCGATGTTGGTCACGCCCGCCGGCTTGCCGATGCGTTTGGCCAGGTCCAGCCCGGTTTCCAGCAGCGAGAGCACGGCCGGGTGCTTCTCGTCGTAGTACGAGCGCATCAGCACGTTGGAGGCATCGATGCCCAGCACGAGCTGGGCCAGATCGCTCACGCTGAACAGGAAGCCGTCGATCTCGCCCGCGAGCTGATCCAGCGCCAGCATCTGCGCGGGCGTGCGGCAGAACAGGTGCCATTCCATGCCGTCCTTGCCCCGCGCCAGGCCGTGGTCGTTCAGGATGCCGGCGATGGCCTTGATCTCCTTGACGCTCTGGCAGGCGGGCAGGATCAGGGACAGGTTGCTCTGCCCCATCTCCCCGCGCACCGTGGCCAGCGCCTGCAACTCCAGGTCGAACGCCTCCTCATAGTCGAGGTCCGTGTAGCGCCCGGCGCCCCGCGTGCCCAGCAGCGGGTTGGCGTCGTCATAGGCATAGGCGGCCCCGCCCGCCAGGCGGCTCAGATCGCGCGAGGTGGCGTCCGAGAGCAGCGCCCGCACCGGCCGCGGGGCCGTGGCGGCGCAGATGTGCGCGACGCCTCGCGCCAGGCGCGTCACGAAGTAGGCCTTCTTGTCCGGATAGCCCTTGCTGACCGCGTCGATCTTGTCCTTGCCCTCGGCCGGATACGCCAGCGCCGCGCGGGGATGCACCTTCACCTCGTCGCGCATCAGCTCGTCCACGCGCAGCAGGCCCACGCCCCCGTGCGGATACCGCGCATCCGAGAAGGCCCGGTCCGGGTCGCTCTGGTGGTACCAGAACGGCAGCTTGGGCATCTGGAGCTGGTCCAGGCGGATCGTCTCCTCCTTGTAGGGCAGGATGCCCGCGTAGACGATGCCCTTGGACCCGCCCGCGCAGGAGACCGTGATCTCCTGGTCCGGCTTGACGCTCTTGGAGCCATTGCCAGTGCCCACCACGCAGGGGATGCCCAGCTCGCGGGAGATGATGGCGGCGTGGCAGGTGCGCCCGCCCGAATCGGTCACGATGGCGCTGGCGATCTTCATGATCGGCACCCAGTCCGGGTCCGTCATCTCCGTCACCAGCACCATGCCCGCCTTGAACTTCTGGATCTGCTCGGCGGAGCGGATCACGGCGGCCTTGCCCGCGCCGATCAGGTCGCCCACGGCCATGCCCTCGGCCAGCACGGGGCCGGTCTTCTCCAGCACGGTGCGCTTGATGATGCCCGTCTCGCGGCGCGAGACGACCGTTTCGGGCCGCGCCTGCACGATGAACAGCTCGCCGGTCTGGCCGTCCTTGGCCCACTCCATGTCCATCGGCTTGTAGTGGCCGGCCTCCTGCGAGTAGTGGTCCTCGATGATGGCGGCCCAGCGCGCCAGCTCGAGCACCTCCTTCTCGCTGAGGCTGAACTGCTCGCGCTCCTCCGGCGGCACGGGCACGTTCTTGGTGCCCTTGCCCTTGCCCGGGTCGGTGTAGATCATCTTCTGCTGCTTTTCCCCCAGGTGGGCGTAGATGATCGGCGTGTGGCCGGCGAGCAGGGCCGGCTTGTGCACGTACCACTCGTCCGGGTTGATGGAGCCCTGCACGACGTTCTCCCCCAGCCCATAGCCGGAGGTGACGTAGGCGGCGTCCTTGAACCCGCTTTCCGTATCGATGGAGAACATCACGCCGGCCGCGGCTAGGTCGCTGCGCACCATCTTCTGCACGGCGATGGAGAGGGCCACCTGGAAGTGGCTGAACTTCTTCTCCTCCCGGTAGGCGATGGCGCGGTCGGTGAAGAGCGAGGCGAAGCAGGCGCGGCAGGCCACCAGCAGGTTGGCGTGGCCGCGGATGTTCAGGAAGGTATCCTGCTGCCCGGCGAAGGAGGCATCCGGCAGGTCTTCCGCCGTGGCGCTGGAGCGCACGGCCGTGTCCACCTCCACCCCGTAGCGCTTGCAAAGCTCGTCGTAGGCCGTCACGATCTCGCCCTCAAGATCCTTGGGCAGGGGGGTGCCGCGCACCAGCGTGCGGATCTCCTCGCCGCGCTTGGCGAGGTCGTCCAGCTTGTGCGGATCGAGGCCCTTGAGCAGCTTCTCGATCTTCTTGCGCACCCCGCTCGACTCCACGTAGTAGTTGTACGCGTAGGCCGAGATGGCATACCCGTCCGGGACGCGGACGCCCTTTCTGGTGAGGTTGGAGAACATCTCGCCCAGCGAGGCGTTCTTGCCACCCACCGCGGGGACGTCCTGAATGCCCAGTTCAGAGAACCAGTAGATGAACCGCTTGTCTTCGGCCTTGGCCATGATCGCACCCTGTCGCGAATGTCCCCCCAAGGAAAGGCGCGAGCCCCGCTCGGTGCGGGGCGCCCGCGTCAGGAAATCTTGCCTTCCTCGGCCAGCTTGTTGATCGCCGCCTCCATCTCGTCCACGTCCTCCAGATACGGGATGCCGAAGGCATCGCAGATCTTCTTGTGCACCGCCCATAGCTGCGAGTGCACGGAGGCGGGGTTGGTGGAAACCAGCGTGTCCTCGTTCTTGCTGCTCGCGTATTCGGTGAGGCCCTTGGCGATATTGGTGAAATGCTCCCGGTATGGAGCTTCGGCGATCCCTTCCAGTGCCTTGGCCGTCTTCACCGCCATGTTGAAGTAGTTGGTCGCCGAGTCGTGATCCTTGTTCTGGAGGTCGGTGATTCCCTGCTTGATGCACTTGTTCAGCCGATTGAACAGCTTCAGGTTCCGGATGGTCTTCAGCGTTTCAGCCATGGGTGTCCCTTTGTCGAGGTCGTGTTTTCCAGCTCCAGGCGCGTTGGGTTGAAACTGTATCGAGATCTATTCGTTCTATCGATCGAGAGGCGATGGTTCTATCACCGAAGCCCGGTGGTTGCCAATCGCCGGGGTACTGGCCGCGAGGCCGTTTCCCGGGGGGTGCGCAGCCCGCGCATCTGCTCGTCCGAACCGCCCGGGGGCGGTCGTGCCCCGCCGGGCGAAGGTGCTGCGGGAGTGGACCGAGTTGACGGACGCACGCGCCGAGGGGAGCGCTCCATGTTCCCGCCCGCGGGCGCCGGCCCGGGCGATGGTGCCCACCCGGCGCGGCGCCGGAACCGCCGCGGGTCAGCGCCGCCCGCCGCTCGCGTGCAATCTAGCAACTCCCGCAGAGGTCGTCAAAAAATAGTGTTGATCCGGATGGCCTGCGGTACCCTGGTAGATGGGGCGGCCGGGGGCTCCGCAGCGGCCGGCGCCGCCTGCAGACGGCGGCGCGGCGCGGCCCCTCGCGTGACGATGGCTTCGCCCCGACAACGCTCAATGCCCCCGCCGGCGCCCGTGCAGCGATAACGACATGTCCATCGATGCCCACAGCAAGCGCCCGCAGAGCGTGCCGAGCCTGACCGTCAAGGTGCTGGGCGGCACGTTCCACGTCAGCCAGATCCTGCTGGAGCCGCAGGAATCGCGGGAGTCCGTGCTCGCCATCCTGCGGCAGACCGAGGCCGACCGCTGGTTCGTGATGGTTTCGGACAATGGCGGCGACGCGCAGGATGCCCTCGCCATGATCGACGACAGGCTCGAATTCCAGATCTACGCCCAGGGCGTGCTGCGCCAGAACTCGTAGGGCCCCACCGCCCCGCGTGCGCGGGAGCGGAGGAGGGCGCCGCCGCCGCGCGCACTCCCGTTGGCCAACGGCGGCGGGGCTGGGTTTTCGTGCCGGCTTCGGGTTAAGATGGGCCAAGCGCGCCCGCACCCGAGGCAGGGATGCCCCCGCCCGCGGGCGCCGCGTCACGCCTGCCGCCACGGCCGCCCGCATGCCCCTGGCTTCCCGGGACTACATCGCCGTCCTCGACTTCGGGGGCCAATACGCCCACCTGATCGCCAAGCGCGTGCGCCACCTGGGCGCCTACGCGCGCGTGTTCTCGCCCAGGGTCGCCGCCGCGGAGCTGGCCGGCGCCAAGGGCCTCATCCTCTCCGGCGGGCCGCAGTCGGTCTTCGGTGAGGAGGCCGTGCCCTTCAATGCCGCGCTGCTCGAGCTGGCCGTGCCGATCCTGGGCCTGTGCTACGGGCACCAGCTCGTGGCGCACCTGCTGGGCGGCAAGGTCAACCTGCTCGATCACGGCGAGTTCGGCCGCACGCGCCTGCGCCTGGAGCCGGGCGCCGAGTGCCCCCTGCTGGCCGGCATGGACGCCGAGACGGACGTGTGGATGAGCCACGGCGATACCGTGCTCGAGGCGCCGCCCGGCTTCCGCGTGCTGGCGCGCACCGCGCTCTGCCCCGTGGCCGCCATGGCCCACGAGCGCAAGCCGATCTTCGGCGTGCAGTTCCACCCCGAGGTGACCGATACCCGCCAGGGCCGCGTGCTGCTGGCCAACTTCGTCACCCTCACCGGCGCCGAGCGCGGCTGGAACATGGAGAGCTTCCTCGCCGAGGCCCTCGAGGACTGCCGCCGCCAGGTGGGCCGCCGCAACGTGCTGATGTTCCTCAGCGGCGGGGTCGATTCCACCGTGGCCTTCACCCTGCTCGCGCGGGCGCTGGGCAGCGAACGCGTGCGCGGCCTGCTCATCGACAACGCCTTCCTGCGCAAGGACGAGGCGCGCGGCATCCTGCAGCGCTACCGGGAGCTGGGTCTGGCCAACGTGGAGTTCCTGGACGCCTCCGCGGAGTTCCTGGCGGCCCTGGCGGGGCGGGTCGATCCGCAGGAGAAGCGCCAGGCCGTGGGCGAGACCTTCCTCGTCGTGCGCGAACGCTGGCTGGCCGCGCAGGCGCTGGACCCCGAGCAGTGGCTGCTGGGCCAGGGCACGCTCTATCCGGACATCATCGAGTCGGGCGGCTCGGCGCACGCCCAGGTCATCAAGTTCCACCACAACCGCGTGGAGCGCATCCAGGAGCTGCTGGCCAGCGGGCACGTCGTGGAGCCGCTCAAGGAGCTCTACAAGGACGAGGTGCGCACGCTCGGCGAGGCGCTCGGCCTGCCCGCGTCCATCGTCTGGCGGCACCCCTTCCCCGGCCCCGGCCTGTCCATCAACGTGCTCTGCGCCCATGGGGACGAGACCTTCCCCGAGCGCGCGCAGACCGAAGCCGCCCTGGCGCGCGAGCTGGCGGGCACGGCCTATCGCGGCGCCGTGCTGCCCGTGCGCTCGGTGGGGGTGCAGGGCGACACGCGCACCTACATGCCCCCGGCAGTGCTGCTGGGCCCGCGCGACTGGGACGCGCTGGAGGAAACCTCCATCGCCATCACCAATGGCGTGCGCGCCATCAACCGCGTAGTGACGCTGCTGGCCCCGGTATCGCTGCCCGCGCTGCGGCTGCGCCGCGCCTATTGCACCCAGGAGCGCCTGCACGTGCTGCGCGAGGCGGACGCCCTCGTCACCCGCGCGCTGGAGGAGGCCGGCCTGCTGCGCGAGATCTTCCAGCTCCTCGTGATCCTGCTGCCGCTCTCCGCCGACGGACGCGGGGACAGCCTGGTGCTGCGCCCCGTGGTCTCCGAGGACGTGATGACGGCGCGCTTCGCCCGCCTGCCCTGGCCCCTGCTGGATGCGCTGCTGCCCAAGCTGATGGCCCTGCCCGGCATCGCGGCGGTCTTCCACGACGTGACCCACAAGCCCCCCGCCACCTTCGGGTGGGAGTAGGCGCGCGCGGGCCGCCGCGGAAAACCGCACGTCCTGCAAGAAACTGCGACTGCAATCGCAGATTCCGCAGAAATGCTTATGGCCCTGGCGCAGCACGATCCGTCGCACACTGCTGCGTCGCTGCGGACGGCCTCGCCGGGGGGCCTCACCCCGTCCCGCCAGTGTTGTATCCTACAAGTTTCTTGGTAATTTCACGGCCGGTCGCTATCGCCTCGCTGGGACCCCGCCCCGCCCCGCATCCTGCGGGGCTGCCCCTCCCCGCTAAGCAGGGAGGGGCGCGGGTTTGCGAGCCGTTCCGTGATAATGAAGCC
>JBGOUY010000347.1:0-4072 GCA_041477795.1 bacterium
ATGGGTCTGGCGCAGAACGACATCAAGCGCGTGCTGGCCTACTCCACCGTGAGCCAGCTCGGCTACATGTTCATGGCGATGGGCGTGGGCGCCTTCGCGGTGGGCATCTTCCACGTGATGACGCACGCCTTCTTCAAGGCGCTGCTCTTTCTCTGCTCCGGCTCGGTGATCCACGCGATGCACCACGAGCAGAACATGCAGAAGATGGGCGGCCTGATGCGCAAGATGCCCATCACCGGCGGCACGTTCGTCGTGGGCGCGTTGGCCATCAGCGGCTTCCCGCTGCTCTTCGCCGGCTTCTTCTCCAAGGACGAGATTCTCTGGCAGGCCTTCTCCTCGCCGCTGGGCAGCCCGCTGCTGTGGGCGGTGGGGACGGGCACGGCGGTGCTGACGGCGTTCTACATGTTCCGCGCGGTGGCGCTGACGTTCTTCGGCAGGAGCCGGGTCGATCCGCACCTGGAGCACCACGTGCACGAGTCGCCCTGGAGCATCACCGTGCCGCTGCTGACGCTGGCCGGGCTGTCCATCGTGGGCGGCTGGGTGGGCATTCCGCACGTGCTGGGCGGGCCGCTGCACCTGCCCAACCTGCTGGAGCACTACTTCGACGGCTTTTTCGCCGCCGTGCCGATCGAGACGCTGGAGCACCCGGCGAGCACCGAGCTGATGCTGATGGGGATTTCCACCGTGGGCGCGCTGGCCGGTATGTGGGCCGCCTATACGCTGTTCTCGCGCTACCTGCCCGCCGCGCGGGCCTGGCGCGACCGCGTGCGGCCCGTCTACGAGCTGCTGGCGCACAAGTACTGGGTGGACGAGATTTACGACGCGCTGGTCGTGCGCCCGATCCACTGGCTGTCCGATGCCGTGCTGTGGCGCATCGTGGACGTGCGCCTGATCGACGGGCTGGTCAACGGCGTGGCCATCAGCGCCCGCAACCTGGGCGGCGCCCTGCGCCTGACGCAGAACGGCATCATCGCGAACTATGCGGTCGGCATCGCCCTGGGCGCGGTGCTGATCTTCTGGTGGCTGCTGTTCTAGCGGCGGCCGGCCACCGGAACCCCCGGCTGCACCTTGTGCACCCAAGCGAAGCGCACTGACGAGCACCAATGACCCTTCTCGGCGTTCCGATCCTGACGGCGATCGTCTTCTTTCCGCTGGCCGGCGTGCTGCTGCTGCTGTTCGTCGACCGCAGCGCGGAAGAGCTGGCCAAGTGGATCACCCTGCTGGTGAGCGCGGCGACCTTCGTGCTCTCCCTGCCGCTCTACTGGGCGTTCGACCCCGGCGCGACCGCCTTCCAGTTCGTGGAGCAGGTGCCGTGGATTCCGGCCTGGGGCGTGGAATATCACCTGGGCCTGGACGGCATCACGCTGTTCCTGGTGCTGCTGACCACGCTGCTCACCGTGATCTCGGTGGCAGGCACCTGGCGCCAGATCGAGCACCACACGCGCGAGTTCATGATCAGCCTGCTGCTGCTGGAAGTGGGCATGACGGGCGTGTTCGTGTCGCTGGACGTGTTCCTGTTCTTCGTGTTCTGGGAAGTGATGCTGTTCCCCATGTATTTCCTGATCGGGGTCTGGGGCAGCGAGCGCCGGCTCTACGCAGCCATCAAGTTCGTGGTGTACACCATGAGCGCCTCCGCCCTGATGCTGGTGGCGATCCTGGCGGTCTACATCTACAACTACCGCACCACCGGCGCGTTCAGCTTCAACGTGGAGGACTGGTACCGGCTCTCCATCGGGCTGCCCGCGCAGTACTGGCTCTTCGCCGCCTTCGCGCTGGCCTTCGCGGTGAAGGTGCCCATGTGGCCCTTCCACACCTGGCTGCCCGACGCGCACGTGGAGGCGCCCACGGCCGGCTCGGTGATCCTGGCGGGCGTGCTGCTGAAGATGGGCACCTACGGCTTCATCCGCTTTGCCATGCCGCTCTTTCCCGCGGCATTCCAGGCGGCCGCGCCCTTGCTGCTGCTGCTTTCGGTGATCGGCATCCTCTACGGCGCGCTGGTGTGCATGGTGCAGCCGGACATGAAGAAGCTGGTCGCCTACTCCTCCGTGTCGCACCTGGGCTTCGTCATGCTGGGACTGTTCGCTCTCAATGCGGAAGGCGTGCAGGGCAGCGTGCTGCAGATGCTCAACCACGGCGTCAGCACGGGCGGCCTGTTCCTCGTGGTGGGGATGATCTACGAGCGGCGGCACACCAAGGCCATCGCCGAATTCGGCGGGCTGATGCGCGTGATGCCCATCTACGCTACGCTGTTCCTCATCATCGTGCTCTCCTCCATCGGGCTGCCCAGCCTGAACGGATTCGTGGGCGAGTACCTGATCCTCATCGGAGCGTTCCGGGTCAGCCCGGTGGCCGCCATCCTGGCCGCCTCGGCGGTGATCCTGGCGGCGGTGTACCTGCTGTGGATGGTGCAGCGCGTGTTCTTCGGCGAGGTGACGAATCCGAAGAACGAGCACGTGCGCGACCTCAACTGGCGCGAGGTGGCCGTGCTCGCTCCGCTGATCCTCTTCATCGTCTGGATCGGAGTGTACCCGAAGCCTTTCCTGAGCAAGCTGGAAACCTCCGTGGGTCATTTCATCCAACTGGTGCAGACCGAGCCGGGGGCGCGGGACGCGCTGCTGGCGCCGCGCAAGCTGGCCGGCGGAACGAGCGACGTGTCCATTGCCCTGAAGGCTCCATGAGCAACTTCCTCACCACCGCCGACTTCCTGACCATCCTCCCGGAGACGATCGTCTTCGTGATGGGGATGGTGGTGATCGTGTTCGACCTGTTCGGCCGGGGCGGGAACACGCGCAACCTGGCCTACCTGACCCTGCTCTCCCTGGCCGTGGCCGCCTACGCCGCCTACGCCCTCTATGGCCAGGGGCTGGGTGGGTTCCGCGGCACGATCGTGGCGGACAACTACTCGATCGTCTTCGGGTTCATCTTCATCGTCGTGGCGGCGCTGGTGGTGCTGATCTCCATCCGCTACCTGGAGGCCCAGGGCCTGCCGTTCGGCGAGTACTACGCGCTGCTGCTCTTCGCCACGGGCGGGGCCATGCTGATGGCCTCAGGCCGGGACCTGCTGCTGATCTTCATCGGCCTGGAGATCCTCTCCATCTGCAGCTACGTCCTGTGCGGCCTGATCCAGGGGGACCTGCGCTCCAACGAATCGGCCATGAAGTACTTCCTGCTGGGGGCCTTCGCGACGGGGTTCCTGCTCTACGGCATCGTCATGCTCTACGGCGCGACGGGTTCCACGCAACTGGGCGATATCGGCAGCGCCCTGGGCCAGCGGGAGGTGTACTCCAATCCCTACATCTGGTTCGGGCTGGGCTTCCTGCTGGTGGGCTTCGGCTTCAAGACGGCCCTGGTGCCCTTCCACATGTGGACGCCCGACGTGTACGAGGGGGCGCCGACCGCCATCACGGCGTTCCTTTCCACCGGGCCCAAGGCCGCGGGCTTCGCCGCGCTGATGCGCATCCTGCTCGAGGCGCTCGGCGCCACGCAGGCGCAGTGGGTGCCCGTGCTGTGGGTGATGGCCGCGCTGACGATGACCGTGGGCAACGTGCTGGCGATCCAGCAGGACAACATCAAGCGCATGCTGGCCTACTCGTCCATCGCCCACGCGGGCTACATCCTGGTGGCGCTGGTGGTGGGCGGCCGGGACGGGCTCTCGGCCGTGGTCTTCTACAGCATGGCCTACGCCCTGATGAACATCGGCGCTTTCGCCATCCTCATCCTCGCGTCGGAGGAGGGGCACGAACGGGTCACCTTCGCCGACTATGCCGGCTATGGCTACGTGGAGCCGGTGCTGGGCCTGTGCATGTTCGTGTTCATGCTCTCCCTGGCGGGCATCCCGCTCACGGCCGGCTTCGCGGGCAAGTTCCAGATCTTCAAGTCCGCCGTGGAGCAGGGCTACCTGTGGCTGACGGTGATCGGCGTGCTGAACAGCGTGGTGTCCATCTACTACTACCTGCGCATGGTGGTGGTGATGTACATGCAGCGCCCCACGCCGGCCAGCCTGCAACACCGCGCCACGCCCTCCGTGCCGCTCTATGCGGCCATCGCGGTGGCGCTGGTCGGGGTGTTCTAC
>JBGOUY010000353.1:0-3940 GCA_041477795.1 bacterium
GAAAATACCGACTACGGGCAGTTCCTCCTCTGAATTCGAACTGGGATAAGGCGACGTGAGGCAGGCACGAAAGCCTCACACCGCCCGCCTTGCGGGAGGGTGGAATTTCCAAACGAAGCCAGTGCGGCTCGGACGGTCTGCGCGGGGCCTCCCCCTGGCCCCCTCCGATGGAGGGGGAAACGGCAGCGGTGCGGCACCCATCCGGTGCGACCGAACCGGCGCCAAGCGGAGCCCCCTTCTTGGGAGGGGGCGGTCACGCCGCAGGCGTGACGGGGGAGGCCCCGCGAGCACCGCGATTTCCAAACGGAGCCAGTGCGGCTCGCCTGCGCGGGGACCTCTCCCCGCCCCGCATCCTGCGGTGCCGCCGGAGGGTCGCGCCGATCCGTTTGCCGCGCCCGCCCGCGGCGTGCTAGCGCTGAAAGCCCGGCGGGCCGACGGGCCTGGCGGGGAGGGCGAACGCACGATCGAGCAGGCGAGGCGAGATGAGGGCGAAGCCGGACGTTGCGCTGGCGGTGCAGACGAACGACGTGCTGGGCGAATGCCCCGTGTGGTGTCCCCGCGAGCAGGCGCTGTACTGGGGCGACCTGTTCCGCCCGGCCCTGCATCGCTTCGAGCCGGCCAGCGGGGCGCTGCAGACCTGGCTGCCGCCGGAGAAGTTCGGCTCTTTCGCGTTGCGCGAGCAGGGCGGGATGATCCTCGCCACGCGCAGCGGCATCTGCTTCTTCGACCCGCCGACCGGCACGCTGGAGCGCATCTGCGAGCCCGAGGCAGACCGGCCCGGCAACCTGCTCAACGACGGCAAGTGCGACCGGCGCGGGCGCTTCTGGGTGGGCAGCATGGACAAGCGGCTCAAGGAGCGCACGGGCGCGCTCTACCGCGTCGATCCCGACCGAAGCTGGCAGCGCATGGAGCCATGGGTGTGGCTCTCCAACGGGCTGGCCTTCCGGGCGGACGACCGCGTGCTGTATCACACGGACTCCACCGACCGCTGCATCTACGCCTACGACTTCGACCTGGAGCGGGGCACGATCCGCAACCGCCGCGAGCACGCCTCGGCGCGGGACTTGCCGGGCGTGCCGGACGGCATGACGATCGACGAGGAGGGCTGCCTGTGGAGCGCCCAGTGGGGCGCCTCGCGCGTGGTGCGCTACGCGCCGGACGGCCGGGTCGCCGGCACGGTGGAGCTGCCCACCGCCCGCCCGACGAGCTGCATGTTCGGCGGGCCGCGCCTGGACGTGCTCTACGTGACCAGCGGGTTCTTCCGCCTCAGCGAGGCCGAGCGGGCCGCGCAGCCGTGGGCGGGGGGACTGCTGGCGATCGACGTGGGCGTGCGGGGCCTGCCCGAGCCGCGCTTCGCCGGCTAGCAGCGGACCCAATATGGGTTCCTGCCGCGCCCGTCGAGACGCTCGCTGCGCTCGCTCCTCGGGAACGCGGCAGGAAGCCCGATTTCCTGCGGAGGGCGCCGGAGGAGCCCGTCTCGAAGGGTCGGGCTTCCAGCGCCGGCCGCACGATTGAATCGGCTTCCGGCCGGGGCCGTCCCGCGGCGCCGCAGGCCGCGGGCCGCCGCGCCGCGGACCGCGGTCGCGCCGGTGGGCGTCACTCCGCGGGCCGGAACTTCAGCAGCGTCACCGCATCCGTGACCGTCTCGAAGCAGGCCACGACGGGCAGGCCGATGCGGATGCGCTCGCGTTCGATGCCGACCAGGTTGCTGAAGAGGAGCGCGCCCTCCGCCAGCCGCACCAGCACGACGGTGTAGGGCAGCTCCGCCGCGAAGCCGCCGAAGTAGTCGCGGTGGAAGCGGCAGAACGACCACACCTCCCCGCGCCCGGAGACGGCGCTCCAGCGGCTGTCCTGCCCGCCGCAGGCCGCGCAGTGGCGCGCGGCGGGGAAGCGCCAGGTGCCGCAGGCCGTGCACTGCTGGAGCAGCAGCCGGCCCTGGCGGGCGCCCTGCCAGAACGGCGCGTTGGCATCGTCCAGGCGCGGCAGGGGCTTGGCGGGGGCGCTCATGCCGGCTCCCGGCCGTAGACGATGGACGTCACCACGGGCGTGGCGCAGGCGTACTGGACGAGCGCGGCGCCGGGCACCTGGCGCGCGCCGCACTCGCCGCGCACCTGGCGCACCGCCTCCACGTTGAGCGCCCAGCCCTGCATGTAGCTTTCCGACAGGTGGCCGCCGCTGGTGTTGGTGGGCAGGGCGCCGCCCAGGCGCAGGTGCCCCTCCTGCACCCACGGCCCGCTCTCGCCGGCCGGGCAGAAGCCCAGCCCCTCCAGCGTGAACAGCACGGTGGGCGTGAAGTTGTCGTAGACCATCAGGGCGGCCATGTCCTCGCGCCGCGCGCCGGCCATGGCGTACACGTCCGCCGCCACCTGCTGCAGCGGCGCGCGCCAGAAGTCCTCGGGCGGGAAGCTGGAGCCGGCGAGCTGCGACGCCTGCGCGAAGCCCCGCACGTACACCGGGGGCCTGGGCAGGTCGCGGGCGCGCTCGGCGCGCGTGAGCACGAGCGCCACGCCGCCGTCGTTGATGAGGCAGTAGTCCAGCAGGCGCAGGGGCTCGACGATGTAGCGTGCGGCCAGGTAGTCCTCCGCGCTGAAGGGCTCGCGCATGACCGCGTGGGGATTGAGGGCCGCTTGGCGACGGAACGCGACGGCGATCTCGCCAAGCTGCTCGACCCGCGTGCCGTACAAGTGGGCGTGGCGCTGGAACAGCAGGGCATGGAACGCGCCCGGCGACGTCATGCCCCAGGGGAACCAGAAGCCGGCGCCGCCGCTGCCGTAGGGGTCGCTGGCGCCGCCGTAGCGCTGGCCGGCCGAGCGCCCGTCGTTGCCGTACACCAGGCACACCGTCTCGGCCATGCCGGCGGCCAGCGCCAGCACGGCCAGCTCGATGCAGAGGCCGGACATGCGGCCCTGGCCGGGCGTGATGGTGACGAAGCGCGGATTCAGCCCGACCAGCTCCCCCAGCCGCTGGTAGTCCGGGATGCGGTTGACGATCAGGCCGTCCACGTCGGCGAGGCGCAGGCCGCAATCGGCCAGCGCCTCCTGCAGGGCCCAGATGCCCAGGTCGTAGGCATCGTGTCCGGGCAGGCGGCCGAAGGGCGTGTGCCCCACGCCCACGACGGCGGCGATACCGCTCAGTTGCCGGTCGGGCATGGCTGCACCGGGTCGATCCAGCGTTCACGAGTCGGAGGGACGCGGCGTCCGGGACGCATCGCCTCCGTCGGCGGGGAGAACCGGACGCCGCAGCACTGGGACCTGGCTAAGGGATCGCCGCCGCCGTGTCAACCCCAACCGCAGGGGGCGGCGCGAGCGCGCGCAACAGGCAGAGCTTAGGCCGGCAAGCGCGCAGACCCTATGATGCGGGGGCTTTGCGGAGCGCGCAGCCCGCCAGCGCCTATGGCTTGTACGCTCGCGCGCGGGTGTGTTAGATGTCGGGCCTGCCCGACAAGGCAGCGGGGTGCGAGCCGGGGGTGCTGCTTCCGCGGAACGGAGGGGACCCCATCGGCGCGAAGCCAATCGGGCAGGCCCGACCGAGGCAGCGTCGCCGCGGTGCGGATGTGCGGGGGCCCTGACGCGTCGGTTGCTGGAGCCTGCAGCGGACGTTGCCGGAATGATCCCGCTACCCTGATGCAGGGGTGCCACATTCAGTCCAGGGGAGGATCCTGTCATGCACAACACAGCAAGCCGATGGCTGGCCATCCTGGCCGCCGCCGTCGTCGTGGCCGGCGCATTCAGCTTCGCGGGCCGGGCGGACGCGCAGCAGAAGACGCTGCGCTGGGGCAGCACCACCATGGGCGGAGGCGCGCAGATACTGATCGCCGCCCTCTCGGCAACGATCAATGAGTCCACGCCCAGCCTGAAGGTGCAGGAGCAGATCACCGGGGGGCCGGTGGAAAACGTGCGGCTGCTCAAGCAGGGGCTGCTCGAGATCGCCCAGACCACCA
>JBGOUY010000345.1:0-4077 GCA_041477795.1 bacterium
CACCCAGCCGTTGGCTGGGTGCGGGGAGGGGTCGCCCGGCGAGACCGGCCGACTTTGCGGTTGCCCTGGGCCCCGGCGCACCCGCGGCAGCGCGAGCACGACCGCTCGAACCGCCGGCCGGTTGCGTGCACTCCAATCGTCGCTTCCGGCGCTGCCGGCCTGACCTGCACGGACGCCCGCCGGCCGGGCGTCCGTGCGCGCCGTGCAATTGCGCTGGGCGGCCCCAATGGTGCATGATGGCCAGAGAGGCGCGGCCCGTCGCCCCGGCGCGGCGGTACCAGCGCCCGGGGCCGGAAGATTCCAGCGCAGCCAGCATGCCGTTGCAGGCGCGTCCAGCGCGGATGCGCGGCGCGGGCCATCGCTGCGGCAAGGGGGCCGCGGCCGGACCGCGCGGGCCGGCGCTTCCACGGCGCTTCCACGGCGCTTCCACGGTGCTTCCACGGTGGCAGGGTCGAGCGCACAGCAAGGCGGCCAGGGGCGATGAAGAGGACGGCGACCAGCGATGGGCCGCCCGTGGGCGCCGTGCCCGCGGAGCAGCCGGCCGTACCCGCCGTCGGCGACGACGGTGAGCGCGCCCGTCTGGAACGCCTCAAGCAATCCATCCTGCGCCACTACCCCCGCGACAAGACCCCCAACATCCATCTGCTGGAAAAGGCGTTCGCCGACGCCGAGTTCCACCACCGCAGCCAGCAGCGCAAGTCCGGCGAGGCCTACATCTTCCACCCCATGCGCGTGGCGCTGATGATCGCCGAGGCGGGGCTGGACGTGGAGACGGTCATCATCGCGCTGCTGCACGACGTGATCGAGGACACCGGGGTCACCAAGGAGGCGATGCGCGCGCAGTACGGCGACTGGCTGGCCGACGTGGTGGACGGACTGACCAAGGTCGTCGCCAGCGGCCGCGACGCGGAGGGCGCGGAGGCCGGCCAGCCGCCGATCTCGATGGGCACCTACCGCAAGCTGATCTCCTCCACCCTGCGCGACCTGCGCACGGTGCAGGTGAAGCTGTTCGACCGGCTGGACAACATGCGCGACCTGGGCTACCTGGCGCGCCTGCGCCAGCGGCGCATCAGCACCGAGACGCTCAACATCTACGTGCCCATGGCCCAGCGGCTGGGGATGCAGGTGATCTCCGACGAGCTGACCGCGCTGGCCTTCCGCTACCTGTACCCCAAGCGCTTCAAGGCCAACCTGGCGCAGCTCAAGCAGCGCATCCGCGAGGAGGAGCCGCGGGTGAACAGCATCCGCGGGCTGCTGGAGAAGCACCTCAAGGCGGCCAAGCAGCTCAGCTTCGTCGTGCTGCCGCTCTACCACCAGATTTCCGACTACGTGTACAGCGAACAGCCGGTGACCCGCGCCCTGACGGGCTTCAAGGTGCGCGTGCCGGACGCCGAGGCGTGCTACCAGGCGCTGGGCGCGCTGCACATGCACTGCCGCGTGGTGCCCAACAGCATCAAGGACTACATCAGCAACCCCAAGCCCAACCGCTACCAGGCCCTGCAATCGGACATCTTCATCGGCAGCGAGCCCACCTTCATCGAGGTCGTCTCCGAGGCGATGGAGAAGGTGAACGCCTCGGGCATCCTGGCCGATTGGCAGGGCAGCCATGAGGACCTGCACAAGTACTACCAGAGCTACCTGGAGCTGCTGGACCACTACGAGGGCAACGACGACCTGCGCATGGAGGACGTGCTGCGCCACGCGCAGATGGACACGCTGCAGATGTTCACGCCCAAGGGGCAGCTCCTCACCTTTCCCCAGGGCGCCACGGTGCTGGACTTCGCCTTCGCCATCCACACCGACCTGGGACACCACTGCGACGGCGCCTGGATGGCCGGGCGGCGCGTCTCGCGCTTCGAGGAGCTGCTGGACGGCGAGATGGTGGAGGTGAACGCGCGACCGGGCGTCGTGCCGCAGCCGTCCTGGCTGGATCACGTGCGCACCACGCGCGCCAAGCTGGCCATCCGGCGCTTCCTGAAGTCCCAGGCCAATGCCCGCGCGCAGGAGGTGGGGCGCAAGCTCTTCGCCGCGGAGCTGCGCCGGCTGGGCCTGGATGCCGAGGCGCTCACCGGCGGCGCGGCCTTCCAGGCGATCCTGGCCGGGCGCGGCCTCACGCTGGGCCAGCTCTTCCAGCAGGTGGGCGTGGACAAGCTGCCCATCCGCAAGTTCCTGCTGGACCATGAGCTCGTCACCAAGAAGCAGATCCAGCGCCTGGAAAGCGAGGAGGGCTCCCTGCTGCGCCGCTTCGTGCGGCCTATCTTCCGCAAGCCCGACCCCGTGCTGAAAATCCAGGACCTGGAGGACGGCTTCATCCGCATGGCGGAGTGCTGCACGCCGCTGCTGGGCGACCCCATCGTGGGCGTGCAGGATGGGGAGGGCCTCACCATCCACCGCACCACCTGCCCGACCCTGGAGCGCACCGCGCCGGACAGCCTGCTCAACGTCGGGTGGGAGCTGGACAGCACCGCCACGCCGCACCGGCTCGAGATCCAGCTCGTGCAGGATCGCCCCGGCCTGATCTATAAGGTCGGCAAGGTCATGCGCGACGCGAAGGTGAACATCGTGGACATCGCCCTGCACCGCGACCTGCGCGCCGGCGTGGCCAGCATCCTCGTCGACCTGGAGCCGGTGCACATCAAGACCTTCCGCACCATCGTTTCCCGCCTGCGCAACATCAAGGAAGTCGCACGCATCCGCCACGTGCCGCCCGTGAGCGGCGAGCGCAAGGGCTGAGCGGCCCGCACGGAGGCCGGCATGGCGGCCCGGGCAGCGCTCCTGTGCCGCACGCTCCGACCTTCGCCGGGGAGCGCGCGGGCTCCGCTGGGGGCAGGCCCAGCGGGGGGTCGACGCCCCCGTTTGACGCACCGCCGGCCCGCGGGTAAGAACAGGGGGCGGCCGGGCGCCATGGCCCGCTGGTGGCGCGGCGCTGGCCCGCTGGTGGCGCGGTGTTGGCGCGGTGCTGGCCCGGCGTTCGCACAGTGACGGCCTGCCGGCGAGCGCCAGCCCGGGCGCTGGCTTGGCCTGCAACCCCATGGACGAGAAGCGATGAGCGGCGTGCTGGAGGGAATTCGCGTGCTGGACTTCGGCCGGTACATCGCCGGCCCCTTCTGCGCCACCATGTTGGGCGACATGGGGGCGGAGGTGATCCGCGTGGAGCGCGTGGAGGGCAGCGAGGACCGCTTCCTGGGCAGCGTCGCCAGGACCGGCGAGGGCGGCACCTTCCTCCAGCTTGCCCGCAACAAGAAGGGCCTCACGCTGGACCCCATGAAGCCGGAAAGCGCCGAGATCAAGCGGCGCCTGATCGCCACGGCGGACGTGGTGGTGGCCAACCTGCCCTACGCCACGCTGGAGGCGATGGGCATCGACTACGAGGCCCTGTGCGCCATCAAGCCGGACATCATCCTCGCCCACGTCTCCGCCTTCGGGCAGAGCGGGCCGTACAAGGATCGCGTCGGCTTCGACCTGCTGGGCCAGGCCATGAGCGCCATGATGTACCTCTCCGGCCAGCCCGACGCGCCCATCCGCTCGCAGGTGCCGTACGTGGACTTCAGCACGGCGCTCTTCGCCGCCTTTGGCACGTTGGCGGCGCTGCTGGAGCGGCAGAAGAGCGGGCGCGGCCAGATGGTGGAGGCCAACCTCTTCCATTCCTCCGTCGCGCTCAACAACAACTTCCTGGTGGAAGAGTCCGTGCTGAAGCTGGACCGCCAGCCGCACGGCAACGCCGGGCACCATCACGCCCCCAACGACGTCTACCGCACCCGCGACGGCGCGCTGGTGACGATGGTCGTGGGCAACCCGCTCTTCCGGCGCTGGGCGCGCCTGCTGGGCGAGGAGTCGCGCTGGATGGAGGATCCGCGCTTCGCCACCGACCTCGGCCGCGGTAAGAATGCCCGCGTCATCAGCGAGCGCATGTCGGCTTGGTGCGCCGAGCGCACCACGGAGCAGGCGTTGGCGGAGCTGGAGGCGGCGCGCATCCCGGCCGGCCCGGTCTACACCATGGCCGAGACCCTGCGCGATCCGCAGATCGCCGCGCGCCAGGTGCTGCAATACGTGGACTACCCCGGCCTGCCCAGCCCG
>JBGOUY010000092.1:0-13999 GCA_041477795.1 bacterium
GGTGCCGTTGGTTCGCCCCGCAAGCGGGGCTCTGTGCTGTTGGTTCGCCCCGCAAGCGGGGCTCTGTGCTGTTGGTTCGCCCCGCAAGCGGGGCTCTGTGCTGTTGGTTCGCCCCGCAAGCGGGGCTCACGGTGGAGAAGGGGGCCGGGGGGATGAGGTCGCGCCGCGCGGCGGACAGGCTCGAACGGTGAGCTTGTCTCTCCCGCAACGGAAAAAGTGAAGGGCGGTCAGGGGCGGCGGCCATTGACACCCGGCGCGGAATCCGAAATAAGATAAAGCTTCGCGCCTTACGACGCGGCCCACTGGCCTGTGCAAGGAGCCCGCATGACGTTCACCATCGTCTTCGCTGCCGTCGCGCTGATCATCGTCTGCTCGGCGGCATCGCTGTACATCACGCTGAAGGTCTACAAGCGCTAAGCGGCGTTCCGCGCCCGCATTCCCCGCACCAGAGATCGCATATGTTCGATGCACTCGGCCTGATCATGAAGGGCTTCATCTACATCTGGATCGGCATCATCGCCACGATGCCCCAGATCTTCATGGGCGGCCTGACGGTCTGCATCGCCGCGACTGCGCTGACGTACTTCATGCGCCGCAACCGCTCCAACTAGCTTGCCCGCAGCACACCGCGCGGCCGCCCCGGCGGCCCGCCGGCAGGTTCCCGCAGCCCAGCGCAGTCAGCCGCCCCGCCGCCCGCTTGCGCATGCGCCGCAGCACAGCAACTCAGCAGCACAGCAACTCAGCAACTCAGCAGCACAGCAACTCATTGGAACGGATGGGAGACCGGCAGGACGTGGCGGATCGCCCGCCCCGCATCGTCAGGGCGGCCCGTCCGCGCGACCGGCCGCTCGCGCAGGGTCGCCGCGGGCGGCCTTTACCGGATCGGCAGGGGGGAGAGCAGCGACCGCGGCAGCAGGCTGCCCGGATCGCGGTGCACGGGGGCGAAGACGGGCAGCACCTGGATCGGCCCGTGCCGGCTGCGCCGGCCCTGCAACGAGCTGAACATCTGCAGCGGGGCTTCCGAGCTGCCCTGGTTGCCGAAGACGACCAATTGCTCACCATCGGCCGCATGGCCGGGCAGCGTCGCCGTGGCATCGATCGCGGTCGCCATGGCATCCGCCCCCAGCGGCTGGAAGCTGCGCAACGTGAAGCGCACCGGCACCGTGGGGGCGCTGGCGACGGCTTCCTGGCTGGGAGCGGCCTGCGCCGCGTCGGAGGGTCCGCCCAGGCTGCCCTGCAGCGCCGGCTGTTCCGGCTGCAGCGTCACGAGGGGCGACGGGCCGGGCGGCACCCGCTCTGGCGTCACGGGCCAGAACAGCACGCCCGAGCTGACGGCCACCAGCAGCGACGCGGCGGCCAATGGCGCCAGGAAGCGCAGACTGGCCAGCCTCCAGCGCCGTTGCTGCGCCAGGGTGTACGAGAAGCGCTCCCAGCTCGGCACGGGCAGCCCGCCGGGGGGCAGCTGCGATTCGAACTGCCGGAACACTCCCAGGGAGCGCTGCAGCGTGTAGCGCTCGCGGCGGCATTCCTTGCAGCCTTCCAGGTGCAGTCGCCACGGGGCGAGATCGAGCACCGCGGGCTCCTCGACCACGAGCCGCTGCACCAGCATGCGTTGATTACAGAACATGGTGGCCTTCTTTCGCATCGGCGGTCGGTTTGCGATCCAGAACGGGGTCGAGTACCGCGCGCAGGCTGTCGCGCGCATAGAACAGGCGCGACTTCACGCTGCCTTCGGGAATCTCCAGCACCTGGGCGATCTCCTGCACCGATAGATCCTCCATGTAATAGAGCACCAGGATCATGCGGTGGTGCGGCTTGATCTGGTCCAGCGCGTGCTGCACCATGCGCTTCTGCTCGCCATCGATCATCACGCGCTCGGGCGAATCTCCGTTCTCGAACACCACCAGCGTGGACGGCAGCCGCGAGGGCTCGAAGTCCCCTTCCGGCAGCGGTTGCCAGCGCTTCATCCGCCCGATCTGGCGCAGGGCCTCGTTCACCGTGATCCGGTAGACCCAGGTCTTGAACGCGGCATTCTGGCGGAACTTGGCGAGATGTCGGTACACCAGCAGGAACACCTCCTGCACGATGTCGTCGACCAGCGACTCGTCCTTGGCGATGGAATACACGAGTCGACCCACCCGTTCCCGGTACTTCTTGAACAGCACCTCAAAGGCGTTGGGATCGCCTTTCAAGTGTGCCTTGATCAGGATGTCGTCATCGAGGCTGTGCCAATCCGTCGCCTCGGATAACCGGTGATCCTTCCTTTTCAAGTGGCCACCTTGCAGGTTGAATGTGCATCGGTGACAGCCGCACGCACTCGGACGGCGTTTCCGCAGTACTGATTAGACCCGTCGGCGGGCCGTCCGTTCAATTCCGGAACGCCGGAGCCCCGCCGGTGCTGCATCGCTGGGGCGCGCCCCCGGCCACCTGGCGACTCCTCCATTGTACCGGCCGCGACGGGGCACAGGCAATCCTGCGTTGCGGGCACAGACCGGGGCTGCCGTGCGGGGAGACGGCCCGGCGGGGAGCCGGGAGCGCCGCCCTAATGGCCGACGGAGCGCGGCGGGATGCCGTAGCGGGTGTGCACCCGCGCGTTGATGGCGTCCAGCTGGGAGTGGTCGTAGATCAGATCGGCGCGCCCGGAGCCGGGCAGCAGCTCGATCTCGTCGTAGGGGCCGAGGGGATGGCCGATCGCCGCGCGGAAGTCTTGCAGCGAGTGCAGCGGGCGCCCGTTCACCTTCACCACGATGGCGTTGGTCACGTCTTCGTAACCCAGGTTCGAGGGGTCGGGCAGGATGCGGCTGATGATTACCACCCGCTCCGGCGCGACGTCCGGGTCGCGCAGGCTGTGCAGGCTGTACTCGATCACCAGCCGCGCCGGCGCCTTCTCCCGCCAGTCGCTGCCCCAGGCCTGCAGATAGCCCACCGACAGCTCCTGCAGCACCAGCCCGCCGAACACCTCGTAGTCGTTGGGGCGGTCGAAATGGGGCGACGGAATGCGGTAATCTTCCGCCTGCAGGCGCGTGCGCTTGAGATTCAGCTTCAGGCGCTTGCCCTGGCGCTCGACCTCCATCGGCACCGTGGGCGCCAGGGTCTCGTTGATGGCCATCGTGAACAGCAGCAGGCCATAGGCCGGGTGCTCGATGCGCCCTTCCGGATCGATCTGGTAGCCGTTGATCTTGTGCAGGATGTCCTGGGGCTGCAGCTCGGACGAGCCCGTTCCGCCGGAGAACACCTTGCGCACCAGCACGCCGGAATCGCTCTTCTGCAGGCCGAAGTAGGTCCGCAGGCTGGTCTGGTTGAGGCGCTGCCAGGCAAAGCCGCGGTGGGCGAAGCCCCCGAAGGTCGGGCGCTTGGAGGCCTCCACCAGCAGGCGCAGCAGGCTGCTCGTGATGGCCTGCACCTGCTGGTTGCTGTGGCTGCTGATGAGGCCGATCACTTGCCCGTTATAGGTCAGCACCTCGCTCCAGCCCAGGCCGCCCATGGCGGTGCTGCCGCGCATGACGGGGAATTCCATCAGGCCGTAGGGCGAGTTGGAGACGAGAAACTCCACCACTTCGCCCGTGCCCTGCTCGAAGCGCCCGTTGCTGCGCCAGCGGTTGATGGTGAAGTGGCCGGAGCGGATCGGCTCGCGCGCCAGCGGCAGGGGCTTGAGATCCTTCCAGAAGTCCGGATCGTCCACCTCCAGCAGGGCCAGGTTCAGGTCGTAGTCCACCCGCACGGCGCGCGCTGGGAAATCCGGGTAGCGCCCAAACTTGCGCACCTCGATCAGGTTGGCGTTCTTGACCAGGTCCGCGGTGGTGATGAGCTTGTGGCCCGGCACGACCACGGCATTGCCGGCGATGGACTGCTCGGTAGCCTTGATCCACGGCATCAGCTCATCATAGGCCTGGTTGGTCACGCTGACCGCGACCACCCCGGCCGGGATGGGGTCCTCCGCCCCCCGCGCGGCGGGGAGCAGCACGCCCGCGCCCAGCAGGAGCGCGCAAAGCAGGCGGGGCATCCAGCGGCGGAAGATCCTCACGGCAGGTACCGGTCCCTGGGAATGCCGTAGCGGCTGAGGATTTCCGGCTGCGCCTTGTCGGCTGCGGCCTTGTCCAGCACCAGCACCTGCTCCCCGGGCTCCAGGTCGAACACCTCGTAGCCGTTCTTCGGCGCGCCCAGGGCCGTCTCCAGGTCGTTCAGGGTGTGCACGGTCACCCCGTTCACGGAGGCCACCTCGGAGTTGGCCAGGCTCGTGTAGGCCGTGTTGATGCGGTGGGGCAGCACGCGGGCCAGCACCACGGTGCCTTCGTATGGCTGGTCGGATTCCATGAAGGCGTAAAAGTGCTGGTAGAGCAGGTGCTTGTCAGCCGTTTCCCAGTAGTTGCCGAAGGTGCCCAGGTACTCGCGGTTCAGCTCCATGAACACCAGTCCCGCATAGACGAGGTAGGGCGCGGGCTTGTCGAATTCGGAGCGCATGCGGTCCGCCTCGGGATAGCGGCGCAGCGGCACGGGCACGTCCAGGGTCTGGCCGGCACGCCAGACGGTCACCTTCGCCGCCTCCCCGATCTGCTTCTGTTCCACGGTCTGCTGATAGCTGAGCGAGTAGCCGTGGTAGTCGATCGTGCCGTCCGCTTCCACCGGCACGTCGTCCACGGCCAGGATCACGTCGCCCTCGTGCAGCAGCTTTTCCGCGGAGGAGCGCGGCAGCACGCGATCCACCACCACGCCGCGATCGTCGTCCTTGAGCCCCAGGAAGCGCCGGTAGGTGGGGTTGACGAGGTTGCTGGTGACCACGCCCAGGTCGCCGTAGCCCTCGTAGGTGCCGTCCTGCACGTCGTCCAGGAAGCGGCGGATGACGGGCACCGGGATGAAGTAGCCCACGGCGCTGAGGCGGGTGCTGGCCTGGAAGGCGACGCCGATCACCTTGCCCTCCTGCACCACGGGGCCGCCGCTGTTGCCGGGATTGATGGCCGAGTCGGTCTGCACGGCCAGGTGCTGGTCCGCGCCGGAGTGCACGTAGGTGATGAACTGCACGCGCGAGACCACGCCCTCGGTGCGTGAGATCTTCTCGCCACCCGCCGGATAGCCGTACGTGCGCACGTGGCTGCGCAGGGAGGGCAGGTCGCCCAGCACCAGCGGCCGCACGCCCTTGGCGAAGGATGGATCGTTGACGCGCAGGGTGGCCAGGTCCGTGTCGTGGCCGATGAACTCGATGTCCGCGAAGTAGGGCCGGTCGTCCCCGTTGCGCCGCACGATGATCTGCCGCGCATCGCTCACCACGTGCGCGTTGGTCATGATGCGGCCCGGGCCGATCAGGAAGCCGGAGCCCAGGGCGATTTCCGGCCGCGAGCCCTGCCAGGGCGAAAACCAGTCGGTGTGCTGCTGGGTCACTTCGATGGAGACGACGGCCGGCTCGATGGCCTGCTCGGGCGACTCGGCGCTGGGATTGGCCGGCGGGGCCGCGACCTGGGCCTCCGCCCGCGGCACGGGAAGCCCCAGCACCGCCAGCAGCGACACCAGGACCGCGCAGCGCAGGGCGCGGGCGATCCAGGTGGCGCGGACAGCGGTCATGGCTCTCAGAGGCTGGCAGGTTGGCGGCCGGAGCGCCCGGAGGCTCGGCTGCGCCGCCGCACGATCGCGGTCTGGCGCGCCGCTGCACCCCGCCCGGGCCGGGGCGGCGCATGCGGGGCTGGCCATTGGGCAGCGTGCCCGCAATGCGCCGTGCAGTCAAATGCGCCGTGCAGTCAAATGCGCCGTGCAGTCAAATGCGGCGTGCAGTCAAATGCGCCGTGCAGTCAAATGCGGCGGCCGTCCAGGCCCGCGCCGCCGCTGCCGCGTGCGCGCCAGGAGGGTGCGCAGCGGCTCCCGTGCGAGGTAAGACCCGCCCCTGCGCGAGCGCGTTCAACCGGCCGGCCGCTCAGGCGAGCCGGTGCAGCAGCAGCGGGATGTCGTGCAGGTGCGCCACGTGATCCACCCCGCCCAGCTTGATGGCCTCCTTGGGCATGCCGAAGACCACGCAGCTCGCCTCGTCCTGGGCGATGGTGGTGGCACCGGCCCGCTTCATGGCCAGCATGCCCTCGGCCCCATCCGCGCCCATGCCGGTGAGGATCGCCCCCAGGGCGGACTTGCCCGCGACCTTGGCCGCGGACTGGAACAGCACCTCCACGGAAGGCTTCTGGAGGCAGACGCGCGGGCCGTCGTTGATCTCCACCCAGTGGCGGCTGCCCGTGCGGCGCAGCACCATCTGCCGCGCGCCGGGGGCGACCAGCACGCGGCCCGGCAGCACCGAGTCGTTGTGCTCCGCCTCCTTCACCTCGAGCTGGCAGAGCTGGTCGAGCCGGTTGGCAAAGGCGTTGGTGAAGCCCTCGGGCATGTGCTGGACGATCAGGATCGGCGGCATGTCCGCCGGCAGGCGCGTGAGGATGTACTGCAACGCCTGCGTGCCGCCCGTGGAGCTGCCGATGGCGATGACGCGCTCGGGCGAAACGGGGCGGTTGAGGGGCGGCAGGGCCTCCGGCAGGGGTTCCTTGCCCGGCCCCACCAGAGCCGCCGCGCGCACGGCGCCGGTGGCGGGGCGCAGGGGCGCCGGCCGCACGAGAGCGGGGCGCGGCGCAGGGGCTGCCGCCTCCTCCGGTCCGTCGGCGCCGCCCACCCGGGCCAGCGAAGCGGCCCGCACCTTGGCGATCAGCTCGGCGGCCATTTCCGCCAGGCTGTAACCCGTCCCGGGCTTGGGCACGATATCCACCGCGCCGGACTCCAGCGCCTCCATGGCCAGCCGGCTGCCGCGCTGGGTGTAGGCCGAGACGATCACCACGGGCATGGGGTGATGCCGCATCAGGCTGCGCAGGAACGTGAGGCCGTCCATCTTGGGCAGCTCCAGGTCCAGCGTCAGCACGTCCGGGCTGAGCGCCTCGATCTTCTCGCTGGCCTCCAGCGGGTCCCCGGCCGTGCCGACCACCTCGATGCCGGGGTCCTTGCTCAGCTCGACCTGGAGGATGCGGCGCGCCAGGTGCGAATCGTCCACCACCAACACGCGTATGCTCATGCGCTGCAATCCGGATGAAGGCGGCGGCGCCGGGCCGCGGCACCAGCCCAGGGCCGCGCACAGTGCCCTGGAGCGGCGCGGCCGCCGCTCCGCCTCAACTCTTGCGGTAGACGGACGGTTCCACCGACTTCAGGTTGGGCTGGATGCCGGTCAGGCTCTCGGCGAGGCCCACGAACAGGTAGCCTCCCGGCCGCAACAGTTGCTCAAAGTTGTGCAGCAGCTTGCGCCGCAGATCGTGGTTGAAATAGATCATCACGTTGCGGCAGAAGATCGCGTCCTGATTGCCGTTGACGGGGTAGGGCGGCGTCGAGAGGTTGATCTGCCTGAAGCTGACCAGATTCCGCAGCTCCTGCTTCACCCGGAAGAGCTGCTCGGCCCGGCCTATCCCCTGCTGGAAGTACCTCTTCAGCAGCGGCAAGGGGATATTGCGCACATCCTGATCCCGGTACACCCCAAACTTGCCCAACTGCAGCACTCTTGTCGAGATGTCCGAGGCGACGATCTCCAGCCGCACGGGCTTCTGCATGGCCTCGAGGGCGGTCATGGCGATCGTATAAGGCTCCTCGCCGCTGGAGCAGGCCGCGCACCAGATGCGCAGCTCGGCGCGCCCGTTGCCCGATTGCGCGCGCACCCAGTCGGCCAGGAAATCGAAGTGCCGCCGCTCGCGGAAGAAATGCGTGACGTTGGTGGAAATGGCGTTGACCAGCTCACGCAGCTCGCCGCCCGTGTGGTCCGCCACCACCTGCTGGAAGTACGCGTCGTAGTCCCGCAGGCTCAGCGCGCGCATGCGCTTGCCGATCCGCGCCGAGACCAGCGCCTCCTTCTGCTCGGACAGGTAGATGCCGCAGGCATCGAAGATCAGGGTGCGGAACTTGTCGAAGACGACCTTGTCCATGCCCGTTCTGGCCTGACCGGCGAAGCGGGACCCCGCCTCGCGATGAGCGGGCCGGACCGCATCGCCCGCGGGGCGCCCGGCAAGCGCTGCGGGCAAGCGGCCGCCCCGGGGGCGCCCGGAACTGCGCTGGGGTGAATGGCGCAACGGCCATGGGCCCGCACCGGACGGAGTTCTGGGGTGCGGCTCTGTACGGGGCAGCTCTGCACGGCGGGGCGCTGCACAGTGTAGCATTGCACGGGGCCACACCGCACGAACCGGCCCGGCGCTGCGGCACCGGCGCCGCCCTGCAAGGCGCCACGATGCGGGGGACTAGCTTTCCACGGCCGGCTGCGGCGCGGGCTGCGGCGTGGCCGCCACGCTGTGCACCGCCGCGATCTCCTCGCTGGTGAGCACCTTGTCGATGTCCAGCAGGATCTTCACCCCGCCCTTGACGATGCCCACGCCCAGGATGAAGTCCGTGCGCAGGGCCGTGCCGAACTCCGGCGCGTGATCGATCTCGTTGGCGGCCACGTCCATCACCTCGGCCACCTGGTCCACGATGATGCCCACGTTGACCTTGCCTTTGCTGGACATCACCTCGACGACGATGATGCACGTCTTGTCCGTGTCCGCCACCGGCTCCAGGCCGAACTTGCTGCGCAGGTCGATGGTGGGGATGATGCGCCCGCGCAGGTTGATCACCCCGCGCAGGTAGACGGGCACGCGCGGGACCTTGGTGATCGGCATGAGGCCGATGATCTCCTGCACCTTGATGATCTCCAGCCCGTACTCCTCGTCGGCCAGCTTGAACGTCAGGTACTTGCCCGCCAGGTGAGCCAGTTCGGCCCGTGCCTCCTTGACGTCCTGCCCTCGTTGCTCCGCCATGGTCGCTGCCCTCTGTCGATCGTGTCAGTCCGCGGGCGGGTGCGCCGATCCCACTATCCGTTACCAACGCCGGCACGCCCGTTTCGTTTGCCCGTCAGTTGATGGCCTCCGAGACCACGCCCACCGCGCCGCCGCGGGCGATGCTGATCAGCCCGGCGACGTCGACGATCAGGCCCACCGTGCCATCGGCCATGATGGAGCCCCCGGAAAGGCCTTTGGTATTGAACAGCCCGCTGCCCAGGTTCTTGATCACGGTCTGCTGGATGCCCACCAATTCGTCCACGACGATGCCCACTTGGCGGCCCCCGTTTTCAACCACCACCACCAGCGCGTCGGTCACGTTCTCCTTGGCGCCCGGCACCCCGAAGAGCCGGTTCAGGCGGTAGAGCGGAAGCTGGCGGCCGCGCAGGTTGACCATCTCGCCCTTGCCGACCACCGTGTTGATCATCTCGCGGCTGGGCCGGGTCGATTCCACCACGCTCAGCACGGGGAAGATGAAGCGCTCCTCGCCCACGCGCACCAGCATCCCGTCGATGAGGGCCAGCGTGAGCGGCAGGATGATGTGGAAGCTGGTGCCGGCGTGGCGCTGCGAGGAGATCTGCACCTGGCCGCGCAGCTCGGAGATGTTGCGCCGCACCACGTCCATGCCCACGCCACGGCCGGACACCTCGGTGACCTGGGCCGCGGTGGAGAACCCGGGCAGGAAGATGATCTGGAAGATGTCCTGCTCGCTCATCTTGTCGCGATCCTCCGGCGCCACCAGCTCCTTCTCCACGGCCTTGGCGAAGATGCGCTCCACATCCAGTCCGCCGCCATCGTCGCGCACGTCCACGTGGATGTTGCCGCCCTCGTGGAAGGCGCGCAGCTCGATCCGCCCCGCCTCCGGCTTGCCGCGCTGGCGGCGCTCGGCAGGCGGCTCGATGCCGTGGTCGACGGCATTGCGGATCATGTGCACGAGCGGATCGGCGATCAGGTCCACGTAGGCCCGGTCCAGCTCCGTCTCGTCGCCGTGGCTCACGAAGTCGATGGGCTTGTTGGACTTGCGGGATAGATCGCGCACGAGCCGCGCCATCTTCTGGAACGTGCCGGAGATGGGCACCATGCGGATCGTCGTGCCCAGCTCCTGCAGCTTGCGGCTCACCTGGCGCAGGTTATAGAGCTTCTTGTCCAGCAGTTCCGAGTGCACCTGCAGCAGGTTCTCGTCCTGGCTGATCATGGCTTCGGCCAGCACCAGCTCGCCGATGGTGTTGATCAGGTTCTCCAGGCGCTCGTAGTCCACCCGCAGGGTCTCCTTGAGCTCCACGGCCTTGCGGGCCGACGGGCCACGGCTGGCCTGCTGCCTGAGGGCGGCGTGCACCTGGCCGGGGGTGACGAGCGCCTTTTCCACCAGGGCTTCGCCCAGCTTCTTGGCCGGATCGCTGCGGGCCACCTCCGCCACGGTGCGCTCCACCACGGAGCGCTCCACCGCGCCGGATTCCACCAGGATCTCGCCCAGGCGCTGCGGGCGCTCGCCCTTGGGCGCCAGCGCCGCCATGCGGCCCTGTGCCGCACCATTGACGCGCTCCAGCAAGCCCTCCAGCCCCGGCTCGCTCTGCGCCACGCCGTCGCTCTCCAGCCCCTTGCGGACGTTCCCGATCAGGCGCGTCAGCAGGTCCAGCGCCTCGAACACCAGGTCGATGACCGGCGGGGTCAGCTCCAGCTCGCTGCGACGCACCTGGTCCAGCAGATTCTCCGTATCGTGCGCCAGTTCCTGCACCTCCTCCAGGTTGAGGAACCCGGCGATGCCCTTGACGGTGTGGAAGGCCCGGAACACGCAGTTGATGGCTTCCTCGTTGGCGGGTTCGCTCTCGAGCGCCAGCAACTGGGCCGAGGCCATGTCCAGGTGCTCCTTGGACTCGCTGATGAAGTCCGCCAGCAGCGATTCGTCCGCGGTGAGCTGGAAGACCGCATCGCGCTGCTTGTGCGCACGGGCCACGGGAGCGGGCTTGCGGGCGGGCGGCTTGGCCGCTGCCGGCGCGGGAGCGGTGGACGCCTTCGCCGCGGCCGCTGCGGCAGGCGCCTGCGCTGCGGCGGGTGCCGCGGGTGCGGCCGCCGGGTGCGGAGGCGCGGGAGCCGTCCCCGCAGCCGAGGACGGTGCGGAGGACGGTGCGGAGGCCGGTGCGGAGGACGGCTCGCCATCCGGGGAGGCGCCCAGCCGCTTCAGCACCTGGCGCAGGGAGGACTGGGTGGCCGGCGTCAGCCGCGCAGAGGAGGCCAGATCTTCGATGGCCCGTGCGAGCCAGTCCTTCACGGCAAAAAGCTGCTCCATCTCATAGGGATAGCTGGCCGCCTCGAGGTAGCTTTCCGCCGCATGGCTGATCTGCGCCACCTCGGACAGGCCCAGGAAGCCCGAATCGCCCTTGATCGTGTGCAGCGCCCGGCGCAGGTCGCCCAGGGCCGCCTCGTCCGCGGCGCGCTCGAGCGCCAGCAGATAGCCTTCGATCTCCTCCAGGCGCCCGCGCTGCTCGGTGAGATATTCCCCCAGCAGCTCCGCATCCGCGGCAAAGGCGCCCTCCTCGCCGCCGCTGGGCTCCTCGGCCGGCGCACCGGCGCTGGGAAGCAGCACCCCATCGTTCCAGGGCGCCTCCGCCTCCACAGCCGCCGCGCCGTTGCCTCCGTCGGCCGACCAGTGGCCCACCTGCAGGAGCGCCGGGAACGCCTCCGGCCGGGGCAGCTCGTCCCGGCTGAGCGCGGCCTGCAGGATCGACACCGAGTCGCTCAGCACCTGCATGGCGGCCTGCTCGTCCCCGGTCTCGCCCATGATCATGCGCTTGAGGTGCTCGCCGAGGGCCTCGGCCGGACGCGCCACCGCCTCCACCCGCTGCATCTCGGCGAGCTGGCGCAACGTATCGCATTGCTCCAGCAGACCGGCGAGGTCGGCGATGTCGCCGGGCCTGGCCAGCTTGCAGCTCGCGGAGAGCTGCTGCACATGCTCCATCAGGTCTGCGTTCATAGCCTTCGCCGCGTTCGCCCGCAGGGGGCCGCAGCCGCCGGATCGGCCGCCCACCGGCATGCCACGCTCGCTTGGAATGCAGCCCCCGGCCGCCTGAAACGCCGGCACACGGGGCCGACCGTACACTGTGATATACGCTACATCCTTCGATTTGTTCAATTCGCGGATGCAGTCCGGGCGCGCCCGACCCCCGGTGCAGGCCCGCCGGGGAGCCCCCTCCCCCCGCTCTATCCAGTGCCGCAAGGTCCCCCCGCCCAGCCGGGAGTTGCCGCGCCGGGCGCTTTCCCGGTATGGGAGAAGGAGCGCCAGGCGGACTGCCGGGCACCAACCTATCGCCGGAGCGAGAGATGCAACGCACCGTGGGCTTCATCGGCCTGGGCAACATGGGCGGGGCCATGGCGGCCAACCTGGCCCGCGCCGGGCAGCGCCTCTGCGTCTACGACGTAGCGCCGCAGGCGGTGCAGGCCCTCGCCGCGCTGGCAGGAGCAGGGGCGGGCGTGGAGGCAGCCGCCTCGGCCGGCGACGTGGCCGCGCGCGCCGACGTGCTCTTCACCGTGCTCCCCAACGACGACATCGTGCGCCGCACCTACCTGGGCGAGGGCGGCATCGCCGCGCGCGGGCGCAACGGACTGGTCACCTGCGACTGCTC
Source organism: bacterium (assembly GCA_041477795.1). GTDB lineage: Bacteria > SAR324 > SAR324 > SAR324 > JACQKK01 > DATFMP01. The sequence continues at coordinate 12,431 of JBGOUY010000092.1, forward strand.
CACGGTGAGCCCGCAGGTGACGCAGGAGGTGCACGCGGCCCTGCAGCCGCGCGGCATCCGGCACCTGGACACGCCCATGCTCGGCTCCAAGCCCCAGGCCCTCGCGGGCGAGATCTTCTTCATCGTGGCCGGCGACGAGGCGGCGCTGCCCACCATCGCCCCGCTGCTGGAGATCATGGGTAAGCTGCACCTGTACGTGGGGCCCTCCAGCACGGCCAACCGCATCAAGCTCATCCACAACATCCTGGGCGCGGCGAACTCCGTCGCCGTCGCGGAGTCCCTCGCGCTGTGCGTGCAGGCGGGCGTGGACCCGGACGTCTACCGGCGCGTGGTGAGCGAGGGCAGCGGGATGGCCTACACGACGTACTTCGGCAAGCGCGTGGAGCGCCTGCTGGGGGGCGACTATTCCCCGCAGTTCTCGCTGGAGCTGATGCACAAGGACGTGACGCTGGCGATGGCCCTCGCGCGCCGTTCCGGCACGCCGGTGCCCATCATGGAGGCGACCCTGCAGGCCTACGGCGAGGGCGTGGAGGGCGGCTGGCGCAAGGAGGACTTCTCCGCCGTCACCCACGTCATCGAAAAGAAGACCGGGCGCAGGATCGAGCGCAGGAAGACCTGATTCCCATTCCTGACCCACCGAGCAATTGCCGCGTATTGTAGGGGCACAGCATGCTGTGCCCCTACAAACACCATCTCGCTGATTGATTGAGAAACCGGATTAACCCAGGGCGACGCCACCCTCAGCGCACAACGGCGCGCAGGACCAGGGGCGGGTAATGTACCCCCCTCGCAGCGCTGCGCCTACTTCCAGCGATAGCCGACTTGCAGGCGCGCGGCGGTTTCCTTGATGTCGGCGTCCGAGTAGCTGATTTTGAATGAATCGAACTGGCCCACGACGAACACGTGGCCGGTCGGCGATTCCCAGCCCAGCGAGACGCCGCTCCCGCCCCCGCTCCCACTGATGCTGCTGTTGTTGGTGGCATTGCTCGGGGGGGTCAGCACCTCATTATAGTTGCCGGCATGGACGCCGATGAAGAAATCGCCCGGCCAGAAACGCAGCTCCAGGCCGAGAATTCCGTGCCCCGCCGTCGTACCCGACGTCAGGTCGCCGCCCGTCGATTCAGAGGACAACATGAGGAAGGGATTGATGGAGAACTTTTCGCCCAGCGCAATCTGATAGTCGATGCCGATGCTGAGGCCCGAGCTGGTGTAGTTGATCGGCAGGCCCGTGAGCGGCCCGGCGGTGCCGGTGCCCGACGCACTGTGGCTGGCGAAGCCGCCCATCAGGCCGAAGCCGCTCTTGGCGCCCGCCAGGGCCGGGCTCGCACCCGCCAGCAGCAGTGCCGTCATGAAGACGCAGGCCCACGCTCTGTTCCTTAGCATGTCGATTCTCCCTTTTTCCCGGTGATCGTCCGCACAGTCACCTCGGCCCGCAGTTGCTTTTCACAGCCCTTTTGGTCCCCCGAGCGCGCCACACTGGCGGCAAGATTTGGCAACACTATGTGTATTCTTAAAACTCTGTCCATAGTGCATCTTAATTAGGCATGAACTCCAGTAACACGTAGCCGA
>JBGOUY010000399.1:0-3113 GCA_041477795.1 bacterium
CTGCCCGCGCGGAGCAGGCCGGGCAAGGCGAGTGGTGGGAGCGCGCGGCGGAGCGCTGGCCCGGCGCGCCGCCGATCACGCTGCGGCGGCCGGGAGCGCCTGGCCCGCTGGTCTCCCCCGCCTTGGGCGGGGGTCGGGGGGAGGCCCCCGTCGGCGTCCCGGCGGAATTTCCAAACGAAGCCGATGGCCGGCAAGAGCCCGGCGCAACGGGCGGTGCGCAGGCGCGCAGCCGCGGGCCTGACGGCGCCAACGGCTCCGGCACGCCGGGCGCGGCGCCGCAGGGACCCGCCGCCCGCCGCAGCGGGAAGCATTCCAACTTGCGAAATTTTGATGACTTAGCGACACTGGCGGTGTCGGGGAGAAACAACGAGAGAAAGGAGATGGCCGGCCCTCCGCTCAGGTCGCAGGCACAGCGGAGGCCGGTCACACGTCCAGCCTAAGAAAACGAGGAACCATGAAACGCATCCTTGGCTTGCTGTTCGTGACGCTGCTTGCGCTCACGCTAACAGCCAGTGTGCGAGCCGATCGCAACAGCGGAGGCGGAGGCGGCGTCGGCGTCGGCGGGCACGATGACGACGAGCGGGACGACGGACACGGCGAAGCCATCGTACAAATCCATACCCTGGCGGCCTCGCCGGGCTCGGTGCTGGGGTCGCCCGCCTCGATCACGTTCGAATCGCTCAATACCAACTGCGGCGGTGCCCCAACGACCTTCAGCTACTACCTGAACGGCTCGCTGATCGGCACAGCCAGTGGCGATCCCAACTACACCTGCACCTGCACCGCACCCATCACGACCTTCGTGGTGAGCGATGGCGCGCAACTGGCCGCGCTGTGGCTGCGGGGCCAGGACAATTCCATTGCGTTCGTCAAGTCCGATCCCTCTTCCACCAACGCCTACGCCTGGACGCGGGCCACGATCGCCCTCGGTCCGACGTCCGAGCGGGTGTGCGTGGGAGACTACGCCGGCGGGAATTGCACGGAACCCAATCTCTGCAACGCCAGCTACATCTTTGGCAATTTCTCCAGCAGCGCGACCACCGGCGTGCTGTTCACGAACCGGCATCCGATCCGCGGCGTCGATGCAGCGGAAGGCCCCCGCACGCTGCGCGAGGTGGAAGGCAAGCTGAAGGTGAACGGCGACCTCGATGTGGCGGTGAAGGGCCTCGTGGCCGCGGCGGACGGGCGGAATGCGGACGCCACGTTCAAGGCCATCGTGAGCTGCATCACCTCCAACGACACGGGGCAGGACGTCGTGGTGAACCTGGCATCCGATCCGGCGACGGCCTCGAATCGGGGCAACGCCCACATCCGCAGCCACCTCACGCTGCCGCAGCTCTGCATGGCGCCCGTCCTGTTCGTGACGAACGACGCGGGTGAGTGGCTGGCCGTGAGCGGCTACTAGCGGCACGACACAGCCGGAGCATGGCACAGGCGGGCAGGCGCCCAGGGCGGACTACCGCCCCGGGCGCCGCCCTGTTCCGCGCGCCCCTCCCCCTCCGCGGCAGCTAGAGTGGGGGAGTCGGCCTGGGCGGCGCGCGGAAGTAGCGCAGCAGGCCCTCGGCGAACTGCCGGAAGGTCGTCTGCCGCTGGCCGCGCAGCACCGTCTCCGGCAGTTCCTCCACGGCCACCGTCACTTCGAACTGCTCGGAGAGCTGGTCGAGCGTATCGAACACGTCGATGGAATCCAGCCCCAGGTCGTCGAAGACGAGCGAATCGTCCGCCACTTCTTCCAGCGGCACCTCCAGCGTGGTGGCCACGGCCTGGCGCAGCGCCTCCACCAGCAGCGCCTCCTCGGCCGCGCTGAGCGCCACGGGGCGCCCGGCCCGCAGCTTGGCGATCAGGCTCGCCTGCATGCGCTCGCTCCCCCCTTGCCGTCGGCGCCGGCCGCCGGGCCCAGCAGCAGCGCCGCGTTGTGCCCGCCGAAGGCGAAGGCGTTGACGAGCACCGCCCGCGCCGGATCGCCCGCCGGCCCGACGTGGGGCTGCGCCGCCACGCGCGCGGGCCGCACCGGGCAGGCCGGGTCCGGCGGCTCCCCGTGCGCCAGGTGTGGCAAGGGCGGCACCTGCCCGCTGGCCAGCCCGTGCACGGCCAGTACCGCATCGATGGCGCCGGCCGCCCCCAGCGTGTGGCCGAGCTGGGCCTTGGTCGCGCTGAGGGTGGGCCCGTGCGGGAGCGTGCGGGCCAGCGCCGCGGCCTCGCACGCGTCGTTGAAGCGCGTGCCCGTGCCGTGCGCGAAGACGTGGGCCACGCGCGCGGGGGCCACGTGCGCATCGGCCAGCGCGGCCTCGATGCACTCGGCCATGCCCGCGCCGTCGTCCCGCGGGGCCAGCAGGTGGTGCGCCTCGGAGTTGGCCGCGCCGCCCAGCAGCACGGCCAGCGGCCGCGCCCCGCGCCGGGCCGCCGCCGCGGCGCTCTCCAGCACCAGGCACGCCGCGCCCTCGCCCAGCACGATGCCCGCGCGGTCCGCGGCGAAGGGACGGCAGGCGCGCGGGCCCGCCGCCGTGTCCAGGCTCAGCGCGCCCAGGTTGGCAAAGCCCTTCAGCGTGGCGGCGCTGAGCGGCAGATCCGCCCCGCCGGCCACTGCGCGCTCCACCCGGCCCAGCCGCAGGGCATCCAGCGCGGTCAGCAGCGCCGTGCTGCCCGAGGAGCAGGCCGTGCTCAGCGCCAGGGTCGGGCCGCGGATGCCGGTGAGGATGGAAAGCTGCCCCGCCAGCGAGGAGGCCATGTACATGGGGATGGCGAAGCGGCTCACGTCCCGCTGGATCGCCTTCTCCCCCGTATAGATGCGGATGTACTCCGACTCGGTGAAGCCGGGCGCGCCGCCTCCGGTGCCCACGTAGATGCCGGTGCGCGCCGCATCGGGCACCGGCGCGGCCGCCCCGGGCTGCCACAGACCGGCCTGGGCCAGCGCTTCCAGGGCGGCAAGCAGCCACACGTGGCACTCGGGCGCGGAGGTGTGCCACACGCTGCGCGGGACGCGGGCGCGGATGCGCTCGGCCAGCTCCGCCCGCGGCACCTCCGCCCCCAGCCGCACGGGCAGGGCGATGGGCAGCGCGAAGCGCTCTGGCGGCAGCGCGCGGATGCCCGACTCCCCGGCCAGCAGGCGCGGC
>JBGOUY010000205.1:0-8182 GCA_041477795.1 bacterium
CGAAACCACGCAGCGCTCGGAAATTCTGTTGCGTGTGCTCGTTCACAACCTGCTCATCCTGAGATGATTCACGGTTAGGTTTTCAACAGAGCAAGCGCAGCGAGGAATCTGTTGTGCCCTGACACAAAACAGATTCCTCGGCCCGCGCTGCGGGCCTCGGAATGACAAAAGGCGGTGAGTCAACGACACTCGCTGATTCCCAAACAGAGCCTAGCCGTGGCTGGGCGAGGCGTCCGGCGGTGCCTCGCCGGCCAGCGCGTCCGCGCAGGCATCGACCACGTGGAAGTCCACGTCCGGGGCCCAGGGCAGCTTGGCGTATTTCTCCGCCAGGTCGCGGCGCTGGCCGTATTCCAGCTTGCCGGGGTGCTGCACTTCCCGCCGTGCCAGCAGCGCGCAGATCTTGCTCTCCTGATCCACCACCGCCTGGTGCACCTGCTGCTGGGCCGTATCGGCCAGCACCTGCCAGCCGAAGTAGCCCGACAGGCTGGGCCCGGCGATCAGTCCGATGACCAATCCCCACAGGGCGGGCTTGAGCCAACTCCAGCGGCCAGGATGGTCTTGATTTGGCATCGCAGCATCTCCGGATGGGGGCGGGGGTGTCAGGGCGCACGGATTCGCGTGCCGCGCGGGCCGGGCGGCCCGCTGGGTGCGTCCTCGCATGGATGGATTCCCCCTCGACTGTGAGACCCGCCGGGACGGCGGCGCGTTCAAGCGCCCGCTGACTCGTCCGGCGCCGCATCCCAGGCCGCGGGCTCCGCGCAATGCCCGGCCAGCCCCGCCAGACGCTCGTTCCACTTGCCAGGGAGCGCGGGAGTCTGCCACGCTGGCCCCGTCGGTTGCCCGCAGCCGTGCAAGCGGGAGCAATGGGCGCTCCAGTGGTTCGCTGCTCCACCCCCGCACAGGCGACGATCCGGCTGCGTGGCGGCGTGCGCAGGCTGGCTGCAGGCGGCCAGCGCGCCAGCCGCCTGCCACCCGGCCGGCGTTCACCCCCTTTCCATCCAGGACTCCCTATGGCTCTTTCCCTGTATCAGTTCACGGTGCCGCTGTTCGTGAAGACCCTCGGCAATCTGTCCACCATTCTCGACAAGGGCGCCGCCTTCGCCGAAGACAAGAAGATCGACCCCAAGGTGCTGCTCGCCTATCGCCTGGCGCCGGACATGTTCACCCTGACGAGCCAGGTGCAGAACGCGACGGACCATGCCAAGCGCGCCGTCGCCCGCCTGGCCGGCATCGAGGCGCCGGTCTACGAGGACAAGGAGGCCAGCTTCGCCGACCTCAAGGCCCGCATCGACAAGACCCTCGCCTTCCTCCAGACCGTCAAGCCCGCGCAGATGGAGGGCGGGGACACGCGCGAGATCAAGATGAAAACCGGCGGCAGCGACCGCACCTTCACGGGGCAGGTGTACCTGCTGCACCATGCGCTGCCCAATTTCTTCTTCCACGCCACGACTGCCTACGACATCCTGCGCCATTGCGGCGTCAACGTCGGCAAGCGGGACTTCATCGGCCAGCTCTAGGCCCACAGGTCCCAGATGCATCACGAAGCTCCTGATCCAAATCTTCGATTCCGGATATCATAACAGCATGTTAAGGGACGAATCCGATCGGTGTCCGGGGGAACCCGATGGATGAGAGACGCAGGGACGCGTTTCGAGTTGGTTTCAACGGGTCGGTCAAGCTGGAGTTTCGCGGCGCCCCTGTCACCGGCGACGCGGGGCTGCTGGCGTTTCGAGAGCTGGACGACGCGTTGGGCCTGACCCATGTTTCTCGCCATCCTCACGCGGATTCGACGGCTGCTGGAACCAGTGCCCATAGGACGCTCCCGGGTCGACAAGGGCGATCAAGAACCCATGTCAGGCCTATGCGGTTCGGGCCTCATGCGGGACATGCTCGCCCTCGGATCGCGATTTCCATGGTGGAGACCACGCTGCGGCCCTCGAAAACAATGACAAAGACGGGCGCCAAGTGGATTTGGGCTCAAAATCAGTGGTAGGGAGCGCCAGGGGAACCGATGCAAATGCTTGCAGAAGTCCAGCTGGGAAATGTCGGGTCAGGTAAACATCGCGGGAGGAATCGGTGCGTCTGCCGACGGCCGGCTATCCGACGAAAGGGGTCATCCGAAGGCAGAGGTGGTGAGGCATGGCGGCATTGGTTCACGATCCCCTGATGCGGTTCATCGTCCAGGTGCTGCTGATTCTGGCGGTGTCGCGCGGTCTCGGATTAGCGATGCGGCGCATCGGCCAGCCCCAGGTGATTGCGGAGGTCGTCGCGGGCATTCTGCTCGGGCCGTCGCTCCTCGGCTGGCTGTTTCCCGCGGCTGCGGCGGTGATCTTCACCGCAGACTCGCTGGCGCTGCTGCAGACCGTCAGTCAGCTTGGCCTGATCCTCTTCATGTTCGTGGTGGGACTGGAGGTCGACCCCGCCTTGCTGGGTGGCCGCGGGCGCGCCGCCATGGCGATCAGCTACAGCAGCATCTTCCTGCCCTTCGTGCTGGGGGCGGGCCTGGCCTGGGGGATCCACGCGCGATGGTCCACGCCAGGCGTGCCCGTCTCGTCCTTCATGCTGTTCATGGCAGCAGCCATGAGCATCACGGCGTTTCCGGTGCTGGCTCGTATCCTGTCGGAACGGCGTCTGCTCGGCACGCCGTTGGGCAATCTCGCCATCACGGTCGCGGCTGTCGACGACATCACGGCTTGGTGCATCCTGGCCTTTGTGGTGGCCATCGTGCGGGCCGACGCGCTGTGGGTGGCCATGGGGACCGTGTCCCTCGCGCTGGCGTACATCCTGGCGATGTGGATGCTGGTGCGGCCGCTTCTGCGCCGCATCATGGCCCCGACGCAGAATGAACAGGGCATGACGCAAGGCCAGATGGCGCTGGTCATGGGCCTGCTGCTGCTGTCGGCCTGGGCCACCGAGATGATCGGGATCCATGCGCTGTTTGGGGCGTTTCTCTTTGGGGCCGTTTTACAGCGAGAGCGCGGCTTCGCGCGACGCCTGGCTGGAAAGATCGAAGACCTGGTGCTGACCCTGCTCTTGCCGTTGTTCTTTGCCTACAGCGGGCTGCGCACCCAGATCGCGCTCTTAGATACAGCGGCCGCTTGGTGGACCTGCGCCTTGATCACCCTGGTGGCCTGCGTAGGAAAGTTCGCGGGAGGCGCACTCTCTGCGCGCGTGAGCGGGCTGCCGTGGCGGCAGGCCGGCGCTTTGGGCGTCCTCATCAACACGCGGGGTCTCATCGAACTGGTGGCGCTGAACATCGGCTATGACTTGGGCGTGCTCTCCCCGGTGGTGTTCACGATGATGGTGCTGATGGCCCTGGTGACCACCTTCATGACCAGTCCGCTGCTGCGGCTGATCTACCCGGAGGCGCAGGTGGCCCGGGACGTGGCGGCCGTGTCAACAGCGGCCGCTCCGCCCGTCGCGCCGGGGGCCTGAACCGGGGGAACGCGGGTCGCGTGGGTGCGTTTTTTGGGGGGCCGGAACCGCTGGGTGCACTTGGGGAGTGCGATCGTCTTGGCGCGCAAGTGGACCGCCTCGCTCCCGGAGTCGCCCGCAGCCGCGGCACGCCGCCGAAGCGAAAATCCTGGCGGGCGCTCTTCAAATCGCCGTCCAGCTTTCCGAATGCGGCGAAGCAAGGGCGGTGCCATCGTTCTATACGCCCATGTCGCCTTCGTCCGAGGGAGCCGCGGAGAACCGTTCGGCCCGCGTACGTCCCGCACGCATCTTTATCGCGCCGATCAGGGCACGCAGGATCTCCAGACCCGCCAATGTCAACGTCGTTCCAACCATCAGCCAGCGGGAGATCAGGAACGACAGCACGATCCCGGTTGCCGCCCCGGTTCCATTCGTAAGCTTGCTTATCATATGCAGGCTTTGTATATTGATGGGATGGACCGCCCCGATCTCAATCGCCGTTTCGGCTTCCTGCTGCACGACGTCTCGCGCCTGCTGCGCAAGCGCTTCGACCGCCGTGCCGAGGAACTGGGCCTGACGCGGGCGCAGTGGTCCGTCATCGCGCACCTGTACCGCCAGGAAGGCGTGAACCAGGCCACGCTGGCGGACTGGCTGGACATCAAGCAGATCACGCTGGCCCGGCTGGCGGACCGGCTGGAAGCGGCCGGCTGGCTGCAGCGCCGCCCGCACCCGCAAGACCGCCGCGCCAAGTGCCTGTTCCTCACGCCCAAGGCCCACTCCCGGCTGGAGCGCATGCGCGCCCTGGCGGACGAGGTGCAGGCCGAGGCGCTGCGCGGCTTCACCTCCGCCCAGCACGAGGACGTGATCGAGCTGCTGCTGCGCATCAAGGGGAACCTCATTGCGGCGGCCGGCGAGGAGCTGGCGGGGGCCGCCGGGCTGCCCCTCAAGTGATCGTCGCGCCACCCGGCCGCGCGCCACCACGCACCGAATTTCCATTGCTGTCATGTCGATCCGATTGCTGAGCCGCTTCAACCCGTCCCGCCGCCAGATCGTGCGCTCCGTGCTGATCGTGGGGCTGCCCCTGCTGACGCTGGCCGTCGGCGCCGTCGTGTACGTGACGGGCGGGCGCTACGTCTCCACGGAGAACGCCTACGTGAAGGCGGACATGGCTTCCGTGGCCGCGGACGTTTCGGGCAAGGTGATCCAGGTCGGCGTGCGTCAGCACGAGACCGTGCGGCCCGGGCAGCTCCTGTTTCGCCTGGACGATGCGCCGTTCCGCTTTGCCCTGCAGATGGCGGACGCGCACCTGAGCGACGTGACCCGGCAGATCGAGGCCCTGCGCGCCTCCTACCAGACCGGGCAGGCGGAGCTGAAGGCGGCCGATGACACCAGCGCCTACCTCAAGCACGAGTACGAGCGCCGCCGCGAGCTGGCCCAGCGCAGCCTGGCGACGCAGGAGCAGCTCGACTCCGCCGAGCACGCCTACCGCTCCGCGCAGCTCCAGGCCGATGCCAAGCGCGAGGACCTGCGCCGCGTGCTGGCGCAGTTGGGCGGCAGCCCGGAGCTCCCGGTCGAATCCTACCCCGCCTACCGCGCAGCCAACGCCGAACGCGACCAGGCCGCCTGGAACCTCAGCCGCACCACCGTCGCGTCGCCCATCGCGGGCCGCGTGGGGCAGGAGCCGCCCGTGGTGGGCGACTACGTGCGCGCAGGCGTGCCCGTCTTTGCCCTGGTGGGCGAGGAGCCCTGGATCGAGGCCAACCTGAAGGAGACCGAGCTCACCCACGTCAAGGTGGGCCAGCCGGCTGCCATGACGGTGGATGCCTACCCCGGCTACCGCTGGGAAGCCACCGTGGCCAGCATCAGCCCGGCCACGGGCTCGGAGTTCTCCCTGCTGCCGCCGCAGAATGCCAGCGGCAACTGGGTCAAGGTGGTGCAGCGGCTGCCGGTGCGGCTGCGCATCCTGCCGAACCCCGCCGCGCCCGCGCTGCACAGCGGCCTGAGCGTCTCGGTGGAGATCGACACCGGCCACGAGCGCGAGCTGCCGGGCATGCTGCAGAAGGCGCTGGCCTGGCCGCGCGCCAAGCCATGAGCGAGCCCGCCGGCCGCCCTCCGGGCGGGATGCCGGAGCCCCTCGCCGAGCCTGCCCCGGGCCCCGGCCCGGCAGCGCACGCAGCCCCCGCCGCCACGCCCGAGCGCACGGCCACGCCCGCACGGCCACCCGGCGCGCCGCCTGCCGGCGCTCCCCCCAGCCCGCCAGCCCGGGCCGGGACACCGCAGGAGCCGCAGGTGCTGCACCGCGGACTCATCACTGTCGCCGTGATGTCCGCCACGCTGATGCAGGTGTTGGACACCACCATCGTCAACGTGGCCCTGCCTCACATGCAGGGCAATCTCTCGGCCACGGTGGATCAGGTGTCCTGGGTGCTCACCTCCTACATCGTGGCCTCGGCCGTGATGACGCCGCCGACGGGGTGGCTCAGCAACCGCTTCGGCCGCAAGCGTCTGCTGCTGATGGCCGTGGGCGGCTTCACGCTGGCTTCCATGCTGTGCGGGATGGCCAACTCGCTTGTGGAGATCGTCATCTACCGCCTGCTGCAGGGGGCCTTCGGCGCGGCGCTGGCCCCGTTGGCGCAAGCCACGCTGCTGGATACCTACCCGCGCCAGCGCCACGGGCAGGCCATGGCCATCTACGGCATGGGGCTGATGGTGGGCCCGATCCTCGGCCCCACCCTGGGCGGCTACCTGACCGAGTCCTATAGCTGGCGCTGGGTGTTCTTCATCAACGTGCCGGTCGGCATCCTCTGCGTGCTGCTCACCCTGGCCTACCTGCCCGAGACCGAGCTGGACCGCGACCGCCCGTTCGACATCTTCGGCTTCCTCATGCTCAGCCTGGGCATCGGCGCGCTGCAGATGGTGCTGGACCGGGGCCAGGGCGAGGACTGGTTCAGCTCCGCGGAGATCATCGCGGAAACCTTCCTGACGGCGCTGGGCTTCTACGTGTTCCTCGTGCACTCCTTCACGACGGATCGTCCCTTCGTGGACCTGTCGATCTTCAAGGACCGCAACTTCGCCGCGGGGGCGACGCTGATGTTCTGCTCGGGGATCATCCTGCTGGCGACGCTGGCCCTGCAGCCGCCCTTCCTGGAGAACCTGCTGGGCTATCCGGTGCTGACGACGGGGCTGGTGATGGCGCCGCGCGGCATGGCGACCGTGGTGGCGATGTTCGTCGTGGGGCGCCTGGCCGGGCGGATGGATTCGCGCTGGCTCATCCTCAGCGGCCTGGGGCTGATCATGAGCGCGTTCTGGTTCATGTCCGGCTACAACCTGTACGTAAGCATCTGGCAGAACATCTGGCCCACGCTGCTGCAGGGGCTGGGCATGGGCTTCCTGTTCATCCCCACGTTCACGGTGGCCTTCGCCACGCTGCCCGCGCGGCAGCGCACGGAAGCCTCGGCCATCTTCAACCTGCTCCGCAACGTGGGCGGCAGCATCGGCATCTCGATCATGTTCACGCTGCTCACGCGCAACATCCAGGTGAACCATTCGCAGCTCGCCGAGCACATCTCGCGCTACAATCCCGTGCTGCGCAACCTGGTGCTGCCGGGCGGAGCGGATCCCACGGCGCCCGGCTCCCTGCTGAGCCTGGACGGCATGCTGAACCGTCAGGCGGCCATGATCTCCTACGTGGACAACTTCAAGGTGATGATGGTGATGGCGCTGCTGGTGATCCCGATCGTGTTCCTGCTCAAGAAGCCCGTGCGCCACAGCGCGGCCCCCGCCGCTCGCGTGGCCGCGGAATAGCGCGCCGCCTCCGCCCCTGCTCCGCCGTTGAATCGCCGTGGGCTGGGCCACCTTCCCGCAGAAACAGGCGTGCCCATGCGGGGCCGGGCCGCCGCGTCCGCGCGGCGCCCGCACACGCGGGCAGCGCGCAGCCGCTCAAAGCCCCGTCGCAGCCCGCCTACTTGATGGCGCCCACGGTGAAGCCGGACACCATCCGATCCACGAACACGTTGTAGAGGATGGCGATGGGCACGCTGGCAATGATGCAGCCGGCCATCAGCGAGCCCCAATAGTACACGTCGCCCCGGATGGCAAAAGTCGGCACGCCCACGCTCACCGTCATGCTGTCGGCCGAGCTGATGAACGTCACCGCGTAGAGGAATTCCTGGACCACCAGCGCGAAGGCGAAGATCACCGAGGTGAGGATGCCCGACATGGAGATCGGCACCACCACGCGCAAGAACGCCTGCAGGCGGCTGTAGCCGTCCAGCATGGCCGCCTCTTCCAGGTCCGCCGGGATGGACTTGAAGAAGCCCATCATCAGCCAGGTGCAGAAGGGCAGAGTGAAGCTGGGATAGACCAGCACCAGCGACCAGAGGGAATTCTGCAGGCCCAGGCTGGCGATGATCTTGGAGAAGGGAATGAACAGGATCGTGGGCGGCACCAGGTAGGTGAGGAAGATGCCGATGCCCAGTTGCTGGCCCACCCCGCCGATCAGCCGCGCCAGGCTGTACCCCGCGGGCACCGCAAACAGGATCGTGATCAGCACCACCAGCGCGCCGACCCAGGCGGTGTTCCACAGCCAGGTCGCGAACTGGGTATCGTAGAACAGGAAGCGCAGTTGATCCAGCGTGGGCCACTGATGGAAGACGAATGGGTTGGCGCTCTTGTCCATCAGGTCGTTGGTCTGCTTGAACGTCGTGATGACCATCCAATAGAACGGGAACGCCAGAAAGCCCGTGAAGGCGGCCACGATGCCGAATCC
>JBGOUY010000204.1:0-8275 GCA_041477795.1 bacterium
GGCACCTGCCGATCCTGGCCGAGGCGGCCGGCGTGGTGGCCGGCCCTACCCTCCGCGGCATGGGCACGCTGGGCGGCAACCTGTGCCTGGACACGCGCTGCCGCTATTACAACCAGAGCTACTTCTGGCGCCAGGCCAACGACTTCTGCCTCAAGAAAGACGGCACCGTGTGCCACGTGGCGCCGGGCGGCTCGTTCTGCTGGGCCGCCTACAGCGGCGACACGGGCCCGGTGCTGCTGCTGCTCGATGCCGAGCTGGAGCTGGCCGGGCCCACCGGCAGCCGCCGCGTGCCGCTGCGCGAGTTCTACGGCAGCGACGGCCGCTGGTCCGTGGGCACGGAACCCGGCGGCAAGCGGCCCGGCGAGCTGCTCCTGCGTGTGCACGTGCCCATTCCCGCGGCCGGCTGGCGGGGCGTCTACGAGAAGCTGCGCGTGCGCGACTCCATCGACTACCCTCTCGTCGGTGTGGCCCTGCTGGCGCGCTTCGACGGCAAGCCCGCTGCGCCCGCGCCCAGGCTGGCCGGCCTGCGCCTGGGCCTCACGGCCGTCAATCCGCGCCCGGAACTGGTGCCCGGCCTGGAGGAGTTCACGGGCAAGCCCTTCGACCTGGCCGTGCTGGAGAGCCTGCAGCGCAAGGCCAACAAGGTTGGCAAGCCCATGCGCACCGCCGTGGCCGACCCCGCCTACCGCCGCTCCATGATCGGCGCCCTCATCGCCAAGGCCGCCGCGCGCCTCGTGCCCGCGCTGGGCGAGGCCCTCGCCGAGCAGCAGCGCGCCGCGGGCTGAGCCGCGCTCGAGCGCCGGGGCTGCACACTGCCCCCGCGACTGGGTTCGTTTGGAAATTTCCACTGGATCGTCCCAAGCCGCTCCCAGCAGGGCCTCCCCCCTCGACTGCACTCGGGACAGGCCCCGTCCGGCACACGCCGCACGACCCGCTCCACAGGGGGTAGCCAGCCGCGGCGACGCCGTTGCCCCTCCCACGTGGGGGAGGGGCGGGCCCGCGGAAGCGGGCCGGGGAGAGGTCCCCTGCCGCCGCACGACCCGCTCCCAAGGAGAGGGTCTGCCACTCCACCGCGACCCTCCGGCCCCGTCAAACGGCTCCGTTTGGAAATTTTCCGCAATCGCGCCAGTCCGCCACCAGAGCGGATTGGCGAGCTACCACTGTAGCACGGATCGCCGCAGATTGCAGCAGGAATGATCGGACAGATTCAGGAATAAGCGGACAAATCAATGCTGCGGCAGTTGCCCTCTCCCGTGAGCTCCGCGCGCGGGGCGAACCAATAACTCAGGGAAAGGGCCGGCCCGCAGGAGGCGGGCCGGGGGGAGGTCCCGCGCGGCGACCCCATCCCCCAACCCCTTCCCCGCTAGGCTGGTACGGGGCTCTCCCATCGGGGTTCCCGTGGCCCCCCCCTGCCGTGAGCCCCGCGCGCGGGGCCAACCAATACCACACGGGGCGGGGCGGCCGCGCGCCCGCGCTGCGGGGTGGGGTCCCTCCTACGCGTCCGTGACGCAGCCCTCGGAGGCGGAGGTGACCGTCTTGATGTAGCGGTAGAGCGTGCCCTTGCTGGCCTTGTAGGGCGGCATGCGCCAAGCCTTGCGGCGCTTCTTGAGCTCCGCCGCGCTCAGCTTGACGGACAGGGTGCAGCTTTCTGCATCGATGGTGATGACGTCGCCGTTCTCGATGAGGGCGAGGGGCCCGCCGTCCTGCGCCTCGGGCGTGATGTGGCCCACGATGAAGCCGTGGGAGCCGCCGGAGAAGCGGCCGTCGGTGATGAGCGCCACGTGCGCCCCCAGCCCCGCGCCCACGATGGCGGAGGTGGGCGTGAGCATCTCCGGCATGCCCGGGCCGCCCTTGGGGCCCGAGTAGCGGATCACGATCACGTCGCCCTTCTGGATCTCCTTCTTCTCCAGGCCGTGCAGCATGGCCTCCTCGTCGTCGTAGCAGCGCGCCGGGCCGGAGAAGCGCTCGCCCTCCTTGCCGGTGATCTTGGCCACGGCGCCCTCGGGGGCCAGGTTGCCGCGCAGGATGCGGATGTGGCCGCGGGCATTGATGGGCCGCTCCCAGGGGAAGATCACGTGCTGGCCCGGCTTGAGCTCCGGCACCGGGGCCAGGTTTTCCGCCATGGTCTTGCCGGTGACGGTCATGCAGTCGCCATGGAGCACGCCCTGCTTGAGCAGCAGCTTCAGCACGGCGGGCGTGCCGCCCGCGACGTGCAGGTCCTCCATCACGTACTTGCCGCTGGGCTTCAGGTCGGCCAGGTAGGGGATGCGGTCGCTCACGGTCTGGAAGTCGTCGATGGTCAGCTTCACGTCGACCGAGCGCGCCATGGCGATCAGGTGCAGCACGGCGTTGGTGGAGCCGCCCAGCACCATCACGAGCACCATCGCGTTCTCGAAGGCGTCGCGCGTCATGATGTCGCGCGGCTTCAAGTCCAGCTCCAGCAGCCGGCGGATGGCCTGGCCCGCGCGCACGCACTCGTCGATCTTTTCCGGGTATTCGGCCGGGTAGGACGAGGAGAAGGGCAGCGACATCCCCAGCGCCTCGATGGCCGAGGCCATCGTGTTGGCCGTGTACATGCCGCCGCAGGCGCCCGCGCCCGGGATGGAGTTGCGCACCACTTCGAAGCGCGTCTGCTCGTCGAACTTGCCGGCCAGGAACTCGCCGTAGCTCTGGAAGGCGGAGACCACGTCCAGCTTGTCGAAGCCGCGGCTGCGGCCGGGGCGGATCGTGCCGCCGTAGATCATCAGGGCGGGGCGGTTCAGCCGGCCCATCGCCATCACCACGCCGGGCATGTTCTTGTCGCAGCCGGGCAGCGCCACCAGGCCGTCGTACCATTGGCCGCCCATCACCGTCTCGATGCTGTCGGCGATCAGGTCGCGCGACTGCAGCGAGTAGTGCATGCCGTGCGTGCCCATCGAGATGCCGTCGCTCACGCCGATGGTGTTGAAGCGGAAGCCCACCAGGCCCGCCTCCTTCACGCCCGCCTTCACCTTTTCTGCCAGATCCAGCAGGTGCATGTTGCAGGGATTGCCCTCGAACCACACGCTGGCGATGCCCACCTGCGCCTTGCTCATGTCCATCTCGTTCATGCCCGTGGCGTAGAGCATGGCCTGGGAGGCGCCCTGGGACTTGGGCTGGGTGATGCGTGCGCTGAATTTGTTCAGTTGCTGGGTCATGCCGCTCTCCTTGCCGGGACGATCGCCGACTGCCGATGGGGGAATAGGCGATCCTACTCACTTCGCGGCCGGATGTGAACGGGGCCCCGCGGCAGGCGGTGCCGCGCGACGAACTCACCCCTTGCCCCCCTCTCCCGTGAGCGCCGCTCGCGGCGACCTCACCCCCGCTGCCTGACGGCAGCTCTCCGCCGCGAGCCTCATCCTCCCGGCCTCTCCTTCGACTCCGCTCAGGACAGGCTTCTCCACTTGCATGGAGAAGGAGGAGAACGACACCGGAGCGGACTTGCGCCCCTCTCCATCGGCGCTGTCGGTTCGCCCCGCAAGCGGGGCTCACGGGAGAGGGTGGCCCGGCGCCAGCCGGGCGGGGGTGAGGCTTCGCGCCGCCGCCCCGCAGGATGCAGGACCGGGTGAGGGGCGGGCCTGCGCCAGCGGGCCGGGGCCTGTCCCGAGCGAAGTCGAGGGGTGAGGTCGCAGTTGCCCCTCCCTCCTGCCATGACCCCAGGGCAATCGCATTCTGGGCGGGCCCGCGCCAGCGGGCCGGGGTGAGGTCGCGCCAGGCGGGTCCGCGCCGGCCCTCGCCTGCTGGCGCCGTATCTCGTATAATTGGAATGACCGCTCCCACCTTCCTCCCCGCAAGGAGCCTGCCATGCGTGCCGAGCGACTGCTCCGGGGTTGGGTTGTGTTCGCCCTGCTGCTGCTGGCCGTACCGGGTGCCGGGCCGGCCCTGCGCGCGGAGGAACCGCCGGCGGCCCCCGCCGGGCCGGCGGCGCCCGGCTCGCCCGCGGCCCCCTCTGCGCCCGCCGCGTCTGCCGCAGCCGCACCGGCCGCCGCACCGGCAGCCGCACCGGCCGCCGCACCGGCCATGGACGAACTGGCGCACGCCGTCGTCGGCCTCGTCACGGACGCCTACCCGGACAGCCGGACGGCGTCCGTGCTGGGGGCGCACCGCGAAGGCAATGGCATCCTGATCGACCGCGAAGGGCGCATCCTCACCGTGAGCTATCTGGTGCTCGATGCGCAGCGTGTGCGCGTCGTGCGCTACGACGGGCGCGAGTTCCCGGCGTCCGTGCTTGGCTACGACGTGGATTCCGGGCTGGGCCTGGTGCAGGTGCAGGGGGCGCTGGAGCTGGAGCCCCTCGTGCTGGGCGATGCCTCGCATCTCGCCGTGGACGACCCGGTGCTGATGCTCAACAGCGGCGGGCTGGACACCGCGCAGGCCGCCACGGTGGTTTCGCGGCGCACCTTCGCGGCCTACTGGGAATACATGGTGGAGAACGCCATCTTCACCGCCCCGCCGCAGCGCGACTACGCCGGCGCGGCCTTGCTGGACCGCGATCTGCGCGTGGTGGGCGTGGGCTCGCTGCTGGTGCAGAACGCCGCCACGGAGGGCCTCGCCATGGCGGGCAATCTGTTCGTGCCGATCGACCGCGTCAAGCCCGTGCTGCGCGACCTGATGGAGACGGGGCGTCCGCGCGCCAAGGCGCGGCCCTGGCTGGGCGTTAACGTGGCCGAGCAGTTCGGCCGCGTCATCGTGACGCGCATCACGCCGGGCGGCCCCGCGCGCGAGTCCGGCCTGCAGCCCGGCGACATCATCCTGGAGGTCGCGGGCCGCAAGGTGGACGGCCTGGAGAGCTTCTACCGCCAGCTCTGGGGCCTGGGGCCGGCCGGCATCGTCGTCAAGCTCAAGCTGCTGCAGCGCAACGACGTGGTGCGCATTGCCGTGCCGACGCGGGACCGCTATAGCCAGTACCGGACGCCGCAACGCCCATAGCCGTCGCCGCGCCGGGCACCACACGCCTTGTCACGCGCGATCGTCCCCGCACGGCCTCCGCCGTCCGGAGGGATCGCCTTGTTCCGCCGCTTCCCCCGGCCCGCTCAAGGTCACCCGGCAGCACGCATGTTCGACTTGGGACTCGCCGAGATCGCCATCATCGGGGTGCTGGGCTGGCTGGCGTTCCGCCACGTCATCGCCCGGCTTTATCCGGGCATCTACCGCGCGCTGCACATCGTCTTGCTGACGGTCGTGGGGCTGCTGCTGCTGTTCGGCCTGCTGGCCCGCCTGCACGGCTGAGGGTGCGGCCAGGAGCGGTCGCGCCCGGCGCCGCGCAGAATCAGGTCGCCTCCGGCGCCTCCAGGCCGGGCGGCGGCTCCATCTGCAGCAGCCGCTCCAGGCGGTCCGTGAGCAGCAGGGTCAGGCGCTCCTGCGCCGCCAGCTCCATGGGGTCGAAGTGGATGCCGCAGTCGTAGCGCGGCGCGCGCGAGGGGGGCCCGGGGCGGCACCACACGGAGGTGGCGCTCAGGTGCAGCACCGGCTTCTCCGCGCCGAGCAGCTCGTCCCGGTGCACCCAGGTCACCCGCAGCGGCGTGCCCTCGCGCGGCTGCTGCCCCAGCCGCAGCTTGGCCCCGGTCAGGGAGAGGTTGAGGCACAGCCCGGGCATGGGATTGGCGGCGGCATCCAGGGCCCAGCGCACCTGCATGCGCAGTTCCTTGCGCTCGGAGCCGCGATTGTTGACGCGCACCTGCTCCTCCAGCCCCGCCCGCTTGAAGCGCGTCACATCGACCACCTCCTGGTAGCGGTAGCGGTTGGCGCGCTCGGCCCTGGCGACGCCCTGGTTTTCCAGCCAGCCGCGCGAGCCGCCGCCCTTGGGGATGTAGGTGCCGTCGGGTGTGTAGTCCTTGTGATGGTGGGCCGGGACGCTGGCGGCGCGCTCGCTGCCGAAGGGATGCAGGCCCGCCTGGGCGGCCGGCACGGCATCCGGCTCCACGCGCAGCTCGGGCGCGGTGGATCCGCGTTGCGCGGCGCGCTCTGTGCTGCGCTCGGGTGCCCGCGGCGGAGCGGGCGGCGGCGGCGGAGGCGGCGGAGGCACTGGCGCGGGCGGTGGCCGCTGGGGCAGGCCCGCGGCCTCCCGCGCGCGGTTCATGAAGCGGTTCGAGCTGCCCGCAAAGTAGTCCGGCAGGGGCTTGACGACCGTCTCCTCCGGCGGCACAGGCTTGCCGGTGACGATGCGGTGAATCTCCCGCGCGGTGGCGAACGCCGCATCGTTGGCCACCTGCCGCACGTTGACCCAGCCCACGGCATCCCCCAGGCGCTGCAGCTCCTCCGCCGAGAGGCCGCGCAGGGAGGAGATGGGGCTGGCCAGCCAGTCGCCGCAGCTCCGCGCCAGCCAGGCCTCCGTGACGTGCTCCGCGGCATCGGGGGGCAGATCCTTCTGCACGCCGGCGCGGAAGAGGCTGTAGGTGCGCCACACCCAGTCCACCAGCGGCTGCGTGGCCATTTCGCGCACGGTGTGCACGCCGAGCACCTCGCCCAGCACCGCGGCGCGCGCCTCGTCCACGACCTTGAGCACGGTCACCGGCAGGTTGAGCAGGTGCTCCGGCGCCGTGGCGTGCCATTCCTGGCGCAATTGCGTGAAGATGTTCATCAGCGTCCCCAATGAAACCTACGCGGCGTCCTGCGCCTGGGTCCCCGGCTGGCCGCCCGCTCGGCGGCGCTGCGGTGACTAGGGCGGCGGAATCTCGCCGCTGCGCTCGGTGATGAGCGTGTAGTGCTCGATGCGCCGGTGCTTGGCGAAGTTGAACGTCGTTTGCCGCAGCATGCGCCCCGCATCCAGGTCGCAATCGTACACGACCAGCTCGTCGCCCTCGCCGCGGGCCTGCGCCACGATCTCTCCCGTGGGCGCGACGATGCACGTCCCGCCGATGTGCTGCACGCCCTCCTCGTTGCCGGCCTTGGCCACGCCCACCACCCAGATGCCGTTCTGGTAGGCGCCGGCCTGCATGCTGAGGTGATTGTGGAACATGCGCAGGTGCGCGGGTTCGTATGCGGCGCCGTTCACGAGCGGCGTGTTGTAGCCCAGCATGACCAGCTCCACGCCCTGCAGGGCCATCACGCGGTAGGTCTCCGGCCAGCGCCGGTCGTTGCAGATGCACATGCCCACGATGCCGCCGAAGGCGCGGAACACGGGAAAGCCCAGGTCGCCCACCTCGAAGTAGCGCTTCTCCAGGTGCTGGAAGGGGCGCTGCGGCTCGTGCTCGGCGTGCCCGGGCAGGTGCACCTTGCGGTACTTGCCCACGGTGCGCCCGCCGCCGTCGACCAGGAGCGCGGTATTGAAACGGCGCAGGCCGCGCCCGGGTTGCTCGGCCAGTTCCGCGTAGCCCAGATGGAAGCCGATGCCGAGCCGGGCCGCCGCGTCGAAGAGCGGCTGGGTCTCGGGCCCGGGCAGCTCCGCCTCGAAGAACGCGTCCACCTCCGCCTGCGGCAGGTACCAGCGCGGGAAGAAGGTGGTGAGGGCCAGCTCCGGGTAGACCACCAGCCGGCAGCCCTTGGCAGCGGCCTGCTCCAGCAGTCCGATCAGGCGCTGGACGACGGCTCGGCGCGGTTCGGCGCGGGCGATCGGGCCGAGCTGCGCGGCGCCGACGGTGAGCATGCGGGTCATGACTCTAACTCCTGGGTTACCGGAGGGGTGCGGTCCCTGGCGGGCACCTATGCTAGCGCGCGAGGGCCCGGCTGCGCAATTGCTCAGGCGGGCGGCAGCAGGCGCCGCGTGCGCAGACGCGCCAGGGACCCGGCGGACAGCCCAGGGGACGCAGGATCTCTGAATCGCGGGGATGGGCGGTTGCTCAGGGCTTGTTGAGCGCCCAGTCGCAGGCGGCGGGCAGGTGCACAGGAGCAGCGGAGCGCGCGGCGGGCGCGTGCTCCGTGAGCGCGCTGACGGACGCGCCCGGCCGCGGGGGAGCGGGCCGGGCGCTGCGCGTGCGGCGGCGGCTCAGGAGCGGATGGCCGGGCGTTCCGCCTCGAACAGCGACACGCCGCGCAGGTCCCGGTCGCGGTCGGCGGCGTCGATCTCGGCGTAGTTGATCGTCAGCTCCTCGTCCGCGGCGATGTCCCGCGCGGCCACCACGACGCCCTCGTCGTTCACCCGGTGATCGTCGTCGGGCGCCAGATTGGGAGCCAGCGAGTGGTTGACGAACATGGAGTGGTCGCCCAGCACCAGATAGTGCCGCTCGTCCAGGCTCAGCACACAGTGGGAAGCAACGAAGCGGCGGACGTGCTCGGGCTGGCGCTTGACCCAGATCACCGCGTGGCGCTGATCGATGCC
>JBGOUY010000124.1:0-11679 GCA_041477795.1 bacterium
CGCCATGGGTACCTCCAAGGTGGGCGGCATCGAGGCCGTCGCCGAGATGCTCAACTCCCTGGACAAGTCCACCGAGACCCGCATCCTGGCCACCATCGAGGAGAGCAACCCCGACCTGGCCGAGCAGATCCGCGAGCTCATGTTCACCTTCGAGGACATGGTGCTGATCGACTCCAAGGGCATGCAACTCATCATCAAGGAAGTGCCCAAGGAGGACCTCGTCCTCTCCATGAAGACCGCCTCCGAGCCCATCAAGGAGATGATCTTCAGCTCCATGTCCCAGCGCGCCGCGGAGATGCTGCGCGAGGACCTGGAGGTGCTGGGGCCGGTCAAGGTGGCCGACGTGGAACGCGCCCAGCAGAACCTCGTCAAGGTCGCCCGCCGCCTGGAGGAAGAGGGCAAGGTCGTCATCGGCGGTCGCGGCGGCGGCGAGGTTGTCTAGCAACGCCGTCGTTTAGCAACGCCGTCGTCCAGCCGCACCCCAACCAGCAAACTGCAGCGAGGGAGCAAGCCCCCTCGCGCTCCACTGATGGTATCGCGCGGCAGCTTCGCAGGCGCGCGCTCAGCTTTGGTTCGCTCAGGCCCCTCCGGCGCGGCTCCGCGCCCGCTGCAACCGGCACCGAGCCGCTCCGCGGCTCAAACGGCTTCCTTTCGTAATTTCGCCCCAGCCCCCGCCGGGCCTCACCCCTCGACTGCGCTCGGGACAGGCCCCGTCCGGCTTCAGCCGGAAGACCTTCTCCGCAGGAGAGGGTCACCAGCATCAGCGCCCAATCACTCCGAAGCAAACGAATGGGCAGCGACCTAAGCCCCCTCCTTTGGAGGGGGTTTGGGGGCGGCCCCCGCCGGCCCGCCCGCTGCAGCCGGCACCGAGCCGCTGCGCGGCTCAAACGGCTTCCTTTCGTAATTTCGCCAAGCCCCCGCAAAGCAGCCCCCAGAGCGGATTTGCGACCCCATCAGCATAGCACGGATGCCCGCCCGGCGCCAGGGAAACGATCGGGAATAAGCGGACAATTGCGGACCTGAGCGCGTGCGCCACGGGCCACCTGCGTTCGGAGCATCAGCCTCGCTGGCCGCCCCACATGGGGTCAAGGGGGCTTGCTCCGTTGCGGGGGTGCCCGAGGGGGCGGAGCCCCCCTCGGCGTGGCATCCGCTCCTGAGATCGGGCGGCGTCGTTCCGCTGCTCCCTACCCCGCCTCGGGCAGCGCGTGCACGGCGAGCGCCGGGGCCGGGTGATAGCGCCCTTCGCGGTCGAGGCTGGCGCGGATCCAGTCGTCCACGCTGGGGTGGAGGGAAAAGCCCACCGTGCCGTCCTCGGGACGGGCGAAGCGGGCCTGCTCCAGGCGCGCGCCGTCCAGGCGGGCGCGGTGCAGGTCGGCCTGCACGAGCAGGGCGCGGTGCAGGTTGGCGTTGCGCAGGTCGGCCTTGATGAGCACCGCGCCTTCCAGGTCGCAGCCGCGCAGGTTGGCGCCGGAGAGGCTGGCGAGGGCCAGGTTGGCGCCGGGCAGGGCGGCGCCGAAGAGGTCCGCGCCGTCGAGCACGGCGCCTTGCAGGTCGGCCCCGGCCAGGTTGGCGCCGCGCAGGGAGCACCCGGCCAACTGCACGCCCGTGAGGTCGGCGCCCTCCAGCTCGCAGCCGTCCAGCTCGTCCGGCACGTTGCCCAGCGCATTGAGGTCGCGCAGCAGGCCCGTCTTGCGCAGGATGGCCTCGGCGCTGTCCCCGTGGCGCAGGTGGCGCAGCTCGCGCAGCAGGGCCTCGCGCAGGCGCGCAGCGCGGCGCAGCCGTTCCCACGCGAGCAGCAGCGCCGCGGTGACGCCGGTGTTGAGGAGCACCGAGCCGGCCAGCAGCGCGAGCAGCGTGCCCAGGGCGGGCGGGCGCTGCAGGGCCGGCGCGGCGGCGCAGCCGGCCAGGGTCAGCGTCGCGCACGCCATGCCGCCGCGGGCCAGCGCCGGCAGCCAGCGGGCGCGCACGGTGGGGGTATCGGTAGGATCGAAGCTGGGCCGCACGCCTGCCCGGCCTCCCTTCCGGTGGAGCGCTGCGGTGAACCGGGCCCGTCACGGGAAGCCCCGCTGACGCCGGGCCCGCCACCCCGCCACCCTAGCCAATTGCCACGGAAATGAATAGCCGCGCGGAACGGCTTCTGGCCGTTCCGCGCAGCGGGAGGAGGCGGAGCCGGCAGGGCCGGCCCCGCACCGCGGAAGGGTCCTGGGAAAGTCAGGGCAGGCTGGCTGCGGGCGCGGAGAAGCGCCCTGCCTCGCTGCTACATGCCTTCGCCCTTCTCCATGAAGCCCATGTGCTGACGGGCCTGGGCGATGCCGCCCTCGCCCTTCTTCCAGCTCTTGCCGCCCGCGCCGTCCAGGATCTGCTGGGTCAGCGTGTGGATCTCCTGCACGGGCCCGGCGGCCTCCGCGGCGGTCTTGGCGGCGAGCACCTTCTCGCTGAGGGCCATGATCTGTTCGGCCCAGTCAATCGTGTCCTGGGCGGAGGCGGCCACGTGCACCGCGTGCAGCTTGATGTTGTCCGTGGCCTCGGGCGCTGCGGCGGCGAAGCCGATGTGGGCCACCACACCCTTGGCGGCCTTGATCAGGCCGTAGCCCTTGCCCGGCCCGCCTTTCTCGCTGGAGGGGTCGAGGGCGTGGCGCACGTGATGCGCGTGCATCTGCATCCAGGCCAGGTCGTCCAGCTTGCTGGCGGCGAAGCCGGCGTGCTGCTCGGCCACCTTGGCCTCCTCCTCCAGGATCGTCAGGAAGCCCACTTGGCCGGGCGTATCGCCCCAGCTCTTCATCACGTGCCCCATGTGCGCATGGGCCATGTTGGCGGCCCAGGCCGCGGGCGCCAGCGCGCAGGCGGCGAGCAGCAGGGCGACGGGCAGCAGGTGACGCGGGGTCATGGCGGTCTCCTTGGTTGGTGCGGTTCGGCGGGGCAATGGGTTGCCAGCCGTCCACCTGTGGCGGCTACCAGCTAGCGGCACCGCCGGGTTTCACGTTATTGAGCTGCATGTAGATGCTCTTGGCGAGGGTGAGCAGACGCTCGCGATCCAGCTCGCCGGTCAGCGCGAAGTCCATGTTCTGGCCGATCCAGTAGCAGATCCACAGCGAGCCGCTCTGCACGTAGCGCACATCGCCATTGGAGCGCGGGGAGGCGGCCGCCAGCATGTACAGGGTGAGGCGGTTGCCCTGCTTGTCCTGGTACATGAAGAGCGCCGCGGGGCCGGCGTTGCTGGGCAGCAGGCGGCCGCCCACCAGGTCGTACCCGTGCCGCGCCAGGACGGGGATCGTGACGGGCTGCCCGAGGCGCTTGGAGAGCCAGGTGCGCAGGTGCGGCTCCTGGTCGCTCGTCACCTCCACCGGGTGCACCACCTCCGGCACGAAGGTGAGGTAGGCGCGCTCGGCCTGGCGCACCAGGCGCATCCAGAGCGGGTCGGCCGGCTGCAGCCGCGCGTGGAGATACCAGCCGCTCGTGCCGCCCAGCGCCAGCAGCACCACCGCCGCGGCCGCCCGCAGCGCCAGCTTGCGCCAGGCCATGCGCGGGGCAAACTCGGGCAGCGTGAAGGGCCGCGCATCCGGCAGGCTGCGCAGCGCGCGCAGGGCCACGTTCTGCTGCCGGTAGGCTGCCAGCCGCAGCGCCTCCCCCGGGTTTTCCTGCAGGAAGGACTCCACCGCGACGCGCTGCGGGTCGTCAAGGAACCCGTCCACGTACGCGTGCAACTGCTCTTCGCTGGGTCGAAGCGGGTGTTCGCTCATTTCACCCTCCGCAGCGTGGGCCGCCCGGATTCGGCCAACAGCTCGCGCATCCGTTCGCGGGCGCGGAACAGGCGCGACATCACCGTTCCGATGGGGATATTCAAGAGATCGGCCACTTCCGCGTAGTGCATCTGTTCCATGCCCACCAGCACGAGCACCTGCTGCTGCTCCGGCGGCAGGGTCTGCATGGCCTCTTGCACCACCCCGGCATTGAGCGCCTCGGTCTGCGAGGGCGCGGTGGACGGCGGGTGCGTCGCATCGTCCAGCGACACCATCGTGGGCGTGTTGCTGTACTTACGGGCCGCGTTGGCGTGCAGGTTGTGCAGGATCGTCATCAGCCAGCCACGCAGGTTGGTGCGCCGCACCCACAGGTGCGATTTGCGCCACGCCCGTTCCAGGCAATCCTGCACCAGGTCGTCCGCGCGCTCGGGATCCTTCACGAGCGCGTGCGCGTACCGGCGCAGGCGCGGTACTTCCTGCTCGATCAAGCGCCCAAAATCGTCCATCGCCCCCCGTGCGCAGTTGAGCCGGTGCGCGAGGGCAGCCAGGCCGCCAAGGCCGCGACGGAAGCTGTCACTCGATTCAACACCGGATGCACGACGTTAATTCCCGTGGCACAGATCGTTGTGTCACAACGCACCCTTCCGCCCGGGCGCCGGCGCCCCGCCATCCCGCTGCGATACCTCCAGCGCGCCCGGGTGGTCCGGCGGGCGGCCGCACCCCCGCGCGGAACCTGCCCGGTTGCTGCCAGACTCTGGTGGGATTTTACGGTGCCCGGCGCAAAGGCGCCAGCGTTCCGTGACGCGGCGGCGGGGCGGAGTGAGTCGGGGCGCGCCGGCCCTCCGCTGCTCAGGCCGCGCGGCCGGCGCCCAGGTTGGCCCGCGCCCAGTCCGGGTAGGTGCCGCTCTCGATCATGCGGGCGCACACCTCCCCGCGCAGCACGCCCAGCTCTTCCGCGCTGGGCGGGGGCGTCGGACCCACGCCGGAGACGTCGCCCAGGTCGAAGCCGGTGCTGCGCACCACGTCCGCCACCGTGTGCGGGGCATGCACCGAGGCCAGCCGCAGCAGGCCCGCCCCGGCATCGAAGCGCAGGCTGGCCATGGGCGTCACCACGCCGGTGGGCCCGCCGTAGCGCAGCACCGCGGGCGGCGTCTGGCCCGCGGCGGAGATGAAGTCCACCCGCTCCACCAGGCTGCGCGGCGTGTGCTCCGTGCGGAAGATCACCGTGCGCCGCGCCGCGTAGTAGATCATGCCGCCGCCGTAGCCGCCCGGGAAGCGCTGGTCGGGGCGGTCAGGGTCGCGCCCCAGCAGGTGCAGGTTGTAGTTGCCGCGCCGGTCGATCTGCACGCCGCTGACGAAGAACAGCCCCAGGTCGCCCCGCTGCGCCAGGTAGTGGAACTGCCGCGAGGTGGCGAACGGCACGAAGGGGCTGCCCAGGATGATCAGCTCGGCGTCCGGGGCGTGCGTGGCCTGCGCCAGCAGCAGCCCCGCCGCGGGCAGCATGGACAGCGTGCCGCAGGCCGAGATCTCGCCGTCCCGCACCTCGCGGGAGAGCAGCACGGCCATCAGCTCCGCGTCGTTGTAGGGGCGATCCATGGGCGCCTAGTCCCCGGCCGCCTGCAGGCGCAACTGGCCGCGCTGGCCCCAGCCTTCCGGCACGAAGCGCGCCACGTAGGCGGCGTGATCGGGCAGGTCGAACACGGTCTCGCGCAGATACGCCGCGAAGGTCTCGTCGCTGCGGGCCGCCTGGGCGTAGCGGGTCAGGTGCTCGCCGTCCTGCGGGTAGGCGCCCGGCGCGCCCGCGGGATGCGCGCCGTAGCGCGCCTGCGCCACCGCGGTCACCAGGATGCCCGGCAGGGCCGCCGCGCGCTCCTCCGGCGCGAGGGCGTCCACCACTTCCTCCACGGTCACGAGCACCGTGCGCGAGGCCTCGGCGAGGATCGTGTTGTCGCTCTCGTAGCCGAAGCACACGTTGCCCGCGCGGTCCGCGCGCAGGCCGTGGAAGAGGGCCACGTCCGGCCGCAGGGCCTGCACCACGACCGTCTGGCGCTCGGGATGGAACGGGTCCGGCAGCAGCTTCATGTCCTCGCGGCGCCGCAGCAAGTCGGTGCCGGCGAGCCCCAGCACGGGGAGGTAGGGAATGCCCATAGATCCAGCCTGGATCATCGCGTAGAGCACCCCTCACGTGTTGTCGAGCGCGCGGATGCGCCCGGCCTGCACGTGGCGTGCGAAGTTGGGCCCGGTGCGCGCGAAGCGCCCCAGCGTGACGCTGCAGGTGTCCACGCTCTGCGCGGTGCCCGCGCCCACCAGGAAGTCCAGGTTCAGAGCGCCGCCCACCACGCCCGCCAGGCGCAGCTCGCGCCGACCCTGGCGCACCAGCTCGCGCAGCATCGCCATGGGCGAGCGCTCCATGCCCGCGCCCATCACCACCTGGTCGCTATCGCGCACCAGGGCCGCGGCCTGCGCCAGCGTCGCCTGCTTGTCTTTCATCGGGGTCCGCCAGGAGGAAGGGATCGCCGGGCCGCTGCACGCGCACGCCCGCCGCGCGGGGCCATGAGGCCAGCATAGAGCAGACGGGGGAGGCGGGGCAAGCCGGCGGGCGCGCCACGGCGTAACGGCGAAGCGGTTCCGAGGGGGCTCTGCCCCCTCGGGCACCTCCGCAAGGGAGCGTTTCTCCCTTGACCCTGTTCGGGCGGCAGGGCGGGGTGTCCCCGCCCTGCCGCACAATGCGGGTGCAGGGGCCAGCGCTGAGAGCTTGCCCGAAGTGCTAACGGCTCTGGCCCCTGCCGGAGAGAGGCGATGCGGAGGGTGCCGCGCCGTCTTCCTCCGCGAAACCCAACGTCAAGCGCCGGCGGGTTGCTGGTGCGTGGTCACTTCCGGGGCGATGGAGCCCATGCGGCCTGCCTCGTAGTCGCGGAAGGCGTCGATGAGCTCCTGGCGCGTGTTCATGACGAACGGGCCGTGGCGCACGACGGGCTCGCCCAGGGGCACGCCGCTCAGCAGCAGCAGCTCGGTGGGGGCCTTGGCGTCGGCCGGCGCGCCGATGCGGGCCAGCACCCCCGCGCCGAAGCGGCCCAGCGTGCCCTCCGGCGCCGGCGCGGCTTGCGGCCCCAGCAGCGCATCGCCGCGGAAGACGTAGGCCATGGCGGCCTGCTCCACGGGCACGGGCTGGGCCAGGCTCGCGCCCGGCTGCAGCGTGAAGTGCAGCAGCATGATCGGCGTGCGCGTCTCCGTCACCGCGTGCACGCCCAGCGCCTCGCCGGCGATGACGCGCACGTGCACCCGGCCGTCCACGCTGCGCGCCTCGGGGATGCTGGCGGCGGGCAACTCCTGGTAGCGCGGCGGCATGAGCTTGTCGCGCGCGGGCAGGTTGACCCAGATCTGGAAGCCGTGCATGACGCCGCCGCGCCGCAGGAAGGATTCCTCGGGCAGCTCCGAGTGCACCACGCCGGCGCCGGCGGTCATCCACTGCACGTCGCCCGGGCCCAGCTCGCCGCTGTGGCCGCGCGAGTCGCGGTGCCGGTTGCGGCCCTGCAGCACGTAGGTGACGGTCTCGAAGCCGCGGTGCGGGTGATCGGGTGCGCCGATGGCGCCGCCGGGCGGCCAGTCCACCGGGCCCATCTCGTCGATCAGCAGGAACGGATCCACGTGATCCAGCCGCGCGGTGGGGAAAGGCCGGCGCACGGGAAAGCCGCCGCCTTCCAGGGTGCGCACCGCTGCGATGCGGTCGAGCAGCGGCCGTTCCGCTTGCGTGTCCATGGGAAGGTCTCCAATCAGAGGGCAGCCCCGGGGCGATGCCCTGGGCTAATCGTTTAATGTTAAACTATCATGCGGACGCCGCTGCTGTCAAGACGCAGCCCACGCCGGCCCGGCCGCCGGGACTCCCGGGTCGAGGGGCTCGGTGACGACCTCACTGGTCAGGCGCGGGCGCCGGGCGCAGACTGGAATGGATGGGCACACTCCATTGCCCCGGGGCGCACGGCTGCGGCCGGCGCGCCCCCACCGATCCACTATCGAACCGGAGGCTTCTCATGAGACGCATCACGGCGGTCGCTGCGGCACTGGCGCTGGCCACGATCGCAACGCTGGCGCTGAGCCTGCCGGCGCTGGCGCAGGACGACGACACGCGCGGGGGGCCCTATGGCATGGGGCATGGATACGGCATGGGGCCCGGCCACGGCATGGGGCACGGCTACGGCATGGGCGGCTACGGCATGGGCCGGGGCGGCTGGGGCGGGCAGATGGGCGCGCTGATGGCCCAGCTTCCGGCGGACAAGCGCGAGCAACTGCGCAGCTTCCACTTCGCCACGCAGCGCCAGATGATCGCCAAGCGCGCCGACCTGGAGCAGGCCCGCCTTGACCTCGCGCAGGCCATGCAAGCCTTCCCGCTCGATCACAAGGCCGCGCTGGCCGCCTTCGCCAAGCTGAGCCAGGCGCGCCAGGCGCTCTTCGAGCTGCGCCTGACCGCCATGACGCAGATGCAGCAGATCGTGGGCAAGGAGCTGTGGGAAGAGCTGCACACCGGCCCTGGCCCCGGCATGGGTCCTGGCGGCGGCCCCGGGATGGCTCCCGGCCGTGCACCCGGGATGGGACGCTAGGGCCGGATCAGGCCCCCTGCGCTTGGGCGGCCAGCAGCAGCACGCCGGAGACGCGCCAGGTAGCGTCGGGCTGGCGCTCCATCTCGTACAGGGCGATCACGACGCGGCCGTCCTCGGCTGTCACGAGCAACGGCTGCACCCACTCCCCGTTGTGCAGCAGCACGTCCTGGAAGATCACCTGGCGCGGGCGGTAGACGGGGCGGTAGCCGTCCCGCACCATGCGCATGAAGGCCTCGGGCGTGACGAATTGCTGCTGGATGGCAGGGGCGGCATAGGAGAACGCCTCGGCCCCGTCGTCGCGCCGGATCGCGGCGAGCTGGCGCTCCACGACCCGGCGGATGGCCGCGGCATCGGCGGCGCTGGGCGTCTCGGCCGCCCGCGCGGGGGCGCTCCCCAGCGTCAGCAGCGCGGCACAGAGTCCCGTGCAGAGCACGGCGCACAGCCCTGCCGGCAGCGCCCGCCGCGCTGACCTCACCCGCCTGCAGCGACGGTTCATGGTGCGCTCCTCGGCTGCCTGCGGCCCGGGCGGACGCGGACGGCCGCGCACCGCCCGGCGGCCCCAGGCCGCGTGACGCGACGCCCGCTCACGATGGCTTTGACGGCGGCTTTAACGGCGGGCAGAGATACGCCTCGAACGGCTCGCCGTCGATGGACAGGGCGAAGGAGACCGGGGTCTGCGCGGTGGTGACGGCGGTGGCGCCGGCGCTGGAGTCGGCCGCGTCCACGCGCACCCGCACGAGCAGGTTGGCCCCCATCTCGGCCGCCTGGTTGCGCGCGTTGGTCTCGCGCTGCTGGTTCACGTCCTGCGAGCGGTTGGTGGTGGCGCCGACGACGCGCCCCAGGTCCGTGCAGCCCTGCGCCTCGGCGGCCGTGGCGGCAATGCGCACCGCCTCGCCCTTGGGCGTGAGCTTGACCTCCGTGACGGCGCAGGCGGCCAGCAGCGCCGCCAGCAAGGACGCCGCGACGGCGAGGCCCACGATGCCGATGCTTCTCATGCGCTCCCTCCTTTGAAGAATGGACCTCGCGCGGCGGGCCGGCGGCGCGACCCCCGCGCCACCGCCGCCGCGCCACTCACCCTTCGGCCCCGCGCACCTCGGCCTTGAGCTGGCTCTGCTCGTTGAGGTGCTCGATCACCAGCCCCATGCGCTCGCGCTCGCGCCGCAGGTGCCGCGCCACGGCATCGCGCAGGGCCGGGTGCGAGAAATAGTGCATGCTGCGCGTGGGACGCGGGTCGAAGCCGCGCAGTTGCTTGAAGTCCCCGCCGGCGCCCGGCTCCATGCGCTGCAGGCCGCCCGCGATGCAGTGCTCGATGGCGGCGTAGTAGCACACGTTGAAGTGGAGGAAGGGCACCTCCTCGAACGCGCCCCAGTAGCGGCCGTAGAACACGCCGCGCTTCTGCACGTTGAACGTGCCCGCGATGACCCGGCCCTCCCGCTCGGCCACCACGAAGCACAGGTTGCGGCGGAAGCGCCGCACGGCCAGCTCGAAGAACTCCGGATTCAGGTACAGCCGCCCCCAGGAGAGCCGGTCGATGTGGTCTTTGTAGAGCCGGTACATCGTGGGCACCAGCTCGTCCGGGATGGCGTCCCCGTGCAGCGCGCGGATGGTGACGCCCTGCTCGGCCACGGCGTTGCGCTCGTGGCGGATCTTGGTGCGGCGCTTGCTGCGGAAGGCCGCCAGGTAGTCCTCGAAGCTGGCGTAGCCGTGGTTTTCCCAGTGGTACTGCAGGCCCACGCGCTCCAGGTAGCCCAGCTCGCGCAGCGCCTCCACCTCGTCGCTGCGGCAGAAGTTCACGTGCACGGAGGAGAGCTTGTTCTCCTCGCAGACGTGCTTGAGCACTTCGCCCAGCAGCCGCACCAGTTCCGCGCGGGGCTGATCGGGAGCGGTGAGGAAGCGCATGCCGTTGGCCGGCGTGAAGGGCACGGCCACCAGCAGCTTGGGGTAGTAGGAGATGCCGGCGCCCTCGGCCGCGTAGGCCCACTCGTGGTCGAAGACGAACTCGCCCTCGCTGTGGCCCTTCACGTAGAGCGGGCAGGCGGCCACCAGCCGGCCGCCGGATTCCACCACCAGGTGGTGCGGACCCCAGCCGCGCTCGGCGCGCACGCAGCCCGCCTCCTCCAGGCTCGCCAGCCAGTCCCACTCCAGGAACGGGCTCTCCTCGCCCACCAGCGCATCCCACTGCGAGCGCTCGATGTGGGTGATGTCGGTGACGATGCGCGCCTGCCAGTCGCTCATGCGCTCCCTCGCGCGGGCTGCTCTTGCCGGGCTGCTATTAGCATGGCGCCATGGGCGGATCGGCGCCGGACTCGCCGCATCATGCTAGCGCAGATGATCGCGATGGCAAATGGCGGCCGGCGTGAGCGTGCGAGCGGGCGCGTGAGGGCGGCCTGCGACCGCGTCCGCCCGTTGACCTGTGGCGCATTCGGGGTCAAGCTGTTTAGGTTGCCTGGTTTGATTGCAAGGTGGAGCCGCAAGGCTTCCCGCTTGGCCGCCGCCCTCGCGCCGGCTTTCGTGTCCACTTCAAGCCCTCCGGAATCCCGATGGCCAAACAACGCAGCGCGACGCAAGCGCGGCAACCTTTCGAGCGGATGGTCACGATCGACGGCGTGGAGCTGCGTCTGGCGCTGCCCGACGAGATGCCGATCCTGGCGGTCGGCTCGGAGGCGGTGAAGGATCAGCTCCGCGCGTGCTGGCTGGTGCCCCCCAAGGCCGGCGCGGGCGAGCCGCCGCTTTCCCCGCGCGTGCTGGGGCCGCCGGGCGTGGGCAAGACCACGGTCGCCTTCACCGTGGCCAAGGAATTTAGCGACGAGGTCTTCATCTTCCAGTGCACCTC
Source organism: bacterium (assembly GCA_041477795.1). Taxonomy (GTDB): domain Bacteria; phylum SAR324; class SAR324; order SAR324; family JACQKK01; genus DATFMP01. The sequence goes on from JBGOUY010000124.1 coordinate 11,172, forward strand.
CGACACGCGGCCGGAGGACCTGCTGATCACGCCCGTGATCGATTCGGGCCAGACGATCCGCTACCACGCCTCGGCCCTCGCCACGGCCATGATCCGCGGCGGCGTGTGCATCCTGGACGAAGGCAACCGCATGAGCGAGAAGAGCTGGGCCTCCCTCGCGCCCATGCTGGACAACCGCCGCTACGTGGAGTCCATCATCGCCGGGATCAAGATCCACGCCCATCCCAACTTCCGCGTAGCGGTGACCATGAACGAGGACTCGTCCACCTACGAGATTCCCGAGTACATCCTCTCCCGCCTGCAGCCGCAGGTGCGCCTGGGCTTCCCCAACGCGGAGGAGGAGAAGGAGATCATGCGCGTGAACCTGCCCTACGCGGACGACGAGCTGCTGGGGCTGGTCTCCGAATTCCTGGGGCGCTGTCACAAGTACGAGCTGCCCGTCACCTCGCGCGACGGCATCCACATCATCCGCTACGCCGAGCGCCTGGTGGACAAGCTCCCCATCAGC
>JBGOUY010000335.1:0-4221 GCA_041477795.1 bacterium
AGCGGCACGATCGCCGCGCGCAGCGCCTCCCCGCGGCGGGCGGCGCCCCGGGCCCTGCCGCCGCGGATCGCACGCCTGGCGGCGCTGGCGGCGCTGCCCGAGCGGCGCGTGCTGGGCCTGATGTCGGGCACGTCCCTGGACGGGCTGGACCTGGCCCTGTGCGCCCTCCGCGGGCACGGCCGCGGCACGGCCCTGCGCGTGGAACACTTCCAGACGGTGCCCTACAGCGAGGCGGAGCGGGCGCGCCTGCGCCGGCTGGTCTCGCAGCCCCGCGTGGAGCTGGCGGAGCTGACCGTGCTCAACGCCTGGCTCGCCGCCCGGCACGGCGCGATGGTGCGGCAGGCCCTGGCCGAGTGGGGCGTGGCGCCGGAGGCGGTGCACCTGCTGGCCTCCCACGGGCTGACGGTCTACCACGCGCCGGGTAGCTGGGCCGAGGACGGCGCCCCGCGCCATGCCACGCTGCAGCTGGGCGACGGCGATCAGCTCGCACTGCGCACGGGACTGCTCACGCTCTCGGATTTCCGGCAGAAGGAGATCGCCGCGGGCGGACAGGGCGCGCCCCTGGCACCCTACGCCGATGCGCTGCTGTTCAGCGGGCCGCGCCCGCGCATCCTGCTGAACCTGGGCGGGATTGCCAATTTCACCTGGCTGCCCGCCGCCGGAGACGAGACGCCGCTGCGCTACGGCGACACGGGGCCGGCCAATGGCCTGATCGACCGCGCGGTGCGGCGGGGCTTCCCGGATCACCCCGACGGCTTCGACCGGGACGGCCGCATCGCCGCCGCGGGTCGCGTCCACGCGGGGCTGCTCGCGGAGCTCCGGCAGGACCCGTACTTCCTGCGTCCCTGCCCCAAGAGCACCGGCCCGGAGCGCTTCGGCGATGCCTACCTGGAGGCGGTCTGGCAGCGCGCCCAGTCCCTGGGCCTGGCGCCCGAGGATGGGGTGGCGACCCTGACCCGGCTCACCAGCGAGACGGTGGCCGACACCCTGCGCCGCGAGCGCCTGCTGCTGCGCGGCACCGAGCTGTACGTCTCCGGCGGCGGGCGCCACAACCGCGCGCTGCTGCGGGGCCTGCGCGTGGCGCTGCCGGGCCTCGTCTGGCGGCGGGCGGAGTCCTTCGGAATCGATCCCGACGCCAAGGAGGCGGTGCTGTTTTCCGTGCTGGCCCACGAGAGCCTGTTCGGCGCGGGCTTTGCGCCGCTCACGGCCCCGCCGGGCGCGCAGCGCGTCGGCTTCGGCAAGCTGAGCTGGCCGGACTAGGCTTGGTAGCGCGTGGCGCAGGGGGGTGCGGGTGTCAATGCATGCGCTCTCGGCTCGGGCAGGCCGCTACGGGTGATCCGGACCGTGGAGGCGGAACGACGAAATGCGCATGAGGTTCTGCTGGGTCCAGAACTCGTAGCTTCCGTCACTGAGACGATACACATTGCGACAAGGGGCGCCGATTGGCACGGGCTCAATTTCAATGCACAGCATGTCGCCCGAGCTGCGCCACTTGCCCTTGCGAGATTCGCCGATACCACCCGACTCTCCGAACGGAATTGACCTGACTTGGATGGACAGCAAGTTGCCGCCGTTCAGATAGACGTGGGCGTACCAAGTGGACTCGTTGGGGTTGTACCCTTCGATCAAGGCTCCTCTTGACATCATCTTCGTCAGCTCAGCGCCTGTCACCTGGACGCCGGTCGGCTTGTCGGAGCTGCTCTGCGCCTGAGCTGGAGCGCCATAAATGAGACTTGCCGAGATAAGTATGAACAGCCCGACTCCCCGCAGATACGTAGCCATCTCATCGGCCCCTGGCTTGAGCAGCGTGCATTGCGATGCCCGGCACGGACTGAATGGCCATCCTTGATCGCCTGAAAACTAGCCTTCCCTAACTCAAGCCGCGATTAATAGTCAGGGAGGAGCCCTGAAGCCGCTTCATGGGAACGGGCAATTCGTTCAAATTGCCTGTGCCGTCATCTTGCCCAGGCAATTTTGCGCCGCTAGGGGCCGTGGATGGTCAGGCGGTAGGGGCCGGGCACGCCGCTCTTCTCCTCCACCTTCACGTAGTAGCGCTTGTCGGCGTGGAGGGGGAAGGTCTGGCAGACCTCGTCGGCGGCGCCGAAGTGCTGGTCGCACTCCTGCAGGATGACGTCGAAGTCCACCGCGTCGAACAGGCGCCACAGCAGGTCCGACTGTGTGCCCGTCAGGGCGATGGTGTGCGGGCCGGCCTGGGCGGCGGTGAAGCTGTAGTAGCTGGACTCGCGCACGCCCACGGTACCCGTGTGCTCGATGCCGTCTTCCAGCGTGAGCGGGGTGTGGACTTCGCCCTCGTAGCGGCCTGTGCCTTCCGAGTGCGTCACCATGACGCTGAAGTTCGCCTCCTGGTCGCCATTGGACGTCACCTCGAAGGCGTAGGACTCGTCCGGGCCGGTGACCAGCTCGCAACTGCCATTGCCCAGCAGGTAGCAGACCTTCTTGGGGTGGCGGAGCGTGATGTCAAGGGGCGTGGGGTTGTTGTAGACCATGATCAGGTACGCCCCGCGCTGCTTCGCGTGGAAGCGGTACTGGGCCGTTCCCGCCGGCCCCAGCTTTTGGTTGGCGTAGGGCCGCTCCAGCTTCAGGGCGCCTTCATCCTCCGCGGCGGGCGGGGGCTCGCTGCGGTTGCAGGCGCTCAGCAGGGTGGCGCCGGCCGCGACCAGCGCCGCCAGCGCGAGGAGCCCCAACAGGCGGCAGGGCCCGGCGCTCGGATGCCGAGGATGGTGCTTGAAGTGGTTCATGCTGGCCGGCCTCCCCCGGGGAACCTTGGCGCCGCAGGATGGATTCCTCCCGCCCCATTACATCCCAATTCCAGGGGCGGAGCAATGGGGCGGGGCGCCTACCGTGCCGGTCGCGCGGAGCGGGCGTGGTGCGCCGCCAGGATGCGCACCAGAGAGCAGGTGAGCTTCTGCGCATAGGGCACGTGCAGGAACTCGTTGGGGCCGTGGGCATTCGCATTGGGCCCCAGCACGCCGGTGATGAGGAACTGCGCGGCGGGGAAGCGCTCGCCGATCATGTGCATGAAGGGGATCGAGCCGCCGATGCCGTAGTAGCACGCCTCCTTGCCGTAGAACTCGCGCGAGGCGGCGTCCGTGGCCTGGGCCAGCCAGTCCTCCAGCGGGGGCGCGTTCCAGCCCGGCTCGCCGGCCGCGCTGACGCTGACGCGCGCGCCAAAGGGCGGGTCGGCCTCCAGCGTCTCCTTCACAACCGCGCTGGCCAGCTCGGGGTCCAGCGTGGGCGGGATGCGCAGCGAGAGCCGCAAGGCGAGCGCGGGCAGCAACACGTTGCCGCCCTTGCCCAGCTCCGGTAGGCCCTCCTGGGCGATGGCGGCCAGCGCCGGCTCCCAGGTGCCGTTGAGGAGCAGCTGCAGCGTGTCGTCCGAAAGCGGCCGGGCGCCTGCCAGGAAGGGGAAGTCGCCCACCACCGCCCCGCCCAGCACCTGCGCGGCCTTGCGGGCCTGGGCGATGCGCTGCTTGGGGATCTCCACGCGCAGGGCATCCAGCTTGAGGCGACCCGTGGCGGGGTCTTCCAGCCGGTCCAGCAGCAGCCGCAGCACCTGCAGCGGATTGGGCACGATGCCTCCGGCGAGCCCGGAGTGCACGCCCTCGCGCAGCAGCTCCACCTTCAGCGTGGCGCCCACCAGCCCGCGCAGGGAGGTGGTGCTCCAAAGCTGCTCGTAGTTGCCGCAGCCCGAATCCAGGCACACCACCAGGCTGGGCGCACCAAGCAGGGCGCCGTAGGCCTGCAGGTAGTGCGGCAAGTCCACCGAGCCGCTCTCCTCGGAGCACTCGATCAGGATGCGCACGGTAGCGTGGGGCTGGCCCAGCGCCTGGAGCGCCTTCACGGTGGCGGTGGCCGCGAAGACGGCGTAACCGTCATCGGCGGCCCCGCGGCCGTAGAGCTTGTCGCCCTCGCGCACGGGCTGCCAGGGCCCGAGGTCTGCGCGCCAGCCCACCATGGGCGGCTGCTTGTCGAGGTGGCCGTACATCAGCACGACCTCGGGCAGGGCGCCGGGCACCTCGGCCAGCAGCAGCGGCGTGCGCTCGCCGTCGCGCAGCACGCGCAGCGTGAGCCCGCGCACCCCCTGGCGCCCGATCCAGGCCGTGACCAACTCCACGGCGCGCTGCATGTGGCCGTGCGCCGCCCAGTCGGTGTCGAAGCCGGGGGACTCGTTGGGGATGCGGATGTACTCGGTCAGGGCCG
>JBGOUY010000352.1:0-3960 GCA_041477795.1 bacterium
CCGCTCCCGTCGCCGCATCACCCGAACGCCCGGATGCGCATGCCCAAGGCCCCTCCGCCGCCCGCCGCGCCCGGTCCCCGGCCGGGGGCCCCGCCCGGCGACGCCACCGCTGAGGCGGCCCCTGGAACCGCCCCTGGGGTCCAGCGCAATCCGTTCGACCTGAGCGGGCGCACGGCCATCGTCACGGGCGCCTCCAAGGGCATCGGGCGCTCCATCGCCGAGCACCTGGCGCGCTTCGGGGCGCGCGTGGTCATCTCCAGCCGCAAGCTCGGCCCGTGCGAGGAGGTGGCGCAGGCGATCCGCGCCGAAGGCGGTGCGGCCACCGCCCTCGCCTGCAACGTGAGCCACAAGGAGCAGGTCGCCGCGCTGGTGGCCGGCACGCACGCGGCCTTCGGGCCGGTGGACATCGTCGTCTGCAACGCCGCGGCCAACCCGTACTACGGGCCGCTGCCGGAGATCACCGACGAGGCCTGGCACAAGATCATGGACAGCAACGTGCTGAGCGCCCTGTGGTTCGGCCAGCAGGTGCTGCCGGACATGATCGCCCGGGGCGGCGGCGCCTTCATCGTCGTGTCGAGCATCGGCAGCATCAGGCCCAGCCCGGTGATCGGCGCCTACGGCATCTCCAAGGCCGCCGTGAACCACCTGGTGCGCTGCCTGGCGGTGGAGTGGGGCAAGCACAACATCCGCGTCAACGCGATCCTGCCCGGGCTGATCAAGACGGACTTCGCGCGCGCCCTGTGGGACAGCGAGGACGGCCGCGAGCGCATCCGCACGCGCTTCCCCATCCCGCGCGTGGGCGAGCCGGACGACATCGGGCCGCTGGCGGTCTACCTGGCCTCGGCCGGCGCCGCCTGGACGACCGGCCAGACCTTCGTGGTGGACGGAGGCAACTCGATCGTGCTCTGAGCGGCGCTCGTGTGATGCCCCACCAGTTTCTTGGTAATTTCACGGCCAGACGCGATCGCCTCGCTGGGACCCCACCCCGGCCCGCTCGCGCGGGCCAGCCCCTCCCCGCTAAGCAGAGAGGGGCGGAGGTTTGCGAACCCTTTCGCGGCGACCATGCCCCTTCCCTGCCTAGCGGGGAAGGGGTTGGGGGATGGGGTCCAACGCGATGCCGCAGCCCATTTATTATGGAAGTTACTTCAGGGACACAACGCTAGAAGCGCCAGCCGAGGGAGACCAGCAGCGCTTCGATCTCCCCATTGGGCATGTTGGAGCGCTTGTGCCCGCGCTGGCCGGTGGCGACGAGGGTCAGGCCGCTGTGGGGCACCCAGCCGAGCGAGGCGCGCGTCGCGTCGCTGGTGAAGTTGCTGGAGACGCCGAAGAGGGACTGCCGGTTGTCCGTGCGGCTCTGCTCGAAGCCGAGCAGCACGTTCCAGGCGATCACCTCCACCGTGGTGCCGCTCAGGCGGATCTCGTCCCCCGCGAAGCCCGGGATGGCGGCCGGCAGGAGGAACGGCTCGCGCTCCTCGCGGTAGACCTCCAGGTGGTAGCCCCAGGTCTCACGGCGGTCGCGCACGCCCACGCCGGAGCGGGTGACGCGGCGGCGGTCCCGGTCCGTGGCGCCGCTGGCGGCCAATTCGATCCGCACCTCCTCGCTCCCGCTGGCGTAACCGAGGTAGAAGACGCCGAAGTGCAGGGAAGCGCCGGGGAGTTGCAGCTCCGTGCGCCGCATGTCCTCGCCCGGCGGCAGCAGGGCGCTTGTGTGCTCGCGCGAGGCTTGCCGCGCCACCCCCAGCGCCAGCCAGTCCGTGTAGCGCAGGGCCAGCTCCACCCGCGTGTCGAGCACGTCGAAGCGGATGTCGTTCGGCCCGGCCACGTCCTGCAGCCGGTAGCGCGTCTTGCCAAGCGTGGCGCCCAGGGAGACGAATTCGCCCATCAGCCGGAGCTGCGCCAGCCGGGTGTCCAGGTTGCCGCGGCTCAACACGGCGCCTGCGTTGGACTGCTCGTTCTGCCCCTGCGTGGTGACGCCGGCGCCCACGAAGGAGGAGCCGGCCCACATCTGGGCGGCCGGGTTGACCGTGTCCAGCGCCGGATTGAACACGCTGCTGATCGCGGGCAGGCCGATGAAGAGCGGCGTCAGGCGTGGCGCGGCCACCTGCGCCAGCGTGGGAGCGGCGCCGGGCAGCGCCAGCAGCAGCGCCAGGAGTGCGATGCGAACGCGCATGCCTGCTCCGTGGGCGGACGGATCACTGCGCGGGCTCGGGGACGAACCCTATCGCTAGCATTGACGGCGGCGGGGGGCAAAACTTGAGCGCGCTCAGCCGGCGCCGGCCTGGGTCAGCTCCCGCAGCGTGCGCCAGGTGGCGATCATGCGCGCCAGGGCCGCCTCGTCGTCGATGGCCTGGAAGCCATCCACCAGGGCGTGCTCGGGCGCGACGTGCACGTCCAGCAGGATGCCGTCCGCGCCCCCGGCCGCGGCCATGTTGCCGATGCCGGCCACCGCGGACTTGCGGCCGGAGGAGTGCGACACGTCGTAGACGATGGGGCGGTCGATCAGGTGAGTCAGGGAGACGATCTCGTCCAGGTCGCCCTGGTTGCGGAAACTGTGGCCGATGCCCTTCACGCCGCGCAGGCAGAAGATCAGGTTGTCGTTGCCCTGCTCCATCACGTAATTGGCGGCCTTGAGCGACTCGTCGATGGAGTTGGAGAAGCCGCGCTTGTAGAGCACCGGCTTGCCCGTGCGGCCGACCTCGATCAGCAGCTCGAAGTTCTGTGCGTTGCGCGTGCCGGTCTGGAGCACGTCCACGTCGTACTTCATGAACAGGTCCACGTCGCGCACGTCCAGGCACTCGGTGACGATGGGCAGGCCCACCTGCGCGCGCACCTCGCAGAGCAGCTTGAGGCCGTCCTCCTTGAGGCCCTGGAAGTCGTAGGGGCTGGTGCGCGGCTTGTAGGCGCCGCCGCGGTTGACGTCGGCCCCGGCCCGCTTGGCCATCTGATGCGAGGCCAGCGTGTAGTCCGTGTCCACCGCGCACACGCCGGCCATCACGACCAGCGGCCGGCCCGCGCCGAGGGTGACCGGGCCGCTGCCGTGCGGATTGGGCAGCGTGACCGTGTACCGGTAGCCGCGCCGCACCAGGGCCAGGTTCTGCGGCACGCCCTCGATGGGGATCACCTGGCGCACGCAGTCCATGGCGGCCACCTCGCGCCGGTGCGCATCGATCACGGCGCCGAAGACGTTGTCCACCGGGATCTGCTCTTCGGGCCGCTCGGCGCGCGTGCCCGGGTTGAACTGCACGCGCAGGCCCCATTCGCGCAGGCGCGCCCGCACCGCCTCGATCTCCTGCGGCGAGACGCCGATCTGATACTGGATGATCATGGGAAGCGACCCGTCCAAGACGATTAGGGATGACACCGATCCGAGGGGCCCCGTGACCGACGGCCGGGGCACAGCCGGGGCACCTCCGTCGCGGCTCGCTCTGCTGGCGCAGCGGACACGCCGCGCGGAGCGCCAACGCGCAGGCTGCGGAGGAGGAACGGCGGGACCGCTCACCCCATGCGATGGAAAGTGAGGCCCTCCTTGCCGCGGCGCACCTCCACCTTGTCGCCCGGGTGCAGGGACTCGTCCAGCATCTTGTAGGCCAGCACGTCCTGGATCTCGTGCTGGATGAGGCGCTTCAGCGGCCGCGCGCCGAAGTTGGGGTCGTAGCCCGTGTCGGCCAGGTACTGCTCGGCGGTCTCGTCCAGGGTGATCTCGATCTTGTGGCGCTTGAGGCGCTTCTGCAGATCGCGGAGTTGGATGCGGATGATCTTCTGGATCTGATCCATGCCCAGCGCATTGAAGACGACGATCTCGTCGACGCGGTTGAGGAACTCGGGGCGGAAGTGCTCGCGCAGGGCGCGGTGGGTCTCGCGCACCTGCGTCTTGGGGTCCGGCGGCTTGCCGTTGCCGGTGAAGTCCTGGCCCAGGTTGGTGGTCATGATGACGACCGTATTGCGGAAGTCCACCTTGCG
>JBGOUY010000320.1:0-4649 GCA_041477795.1 bacterium
GCCATACTTCGCCAACTTCGCTTGGGTGGCCAGACCGTCGGCGCCAGGGTTCGTTTGGCAGAGGCCTTGGTCGCACTCCGTGCCCAGGCCGATGCCGATGCGCATCGTCGGGGTGTGGTAGTCCACGTCCAGGGAGCCGACATCGTACAGGCCATAGTTGTCGGTGTTGAAGCGGAACTCACTGGGCGCGCGGGTGAAGTCGAAGTCGGCCTGGCCGATACCGCCGATGCTGGGCAGCTTGCCCATTTCCAGGCGGAAGTTGGCGGTGGGTTCCCAGCCGATCCGCGTGCGCGCCGTCTGCACGGTGCCGGTGCTGTAGGTGCCCTCCGTTTGGGACTTGGAGATCGTGTCGCCCTCGGTGCCGCGGATGCGCAGACGATAGTAGTAGTCGAACTGGTCGTTCTTGCCGCTGACGACCAGGTTCGACTCGATCCCCGAACTGTACGTGCTCATTTTCCCGGCATCTCCCACCGCGGGTGCCGGGGTGACGCCAGTGTCCCAGTTCAATATACCGAAACTGGCGGAGACTGCGCCAGAGATCTTCGGCCCATCCGCCATCGCCAGCGTGCCCACAAACAGCAAGGCCACCGCCAGGGCGAATACGGAGAGCATCGATTTCAGCAGGTTGCTCCTCATCGTGATTGCTCCTTAATGGTTACGTTTACCCCCGTGCGGGGATCCCTGCGCCGTCCTCCAACAGGCCCTCTGCCTGCCGACATAAGACCAAGAAACCAAGTGTGTGGGTCCCGATGCCCACTTGCTAATCCTGCTGTCGAAATGCCCATCTGTCACGGGGTCGGCCCGCAGATTAGCGGATCGGCTTTGCGGCACGTGGGCACTTCGCCCAATGGGGGCGGTCTCGCGGCAGCTTGCGTGGGAGCTTCCCACTGCCGCCGCGGCGTCCCGCCTGAATCCGGTCCGCCGGCTGACCGTCTGCCTGGGTGAATGGTCGGTGTTGTCCCCCTCAGTTCCCGTGAGCGACCCGGGCGGTTGGCCCGACGCCAGCGCCCTTCGGGCCGCAGCAGCGGCCATCGGGTCATCGCTATGGATCGTATAGAATACCACGCGCCCGAAAATCAAGCACTTTTTTGCGGCCCCCCCCCCACGAAGCCCCATCCGGCGCGACTTCGTGGGGATGAAAAGCGGCGTTTCCCGGCTGGGCGGCCCGCCGCAGAGGACGGGTGTGCGTCAACCCGCGCGGGGCGCGGGGCCGCCCGCAGCGGGGGCCGGCGCTCAGTCGGGGCCGCCCCCCGGCCCGCTCACGCGGGCCCGCCCCCTCCCAAAGAGGGGGGCTCCATTCTCCGCGCCGGAGGCCGCGCTTCTCCCCCTTCTCCGGTGCTGTCGGTTCGCCCCGCAAGCGGGGCTCACGGTGGAGAAGGGGGCCGGGGGGATGAGGATGGAGCCGGCGCTTCAGTCGGGCTTCTTCAGCGGCCGCTCCTTCGCCGGCCGCGCGGGCGCCTCCAGCGGGACGATCTTGACCTCCGTGGCGTGGCTTTCCAGCAGCTCGTCGATGCGCACGATGGCGTGGTAGGGCAGCCACGTGCGGCGGATGCCCTCGAACTCGCGCCGCAGCCGTTCCTCGCCCGGATTGTAGACCAGCCCCGCTTCCGGAAAGATGAACTCGCCGATCTCGATCAGGCCGTACAGGTCGGACGCGGACACGTGCCGCGCGCACACCTGGTACAGGTCGTTGTCGCTGGTGAACGTGATGCGATAGTACGTCGGGTCGCGCGAGCGGACGGCCATGGCCTCTTCGGGTCGGCGGTGTGCCGGTGCGCAATGGGCCGCGGGGCAGCGGCGCGGGCCTCACCCCTCGACTGCGCTCGGGACAGGCCCCGTCCGGCTGACGCCGGACGACCCTCTCCAAAGGAGAGGGTTAACTGCCTGGACACTGGCGCAGCCACGGCGGTTCCCCCTCCTTCGGAGGGGGTTGGGGGGAGGCCCCGCGGGGCAGCGGCGCCCGGTTGCCTGCCGGTGTATCCCAGCCGCGCCGCGGGCGCAATCGCGGCGATTGGTCCGGCCCGGCGCCTGCGATATACTGCGAGGACCCCTGGCGCAGCCGTGCGCGGCCCAAAGCCAACCGATCCCCCCGCATCCGCCCCGGCGCGACCGATGAGCAAGGACAGCAAAGACCCCGTCAGCCTGCCCCCCGCCGAGCGCTTCATCCCCGAGGGGTTGCGCCGTCCGCCCAAGATCCTCGTCGTCGATGACGACCCCGCCATCCGCAAGCTGCTGCAGTTCCACCTGCGCCGCGGGGGCTGCCAGGTCACCACCGTCGCCGATGGCCCGGCCGCCCTGCGCCAGGTGCAGGAGGGCGACGGGGTGGACCTGTGCCTGCTCGACCTGCGCCTGGGCGCCCATTCGGGCCTGGAGACGCTCACCGCGCTCAACGGCACGGGCAAGGTGGGCTGCATCATCGTCATGACGGCCTACGGCACGATGGCCGATGCGATCGCCGCGCTCAAGGAGGGCGCCTACGACTTCGTCAACAAGACCCACAGCTTCGACGACGTGCGCATGGCCATCCGCAATGCCCTGCAGACCATCGGGCTGCGCGAGGAGGTGGAGCAACTGCGCCTGCGCCTGAACGAGAAAGCCGGCGCCTACGACGAGGTGATCGGGGCCAGCCCGCCCCTCCAGCGCACGATGAAGCTGGCCCGTAAGGTCATGGACAGCAGCATCACCGTGCTGATCCAGGGCGAAAGCGGCACGGGCAAGGAACTGGTCGCGCGCGCCATTCACTTCGGCGGCCCGCGGCGCAACCAGCCCTTCGTGGCCATCAACTGCGCCGCCATCCCCGAATCGCTGCTGGAAAGCGAGCTGTTCGGCCACGAGAAAGGCGCCTTCACCGGCGCCACGGCGCGCCAGCGCGGCCGCTTCGAGGAGGCCCACGAGGGCACGCTGTTCCTGGACGAGGTGGGCGAACTGAGCCCCGCGCTGCAGGCCAAGCTGCTGCGCGTGCTGCAGACCGGGGAGATCCAGCCCATCGGGGGGCAGACCCGGCGCGTCAACGTGCGCATCCTCTCGGCCACCAACCAGGACCTGCTGCGGGCCGTGGACGAAGGCCGCTTCCGGCGCGACCTGTACGATCGCCTGGCGGTGTTTCCCATCGACCTGCCGCCCCTGCGCGAGCGCACCGAAGACATTCCCGCGCTGGTGGAACACTTCGTCCGGCGCTTCGCCGCCCAGGAGCAGAAGCCGGTGCGGAGCGTGGCGCCCGAGGCGCTGGCGCGCCTGGTTGCCAGCCCGTGGTACGGCAACGTGCGCGAGCTGGAGAACGTGATCTACCGCGCGGTGGTGCTGGCCGAAGGGCCCGTGCTGAGCCTGAAGGACTTTCCCAGCCTGCCGCCGGTGGGTGAGCCGCTGGTCGCCGCCCTGCCGCTCGAGGCGGACGCCGCGCCGCGGGCCGGGCAGCCAGCGGCCGCCGCCCTCCCGCCGCCCGCGCGGCCGCCCGCCGCGCCGGCTGACCCCGCCGGCCCACTGGGCCACGCCGCGCCGGGGCCGGCGGCGACCCTGGAGCAGCTCGAGCGCAGCGCCATCCAGCGCGCCCTGGCCGCCACGGGGGGCAACATGACCCGCGCCGCCGTTCAGCTCAAGATCGGGCGCGCCACCCTGTACCGCAAGTCCAAGAAGTACGGCCTCCTGCGCGCCTGAGCGCCCGCGGCGGCTTGCCGGGGCGGGCGGGGCGCTGAGGGGGCCGCGGCAGGGCTCCCACTCAGGCACCGCCGGGACACCCCGCGCGCGGCCGGCGTCCAGTGCGCCGCGGCACGGCCCCAACTGGCGCTTCCCCCTGTGCCGTGGTACGAATGGATCAATTCATATTGCGTGCGAGCCGTCTCCGCTAGAGCCTCCGCGCGACGGATCGACTCCCCTGCCGTAGAGGTTATAATAAAGCATTGGCTCCCCTGGCGGAGCCGAACGCACACCGAGGGTGATCCACGGCGCAGCAACGCGGGCGGCTGTGGGCGCTCGCCCGGTGCCGCCCTCCCGGCAGCGCCGCGCGCCGCGCGGCATGGCGCCCCCACCCGGCCGATCCCGCGCGAGCCGTTACCGATTCCACCGTGCGCCACTTGCCGCCCGGGCAGAGCACCTGCCGGCCGCGTTCGCCGGCCCACCGGGCGTGCCGTCAATCGGAAGGAGATGCGATGTCGAAAACAGCCAGAGTCGAAGTCAACGGCAAGTCCGTGGAGCTGCCGCTCATCGTTGGCACGGAGAACGAGGTCGCGTTCGACATCTCCGCCCTGCGCGGCAAGACCGGCGCGATCACCATGGACTGGGGTTACGGGAACACGGGCTCCGCGGAGAGCGCCATCACCTTCCTCAACGGCGAGGAAGGGATTCTGCGCTATCGCGGCTACCCCATCGAGCAGCTCGCCGAAAGCTCGAACTTCCTGGAGGTGAGCTACCTGCTCTACTTCGGCGAGCTGCCCACCAAGCAGCAGCTCGAGACCTTCAAGTCCAACATCACGTACCACACGCTCCTGCACGAGGACATGCGCAGCTTCTTCGCCGCCTTCCCCAAGGAGGCGCACCCCATGGCGGTGCTCTCCTCGGCGGTGTGCGCGCTGTCCACGTTCTATCAGCAGGGCGACGAGGACACGCCCGAGGGCATGGACCTGTCCATGTCCCGCCTGATGGGCAAGCTGCCC
>JBGOUY010000191.1:0-8695 GCA_041477795.1 bacterium
CATCGGCGCGGCGCTGGAGGCTCTCGGCGCCACGGTGGTGTACCTCACCGACCCGCCCAATGCCCCGCTCTTCGAGGCGATGGGCCTGGCCGTGACGAACTACGCGCCGGGCCTGCTGGACACGCTGGGGCTGACGCACCTGCTCGCCACCGAGCGGCCGGGCCGCGCCGCCGACGGGCACTATTATTCGATGTCCGGCCGCGACCTGACGGCCTTCACGGCGCCGCTGGACGAGCTGTTCCTGCAGGCCCCCGCGCGCGGCATCCCCACCGTGGCCATCGGGGACGGCGGCAACGAGATCGGCATGGGCAACGTGCAGGCGCTCGTGCGGCGGGACGTGCCCAATGGCGAGATCATCGCCAGCGTCGTGCCGGCGGAGCGGCTGATCGTGGCGGGCGTCTCCAACTTCGGCGCCTACGGGCTGGTGGCGGCGCTCTCCCTGCTGGCCGGGCGCGACCTGCTGCCCAGCGACGAGGCGGCCGCGGCGGATGTGCACGCCTGCGTGGCGGCGGGCGGCTGCTGCGGCCACACCTTCCGCAACGAGCCGCTCGTGGACGGCCTGCCGCTGGAGGCGAGCCTGGACATGCTGCGGCGCCTGCGCGCCTGCCTGGCCTGACCGGCACGGGCGACCGCCCGGGCGCCGGCCAGCGGGGCGCTCCGGCCGACCCTATCCAACGCCGCGCGGGGTGAGTATAACGGGCACAAGCGTGTCCGCCCCAGCGTGACCCGTTACCCTCCAACCCGCGGCAACCCCATGGCGCGTGCGACCGGCAACTCGGCCCGCTCCCTCGAGCGCTGGCGCCAGCGGCTGTGGGGCAAACCCGGCATGGGCCCCGGCTGGTTCGGGCTGCGCTTCCTGCGGCTGCTGCTGCTGACGGGAGAGTCCTTCCGGCGCAACCACCTCACCATCCACGCCTCCGGCCTGACGTTCTACCTGCTGCTGAGCGTGGTGCCGTTCCTGGCCTTCGTGCTGCTGGTGCTGCGCGTGTTCCAGGTCGCCGAGATGCTGCGGCCGTACCTGCTGGCCTTCGTGGCGGGCGGCAACCTGGACGTGGTGCCGCGCATCGACGAGTACATCCACAATGCCCAGAGCGGCATGGTGGGCGGGCTGGGCGTGGCTGTCACGTTCACCGTGGGCTTCGTCCTGCTGCGGCGGGTCAAGGCGACGCTCGACATCGTGTGGGACACCGCGCACCGGGAGGGCGAGCGCTCGCGCTTCATCGAGTACGTCGCGGTGCTGACGGTGACGCCGATCCTGCTTGCCGCCGCCTTCGGCGTGAGCGGGTTCCTGGGCAGCCGGATGGTGCTGGACTACGTGCCGGCCTGGGTGCTGGAGGTGCTGCCGTCCCTCCCCGTAGCGAACCTGATCGGCTTTGCCATCGTGCTGCTGGTGACGTTCTACGCCTACCGCTTCCTCCCCGATGCGCGCGTGGCGGTGCTGCCGGCGCTGCTGGGGGCGCTGGTCTCGGCCGCCGGCCTGGTGCTGGTGCAGAAGTTCTACGTGGTGCTGATCGTGCTGGTCTCGCGGCAGAGCCCGATCTACGGGGCGCTGGCCGTGCTGCCGTTCCTGATGGTGTGGTTCTACCTGGCCTGGCTGGTGTTCCTGGCGGGGGCGCAGCTTGCCTTCGTGGTGCAGCACTACGAGCGGGAGCTGGAGCTGCGGCGGGCGGGCGAGAGCGCGCTGTCGCACCGCCCCTACCTGGCGCTGCTGGTGCTGGCCACGCTGCTGCGCCAGCTCGCCGCCACGGGCAAGGGCGTGCGGCGGCAGGAGCTGGCCGCCGAGCTGCACCTGCCCAGCGACACCGTGCACGACGTGCTGCGCACGCTCACCGCCGCCCGGCTGGTGACGTCCGTGGAGGGCGACGCCTCGCGCTACGTGCCGCAGGAGGTGCTGGACCGGCTGACGGCGCTGGAGGTGCTGCAGCGGGCGGATCTGGTGCCGGGCTTCCCCGACGTGCCGCTCTGGTACGGCCACCGCATGGGGCATCCGCTGCTGACGCTGTTCCGCGAGGCGAACCGGGGCCTGGGCCTGCCGCTGGCCGCCATCACCCTGCGCGAGCTGGCCGCGCGGCTGGAGACCACGGCGAACGGCACTGTGCAGGGCGGGCAGGCGGCCGGCTGAGCGCTTAGCGTCGCGCGGGGGGCCTGGGTGCCGCGGGTGCCGGGACCGCGGGCGCCTCGGCCAGCGGGGGCTGCACGGCGTGGTTGCGGAAGAAGTACAGCGTGCCCTTGTCGCTGCCCACCACCATGTCCAGGTCGCCGTCCCCGTCCACGTCGGCGAAGGCCGCATGCGAGCCCGCCGGCAGCACCAGGCCCTCCAGGTAGCTGCGGTTCTCCTTCCAGCCCGAGCTGCGCAGGCGGCTCGTGCCCGTCACCCCGTAGATGCGGATCGTCCCCTTGTCCGAGCCGACGGCGAGGAAGGGCCGATCGCGCCCGGTCAGGTTCGCGACCGTCGGGCTGGCGTTGACGCCCGCCTGGATCCCGGCGAAGCGCCGGATGGTCAGGTCGAAGCGCAGGCCGGGATTGTTCGCGAAGTACAGCAGGTCGCCCTTCAGGTTGCCCACCAGCAGGTCCGGCCGGCCGTCCTCATTCACGTCCACGAAGGCGGGCGCCGCATTCTTGCCGGCGCGCACCATGGCCAGCGTGTCTTCGTGCAGGGTGAACTGCGGGGCCGTGCGCGTGCCGGTGTTCTCGTAGAAGTACGCGCGGCCCTGCTCGTTGCCGACGACCAGGTCCAGCTTGCCGGTGCCGTTCGCATCGCCAAAGGCGGGGGTGGCGTTGCGGCCCTTGTCGTACCCGGCGAAGTGCTCCGTGACGATGCGCCAGTTGGCGGTGCTCGGGTCGCCGGTGTTTTCCAGCAGCACGAGCCGGCCATCGGCCGTGCCCACCACCAGGTCCGGCCGCCCGTCGCCGTTGGCGTCGAAGAAGGCGGGCTTGGTGCTGCGGCCCAGGTTCAGCCGCTCCAGGGTCGAGGATTCGTAGACGAAGATGGGATCGGGGGGCGGAAGGCCCGCGGCGCCCAGCGCGGCCAGCTCGCCGGGCCTGCCGCCGGCGGCTCCGGCGGCTCCGGCGCTCGCGGCGGCGCCCGGCCCGCCCGCGGATGCATCGACCACGTTGGAGCGGCGCTGCGGCTCCGCCTTGGCCACCATGGCCGGCGCCGCGCTGCCTTCGTAGCGCCAGTAGAGCAGGCCGCCCGACCCGGTGCCGAGCAGCAGGTCCGGCCGGCCATCCCCGCTGAGGTCGTAGAAGAGCGGCGCGCTGTTGGCCGGGGCCTGGATGCCCCCGCCCCAGGGCGCCTGGCGCTGGAACGCCTCGCCCTCCGCGACCTTGACGGCCGGATTGCGCACGGCCGGCAGGAGCGTGCCCGCCCGATCGCCCACGACCAGGTCCGGCGGCGCCTTGGGGTTCCAGGCGAAGAGCGCCGGCGAGGCGTTGTTGGGCACTTGCAGCCCGGCCAGGCGCACGGTGCGCAGCACGTAGTCGGGCAACTGGGCTGTGCCCACGTTCTCGTAGTAGACGACGTTGCCCGCGCCGTTGCCCACGATCAGGTCCAGCTTGCCGCTGCCGTTCAGGTCCGCGAAGGCCGGCACGCTGAGGCTGCCCACGTCCACCTGCCCGAAGAACAGGCTGCGCGGCGTCCAGCGGGGGGCCTTGGGCGTGCCCGTGTTCTCGATGAACTCCAGGCGCCCCTCGCGGCCGCCCACGATCAGGTCCAGCTTGCCGTCCCCGTCGATATCCACCAGGGCCGGCGCGGCGAAGGCCCGCTGCGGCGTGGGCAGGATCGGCGCGCTGGGCGAGCGGAAGGCCGGGTGCCCGGGCGTGCCCACGTTCTCGTAGTAGAGCAGCTCCCCGCCCCGCGTGCCCACCACCAGGTCCGGCAGGCCGTCCCCGTTGAGGTCCCCCGCGGCCACGTGCAGCGCGCTCTGGTAGCCCCCGAAGCGGCGCACCTGCAGCACGTTCTTGTCCTCCAGCCACAGGGCGAAGTTGCTGTCCTTGGGCCGGCGCGTGTAGAAGGCGATCGTCTCGCTGTCGCCGGCCAGCAGCAGGTCGTCCCAGCCATCCCCGTTCAGGTCGGCGAACACGGGCGCGGCAAAGCTCCCGCTGTCCAGGATGTTGAAGCGCGCCTCGCGCAGCTCCCACGCGCCCTCCTGGCGCGTCCCGATGTTCTGGTAGTAGGCCACCGTGCCGTCGCTCTTGCCCACGAACAGGTCCAGCGTGCCTTTGTGGCTCCAGTCCGTCCAGGCCGGCACCGCGTTGTCCTCCGGGTCCAGCCGCCCGATGCGGGTGAGCACGGGAAGGCAGTCCGCCGTCGGCTTGGGGTCCAGGCAGTAGCGCGGGTTGGAGCGCGTGCCCTGGTTGAGGGCGATGTAGAACTCGCCGGCCTCGTTGCCGAAGCTCAGGTCGGGCAGGCCGTCGCCGTTCAGGTCCGGGAAGCTCGCCACCAGGTTCAGGCCCAGCTTGGCCCCCAGGAAGTCCGTGCTGACCAGGCGGAAGATCGGCAGGAAGCGGTTGCCCTCGTTGCGGAAGAACCAGAGCTGGCCGGAGGCGGAGCCCACGAACAGGTCCAGGTCGCCGTCGCCGTCGATATCCACCAGCACCGGCGCCGCGTTGCCCCCCACGTCGATGGGGCGCAGGGGGGCGTCCCGCTCGGGCCCCATGTAGGCGGAGATGGCGGGATTGGCGAGGTGCCAGCGGGGCTCCTTGGCACTGCCCTGGTTCTCGAAGTACATGATGTGCCCGTCCGCGGTGCCCACGAACAGGTCCGGTTTGCCGTCGCCGTCGATGTCCGCCAGGGCGGGCTTGGCGCGATCGAAGCGGTCCAGGAAGAGCAGGCTCTCCTGGCCGTCCAGCGGGGCGTAGAAGATGCGCTGCCAGGTGTGCACGACCGACTCCTGGGCCGCGGACTGGCCGGCGGCCAGGAGCAGGGACAGCAGCAGGGCGGCCAGGCCCGCGGCGGCGCTCCGGCGGCGGCGGGGGGCCGGCGGGCGCCCGCGCACGGGGGCCCCTGTGCGGGGCAGAGCAGGAGGGGTCGGCATAACGGGCCGGTAGAGCCTGGGCAGCGCGTTCGGGTTCAGGGGCGCGGGCCGCCGGCGCGGAGCGCGGGCGGCCGCGAGCGTCCGGTCATCATCCAGCCGATCATGCAATTATCCCACCCCGCAAAGGGGGCCGAGGCACCGTGCGCCTCCGGCGGCCCGGCCAGCCCGCAGTCAGCCCGCAGTCAGTCCCCAGCCGGCCCCCGGCGCCTAGGCCCGTAGGCCGCACCACCGCCCGGCCGGCGGCAATCATGCTAAGCTGAGCGCCATCGGCGGTGTCTGTCCAGTCGTTGTGCGGGAACCAGGCGGCTGCTGGAGCAGGCAGCCGTCCGCGCTCTCGCGCGAGGAGCTGCTGCGGCTGCTGTTCCTGCCCTCGTTCAGCTCCAAGGAGTCGGTCACGG
Source organism: bacterium (assembly GCA_041477795.1). GTDB lineage: Bacteria > SAR324 > SAR324 > SAR324 > JACQKK01 > DATFMP01. Next base: position 5,435 of record JBGOUY010000191.1, read on the forward strand.
AACTGTCCGGCCGCGGCGTGGGGCTGGACGTCGTGCGCGCGGACGTGGAGCGGATGCACGGCCGCGTGCGGCTGGTGACCCGGCTCGGGCGCGGCACGACCTTCCAGCTCTACTACCCGCTGCCCGCCTGAGACGCGCGCGGCACCTCAGCCCGCCCCGCATCCTGCGGGGCCTCCCCCTAACCCCCTCCGAAGGAGGGGGAAACGGCAGCAGCGCGACGATTCCATCGGCTTGCCTCGCGCAAGGTCGCCAAGCTGCGGAGCGCGGGGCGAGCGATCGGCCGCGGTCCCAAGCCCCCTCCTTGGGAGGGGGCAGTCACGCCGCAGGCGTGACGGGGGCGGCCCCGCCGCCGGTCCTGACCGATTTCTCCCGACGATTCCCGTTCATTGCTGCTGCGCCCGGCACGGGATCATGGTACACTGGTCGGGTCGCCAATCCGCGCTGGGAGCGGATTGGCGCGATCCATGAGAAATTTCCAAACGAACCCGTTCGATCGCTAGCCGTTTCCCCCGCTCCGCCGTGAGCCCCGCTCGCGGGGCGAACCCGCAGCACCGTGGAGAGGGGGACGCTGCCGTCAGGCAGCGGGGGTGAGGTTGCCGTTTCCGTAGAGGGGCGCAGGGGAGCCTGTCCTGAGCGAAGTCGAAAGGCCGGCTCCCCCGCCTGCTGTTGCAGTTCACTCCGTTGGAAGATGGAGGCCCACGGAGCGGAGCGTTGAGGCCGCCCCCACCGGCCGGTCATGGGGGGTTCTCACGGGATTGGGCAATCGTGTCCAGAAATGTATGATGGGGCGACGCGCTGTCCAAACGAACCCCTCGGAGCGCTCATGGCGCGGGACATCCCGGTCAAAGAGGCGGCGGAACTGCTCAACGTCTCCGAGAAGACCATCTACCGCTGGATCCGCCAGGGCGTCATCCCGACCATCAAGCTGCAGGGGCAGTACCGCTTCGACCGGCTGGAGCTGGAGGGCTGGGCGCGCCACAACCGCATCGGCAGCTTCCCGGCCGGCCCGCCCGCGGACGAGCCCGAGGAGGCCATCTCCCTCTTCCGCGCCGTGCAGTTGGGCGGCATCCACTACAAGATCGAGGGCGATACGCCCGAGCAGGTGTACCAGCAGGTCGCCACGCTCTTCCCCTTCAGTCCCGGCCTCGCGCCGGCGTTCAAGGAGACGCTGCAGGCGACCCTGCTGGAGCGCGAGCACCTGGCGACCACGGCCATCGGGCACGGCATCGCGCTGCCCCACCCGCGCCATCCGCGCGACTGGGGCCTGGGGCACCCGGCGGTGGGCATCTTCTTCCCCGACCACCCGGTGGACTTCCACGCGCTGGATGGCGAGCCGGTGTACGTGATGTTCGTGATCCTCTGCGCCTCGGTGAAGGGCCACCTCAAGATGCTCTCGCACATCTCGCACCTGGTCAGCCGGCCGGAGCAGTGCGAGTTCCTGCGCGGCGTGCCCAACCGGACGGAGCTGATGGAGCACATCCGCAATGCGTTTGCTGAAGAGGGCTGAGCCCGGCACCCTGGAGTTCGAGGGCCCGCAGAGTGCGCGGCGGATGATCCACCGCACCTCGGCCCGCGAGGCGGCGCTGCTGATGCTGCTGGCCGTGGGCGTGGGGCTGCTCAGCGGCGTCTCGGCGGTGGTGCTCGCGTCCTCGGTGCACGCGCTGGTGGCCTGGCTGGCGCGCTTCCACGGCGCGCCCTGGCTGATCGCCGTGCCGGCCGTGGGGGCCGCGGCCTCCTCGCTCTTCCTGCACCGCATCCTGAAGGACGATTCCGGCCACGGCGTGCCGGAGCTGATCCGCTCCTCCACCTTCGGCGGCGGCGCGCTGCGGCGGGACCTGATCTACTCGCGCCTGGTCTCCAGCTTCCTCACCGTGGGCAGCGGGGGCTCGGCCGGCCTGGAAGGGCCCATCGCCACCAGCGGCGGCGCCATCGGCAGCACCATCGCCGGCCTGCTGCGCTTCAACGAGCGGCGCCGCACGCTGCTGCTGGGCTACGGCGTGGCGGGGGCCATCGCGGCCATCTTCAACGCCCCGGTGACCGGCACCGTCTTCGCCCTGGAGGTGATCCTGGGGGAGTGGAGCGCGCTCTCCATCCTGCCCACCGTCGTCGCGGCCGTTTCCGCCACGCAGTTCAGCCGGCTGGTGCTGGGGAACCAGATCGCCTTTGCGCACCAGGGGTTCCACTTCACCACGCTGGACCTGCTCGCCTGCCTGGTGCTGGGCGGCGTGACGGGCGGGGTCTCGGTGGCCTTCCAGCGCGGGCTGCGCCTGGCCGAGCGGACATTCGCCCGCCTGCGCATTCCGCGCTGGAGTCGCGCGGCGGTCGGGGGCCTGCTGGTCGGAGTGCTTGGCTATTTCATGCCGGCGGTGCTGCACGATGGCTACCTGGCCATCGCGGACTTCCTGGGCGGCTACGGCCGCTTCACCCTGCTCGGCGTGGCCGCGTTCGTGCTGCTCAAGTTCGTCGCCTCCCTGCTGACCCTGGGCAGCGGCGGCTCCGGCGGGGTGTTCGCGCCCTGCCTGGTGCTGGGCAGCGGGCTCGGCTACGGCTTCGGCCAGACGTTGCGCACCGTGTTCAGTGGCACGGTGTTCAGCGGCGCCGTCCTGGCTACGCCCTCGGCCTATGCCCTGGTCGGCATGGCCGGCATGGTGGCCGGCGTCATGCACGCCCCGCTCACGGGCATGTTCCTGGTGCTGGAGGTGACGAACGGCTATGAGCTGATCCTGCCCCTGATGATCGTGGCCGTGCTGGCCATGCTGAGCGGCTACTTCTTCGAAGAGGGCTCGGTCTACACGCGCGAGCTGATCGACCGGGGCGAGCTGGCCCGGCGCGGCTCCGACCAGCACCTGCTGCAGACCATGGAGCCGCGCGAACTGGTGGACAAGGAGGACATCGTCCTGCGCGAATCCATGCTGCTGGGCGAATTCGTGGAGATCTTCAAGTACGCCAAGCGCAACATCTTTCCCGTGGTGGACGAGCCGACGCGCACCTGGCTCGGGGTCGTATACCTGGACGACCTGCGCCCGTACCTGTTCGATCCGGCCCTGTATTCCATCATGACCATCGGCTCCGTGCTGCACTCGGACCTGCCCACCATCGACGCGCGCGAGTCGGCGCTCTCGGCGATCCAGAAGTTCGAAAGCAGCGGCGCCTGGTCGCTGCCGGTGATCGAGGACGGGCGCTTCCTGGGCATGATGTCCAAGTCCACCCTGTTCGACCGCTACCGCCGCGAGCTGATCGTCCACACCGCCGACTGAAGGC
>JBGOUY010000383.1:0-3399 GCA_041477795.1 bacterium
ACGGCCGCTCCCCCCTTCTCGCACGGATGCGGCCACGGCCGCCAGCAGGCCGTCCAGGTCCTGCCGCTCCGGCACGACGTCCACGGTCAGCCCCTGCTCCCGGGCGGCCTGGGCGGTCACCGCGCCGATGCAGGCCACGCGGGGCCGCTGCGGCGCCAGCGCGGCGCGCGCCGCGCCATCCAGCAGCTCGCAGAAGTGGTTGACCGTGGAGGGGCTGGTGAAGAGCAGCCAGTCGATGCGGCCCGCGAGCAGCTCGGCGCGGGCCGGCCCCAGGCCCTCCGGCGGCCGCACGGTGCGGTAGACCGGCGTCGCGTCCACGCGGTGGCCGGCCGCGCGCAGGCCGGCTTCCAGCACCTCGCGCGCTGCCTCCGCGCGGGGAATCCACACGCGCTGCGGGGGCGCCGCTCCGCCCAGCCGCTCCAACAGGGCGGCCAGCAGCGGCTCCTGCTGTGCCGTGGCGGGCTGCAGGGCCACGGCCAGTCCCGCGCGCTCCAGGGCGGCGCCGGTGCTGGCGCCGATGGCGGCCAGCCGCGCGCGCGCCAGCGTGGCCGCGGGCCGCTGCCGCTCGGCCATGCGCTGCAGGGTGGCGCGCACGGCATTGGCGCTCGTGAATACGATCCAGTCCCCGTCCGCCAGCCGCTCCAGCCGCGCGTCGAAGGCGGCCCAGCTCGCCGGCGGGACGATGGCGATGGCGGGGCACTCCAGCACCTGCGCGCCCAGCTCCCGCAAGCGCTGCGAGAGCACCGGCGCGCCGCGCGCATCCCGGGTGTTGAGGAAGGTCAATCCCTGCAGCGGCGTCGCTTCGGCCATGCCAGCCGGCTCAGGAGTGCGACGGACCCGCCGCGCGGAAGGGCACCACGTTGGCCTCGCTGTCGGGCTCCGCGCTGTCGGGCTCCGCCGCGGCGCCGTCGTCCTTGGCCGCGGGGGCGGCCTCCAGGGAGGCGGCTTCCGGCTGCAGGCCGAACAGCTCGGTCAGCGCCTCTGCGTACACCTGCCCGTTCAGCTCCCCGCCCATCCCCTTGAGCCGCGTGGAGGGCACGTGCAGCAGCTTGTTGACGAGGCCCTGCACCAGCCCGCGCAGCGCCGCAACGTCGGATTCCGGCAGGTGCTTGAGCCGCCCCTGCAGGCGCTCCAGCTCCTGCTCGCCCAGGGCGGCGAAGTGCTGGCGCAGCGCCTTGAGCACGGGCTTGACGGAGTCGCTGTGCTTCCAGCGCACGAAGCGCTCCACCTCCTCCTCCACGATGCGCTGCGCGCGCAGGGCCTCGCTCTCCCGCTCGCGGGTGTTGGCCTCGGCCACGGACTGCAGGTCGTCGATGTCGTAGCAATAGACGTTGCGCAGGGAGCCCACCTGCGGATCGACGTCCCGCGGCACGGCGATGTCGATGAGGAACATGGGGCGGCCTTTGCGGATGCGCAAGGCCTGCCGCACCATCTCCACGTCGATCACGTGCCCCTGTGCCCCCGTGGAGCTGATGACGATATCGGATTCGGCCAGTTGTTCGGCCATGTGCTCGAAGCGCACGGCCCCGCCGTGGAACTTCTCGGCCAGCGCCACGGCATGGGCGAAGCTGCGGTTGGTGATGTGCAGGCGCCGCACGCCGGCCTTCTGCAGGTGCATGACGACCAGCTCGGCCATCTCGCCCGCCCCCACGACCAGCACGGCCTTGTCCTCCAGCGTGTCGAAGATGCGCCCGGCCAGCTCGGCCGCGACGTAGCTCACCGAGACGGGGTTGCGCGCGATGTCCGTCTCCGTGCGCACCCGCTTGGCGGTGTGGAAGACGCGCTGCATGAGCCCATTCATGTACGGCCCCAGCACGCCGGCATCGCAGGCGAGCTGGTAGCCCTCCTTGACCTGCCCCAGGATCTGCGGCTCGCCCACCACCATCGACTCCAGGCTGCAGGCCACGCGGAACAGGTGCGTCAGGGCCGCCTGGCCGTGCAGCACGACCGCGCTATGCTCCAGCTCCTCGTCCCAGCCCGCGAAGCCTCGCTTCATCCATTCCAGCAGGGCGCGGCTGGCGCCGACCGGGTCATCCGAGCGGAAGTAGACCTCCACCCGGTTGCAGGTGGAGACCATCATTATCTCCCGCAGGTCGCAGCGCTCCCGCGCTTCGCCCAGCAGGGCGGGCAGGCTCGATGCGGGCACGGCCAGCTTTTCGCGCAGGGCCAGCGGCGTTGTCTTGTAGTTGAACGTGATCAGCGAGAGCGACATGGAAGCTCAATGGGCCGGTGGACAGGCGAGGCGCAGGCGATAACCCATTGCCGCTCCTCGCGCGGTGACCTCAGCTTACCCCAGCGTTCCGCAGCGCGCCAATGACTTAGGTCAAGTTTTCCCGCTGCGGCAGCGCAGGGCCGGCACGGGACGCCGGGCGCCCGCTGCGCTGGTTGGCCGGGCTGCCGGGCGGTGCTGCCTGGCGCTGCTGCCTGGCGCTGCTGCCGGGCGGTGGCACTTGCGCCGCGTTGCCGCTATAACGAAGGAAAGCGCCCCGCGGTGCCGTATCGTCCGCACGCCGGCTGCCGGGCTGCCGCGCGCCCCGCTGCGACGGCTCCGGCCGGCGCTCTGCGAGCTCCCCGGCGCAACTCCAGCCAGGATCCGGGCATGCCCTATCGTCTGCTGCAGTGGGTGACGCCCAACCAGCTCACCGTGGCGCGCATCCTTTCCGCGCCGGTGCTGATGGCCCTGGTCTATGTGGATGTCCCGGCCACGAACTGGGTGGCGGTGGTGCTGTTCATCCTGGCCGGCCTGACCGACTACGTGGACGGCAACCTGGCCCGGCACCGGGGCGAGGTGACCCAGCTCGGCCGCATGCTGGACCCCATCGCCGACAAGATCCTCGTCACGGCGGCGCTGGTGATGCTGGTGGCGCGGGGCCACGCGGGGGCCGTGCCCACGATCCTGATCCTCATGCGCGAGTTCGCCGTCTCCGGCCTGCGCCAGGTGGCCGTCGCGGACGGCGTGCACATCTATGCCTTCCGCGGCGCCAAGTGGAAGGCGGCGCTGCAGATGCTGGCGACGGGCCTGCTGCTGCTCAACCACGATCCCTTCGGCCTGCCGATGGAGGCGGTCGGGCGCGTCACGCTGTGGGCGGCGGCGCTGCTGACCCTCTGGACCGGCTACGACTACTTCCGCGCCTACTTCCGCCAGGCGGGTGCGGGCCCGCTGCGGCCGGCCGCGGCCGGCACCCCCGCCGCTGCCGCCGCCGACGAGGCGGACCGCAACGAGGACGTGTGAACGCCGCGCGGAGTGCCCAGCCGCAGCGCCGCCTGCTCAGCCCCGCCGAGCAGCACGCGCTGGCGGCGGAGTTGCCCGGCTGGAGCCTGCGCGAGGGGCGGCTCTGCCGCAGCTTCCGCTTTGCCGACTTCGCGGCCGCATTCGCCTTCATGACCCGCGTCGCCGCG
>JBGOUY010000277.1:0-5754 GCA_041477795.1 bacterium
CCCACGTCGTCCCACAGGTCCTTGCGGTAGTTGATGGGGTCAGGGACGTACATATCGGAGAAGCCGAAGTACTTCTTGGTCTTCGGGTTGTACGTGCTCTTGACGGCCAGATCGATGGGCTTGCCCCACTTCTTCTCCAGCTCCACGTAGATGTCCTTGTGGTCGATCACCAGCTCTTCGTACACCGCGGGCGGGTCCAGCCTCATGAACAGGTCATGGCCCTGCTTGGCGTTGGCCTCAGCGGCCATGCGCGCGGGAAGGAGGGTATTGGCGATGTTATCGACCACCACCTCGGTATCGTTCTTCTGGCCCCATTCCTTGATCCACGTCTTGTTGAACCAATCGTCGTAGGCGGGCACGAAGTGCTGCCATTGCAGGATGGTGAGCTTCTTGGCCGCTTTGGCCCGGCCGGGGATGATGATATTGGCCCCGATTCCAGTCGCAGCGGCGAGACCGGCGATGCTGGCCGTGCGCACGAACTGGCGGCGCGTCAGCGAGAGCTTCTTGGATTTCGACATGACGTTTCCTCCCAGTGAGATCAAGATGCGCAGCGATCCCGAAACGGGAACCCGCTTGCGGGCTTGCAGCCTGCAGCGCCGGGGATTCAGCGCTCACACACCATCGCGACCGGGCACGACGCGTGCGCATCACTTCCCCATAGTCCTGAAGCACTTCCAGTGGTGTGAGTCTCTCCACTGTGGATACTAGAAAACCGGAATCCGCTCAAATCGGTCGGCACTCTGCGCAGATAGGGCCGCCTTGCCGCTGGGCACATGGGCTCCCATTGCGCTACTATAACAGATGGATATGCGGCCGCCGCCGGCCCAGGCCTGTCGCCAGACGGCGTCCGATCGCCCCGCAGTTGCAAACCTTGTCCGATCAGGATTATGGATTCACAGCTCCGCAAGGTCAATGCGCAGGATTTAGCCTCGGGCATGACCCTGCGCGAGGTAACCGGCTTTTCCAGCGAATACGCTTATCTCGACTCCAAGCTGATCGCCTTCCTGCGCGAGCGCTTCCCCGGTGCCCTCTGCGCGGTGGCCCGCCAAGGCGCCCGCCGGGAGGTCAACGTGGAGGCGCTGCAGCCCTTCGATGAGCTGCACGCCATGAAGGGCCTGACCGCCGCGGCGCTGGATGCCAGCGCGGTGCAGGAGTTGCGCAGCCACGGCCTGCGCGAATTCGTGGTCGTCGGCGCTGGCGATCCGGCGGCCCCTGCCGCGCCCGCTGGCCCCGCCGACGCGGCGGCCGTGCGGACGGGGACCGCGGCGGCCCGCCGGCAGCGCGTCAGCGAGGCGCGCCGCTTCGTGGAGCAGGTCGCGCACGGCGCCGAGCAGCGCGAGCACTCCTCGCAACTCGTGCAGGATCTGTTCAGCCAGGGCCGCGCCGGCAAGTACACCACCAAGCCCGCCGGCCAGGCCGTGGAGGAGATCGTCTCGCAGGGCCTTTCGCGCGCCATGGTGGCCATCGCCGGGCTCAAGGGCAGCGACCAGACCTACGCGCACTGCGTGGACATGTCGGTGATCTTCCAGGAGTGCTACACGGACATCCTGCGCCAGCAGGGCCAGCCCGTGAACGAGCAACACACGCGGCAGACCCTGCTCGCCGGCTTCAGCCACGACATCGGCAAGAGCACCCTGCCCAAGGAGATCCTGGACAGCACCCAGCGCTTCGAGCGGGACAGCCCGGAAATGCGCGCCATGCGCAACCACGCGGCGGCCGGAGCGCAAATCCTCAGCGACCTGGGGCTGCCCAAGGCCACCATCAACGTCGCGCACTACCACCACGTGAAGGTGGACACCACGCTGCCGGCCAGCTATCCGGAGGATGCGCGCTGGGACGACGTGCTGCCCATCACGCGCCTCGCCGGCATCGTGGACGTGTACCAGGCCCTCATCGGCAAGCGCAGCTACAAGAAGAACTGGGTGCCCGGCAAGGCCGTGGAGTACCTGCAGAGCCTGCGCGGCAAGGAGTTCGATCCGCACATGCTGGACAACTTCCTGCGCGTGATCGGCCTGTATCCGCTCGGCTCCCTGGTGCGCCTCACCACCGGCGATCTCGCGTTCGTCGTCGCCATCGGCAGCGAACAAGTGGAGCGCCCCGTGGTGGCCGTGGTCGAAAACGCGCGCAGCGAACTGCTCCGCCAGCACACGCTGCTGGACCTGCTGGAGACGCCTGACATCGCGGTGCAGGAAGTGGTGGATCACTACGAGCACTACAACGCCAGCGACGATCAGGCCTTCCGCATCTTCAGCTCCCTCAACGTGACCTGAGCGGCGGCCGGCCGCCTGCCCGCGCCGGCTGCTCCGCGCACGCCGCCCCCAGCCGAGGCACCCGTGAGCGACACCACCATCTTCGAGTGCGGGGACGTGCGGCTGCAGTCCGGCATGACCTACCGCGGCGCGCGGCTGGCCTACCAGACCTACGGCACGCTCGACGCGAAGCGCTCCAACGCGATCGTGCTGCCGACGTCCTACGGCGCGCAGCACACGGACCTGGAGTGGACCATCGGCCCGGGCCGCGCGCTGGATCCGGCGCGCTGGTTCATCGTGATCCCCAATATGTTCGGCAACGGGCTCTCGTCCTCCCCCAGCAACACGCCGCCGCCCTTCGACAAGGGGCGCTACCCGCACTTCACGCTGGCGGACAACGTGCGCCTGCAGCACCGCCTGCTGGCGGAGGTGTTCGGCATCGAGGAAATCGCGCTGGTGGTGGGCTGGTCCATGGGCGCCCAGCAGGCCTATCACTGGGGCGCGCTCTACCCCGAGCAGGTGCGGCGCATCGCCCCCATCTGCGGCTCGGCCCGCACCTCCCGCCACAACTTCGTGTTCCTGGAGGGCGTCAAGGCCGCGCTCACCGGCGACCCGGCCTGGCGCGACGGCTGGTTCTGGGAACACCCGACGCGCGGCCTGCGCGCCATGGGCCGCGTCTACGCGGGCTGGGCGCTCTCCCAGGCCTTCTACCGCGAGCGCGTCTACGAGCAGATCGGCTACGGCTCCCTGGAGGACTTCCTCGTGCACCACTGGGAGGGCAACTTCCTGCGGCGCGACGGCAACAACCTGCTGGCCATGCTCTGGAGCTGGCAGCACGCGGACATTAGCGCCAACGACGTCTACCGCGGCGACCTCGCGGCCGCGCTGGGCAGCATCACGGCGCGCGCCATGGTCATGCCCTGCCGGCACGACCTGTACTTCCCGCCCGAGGACAGCGCGTGGGAAGTGGAGCGCTTGCCCAATGCCGAGCTGCGCGTGATCGAATCCATCTGGGGCCATCGCGCCGGCAACCCGCAGCAGTCCCCCGCCGACGACCGCTTCATCCAGGACGCGCTGAAGGAGCTGCTGGCGGAGTAGGCGCAGCGGCGATCGGCCGACGCAGCGAAGCAGGCGCCCCCGCGCAGCCGCAAAGAGGGCTTCCTGCCACGAGGCGCTCGCAGGGGCCGCCACCGTTCGCCTGCCGCGGGCGGTCAGACCTTCCCATCAAGAGCGGGATTTGAGGGAACGGGCGCCCCCACATGGCTTTGCAGGCAGATCGCCGCTCAGCCGGTCAGCGCCGTTTTCAGCGCCTCGCCGGCATCGGAAATGGCCTGGCGGGCGGGTGCGGTGACGGTCATGCCCAGGAAGCCGTGGATGGTGCCGGGGTAGTGTTTCAGCGTGACCGGCACGCCGGCGGCTTTTAGGGCGCGCGCGTAGGCCTCCCCTTCGTCCAGCAGCACGTCGTATTCGGCCAGCAGCACCAGCGCCGGCGGCAGCCCGGCGAAGCGGGTCGCCCTGAGGGGTGACACGCGCGGATCGGCGCCCTGAGCGGGGTCGGCGAGGTAGTGATCGAAGAACCACGCCATGCCGGCGCGCGTGAGGACGTAGCCCGTCCCGTGCGCATGGTAGGAGGGCCGCTCCAGGTCGTTGTCCACGACGGGGTAGACGAGGAGTTGCAGCGCGAGCCGCGGCCCGCCGCGCGCCGTGGCGTTCTGGGCCAGCACGGCGGCCAGGTTGGCGCCGGCGCTGTCCCCGCCCACGGCCAGCCGCGCGGGGTCGCCGCCCAGCTCCGCCCCGTGCGCCGCGACCCATGCCAGCGCGGCCTGGCAATCGTCCAGGGCGGCGGGGAAGGGGTGCTCGGGCGCGAGCCGGTACTCCACCGACACCACCAGGCAGCCCGCGGCCTGCGCGAGCCGGCGGCAGACGTCGTCATGGCTCTCGATGCTGCCGATCACCCAGCCCCCGCCGTGCAGGTACAGCAGGATCGGCAGCGCAAGGCCCGTGCTGGCCGCGTAGAGCCGCACCGGCACCGGCCCCGCCGGCCCGGGCAGCCGGCGCTCCTCCACGCGCGGCAGCGCCACCGTGCCCTTGGCATAGACGGCGCGCGCCTTGAGCATGTTGATGCGCGCCTCGGGCGGCGAGAGCTCGTGCAGCGGCGGGGTGCCGCGCGAGGCGATGAAGTCCAGGATGCTCTGGATCTCGGGATGGACGGCCACGGCGGTCTCCTGCGCGATAACGAGGGGGGATCGGCATCAGCCTAGCGCGGCGGCACCCGCGACCGCCAGCGGCGGCAGGCGGCCCGGCTCAGCCCAGCCCGGCTCAGCCCAGCCTGCTTCGGTCGACCGGCCGCGCGGCCCCATGCTATAACCGACGCGTCTCGCGCTGGCGCCCGCTTCCGCCGGCGCGGGCGCTGCACCGCGCGGGCGCGGCGCAGCCGCGCCGGAGTGCCCTGCCGCCACCGCCGATCGCGCTGCGCACCGGCCTGCCCCTGCGAGAAGTCCCGCCATGACGCGCGCTGCCTCCACTCCCACCGCCACCCAGGCCGCCCCTGCAGCGCACCCCGCCGCCGGGCGCGGCGCGGCGCTCGCCGGCTATGCGGTCACCCTGCTGGTGGTCGCCTACTCCATGGCGCTGCGCTTCAACCATTTCCAGGGCGCGTCCTGGGACAACGGCGTGTTCCTGCTGGACGGCTGGCGCTCCTTGCTGGGCCAGGTGCCGAACGTGGACTACGTGTCCGGCTATCCCGGTGCGTTCGAGTACCTGGTGGCGCTGGCCTTCCGCCTGACCGGCCTGCACTTCGCCGCCACGCACTGGCTGATGGCCGCGCTCTCGCTGCTGGCGGCGACCGTCACGTATTTCGGCCTGCGGCGCCACTTCGCTCCCCTGGGGGCCTGCGCCGGCGCCTGCTTCACGTTCTACCTGTTCGCCTGGCTCAGCGAGCCGTCGCCGGGCATGGTCGCGCAGCTCTTCTTGCTGGCGACGCTGCTGGTGCTGGGGCGGCCGCAGTTCAACCCCGACGTGCGGACGCTGGCGCTGCTGGCGGCGCTGGGCGGCTTCTGTCTGTACTTCAAGCAGACCGGGATCGTCTCGCTGACCGGAGTCGCCCTCGCGCTGGGCTTCGATGCGGTGCTGCGCGGCACGGGCACCCGCCAGGCGGCGGTGCTCACGGCGCTGCCGCACGCCCTGCCTTTCGCGGCGTTCCTGGCCGCCCGCGCCGCGCCGCACATTCCCCTGCGCACCTACCTCAGCTTCTATCCCTGGCTGCTGCTGCTGGCGCTGCTGCTGGGGATGGCGCTCGCGGCGCGCCCCATCTCCTCCGGCGCGCGCCGCGGCGCGCCCAGGCGGCACTATCGGGAACTGGCGCTCGTCACGGCCGTGGCCGCGCTCTCCATTGTCCCGTGGCTCGCCTTCTACGCGTGGACGGCGCCGAGCCTGCCGGGCGTGCTGTACGAGATGTACATCCACATCCCGCGCCTGCTCGGCGCGAACGTGTACCCGCCGGATC
>JBGOUY010000199.1:0-8382 GCA_041477795.1 bacterium
CGAAGGTGAGGAAGCGCCCGCGGAGGCGCGGAGCGCCGGCGCGGCTATCAGCAGCGGGGCGGGGTCTGGCCAGCGCGCGGTTGGCGGGGGGCTTCAGCGCAGGTGTAGTAGTAGCTGCACGCGGTCGCCCACGTGCAGGCCCAGCGCGCGCGCGCGGCCCGCGGCCAGCTCCAGCACGAAGTTCGCCGGGGCTTCGGGCTGGTAGGTGGGCAGCTGCGCATCGGGCGTGCCCGCCGCGGGCGGCGGCACGTCCGCCGCGATGTGCACGACGGTCTCGTTGTCCAGCCAGATCATGTCGATGGGAATCAACATGCCGTGCATCCAGAAGGCCTGCCGGCTGCGCTCCGCGTAGACGAACAGCATACCCTCCTGCGCGCTCAGCCGCCCGCGGCCCCCCAGGCCCAGCGTCTGCTTGTCCGGCGTGTCGGCCACGTCCACGCGGATCGCCTGGCCGTGGATGACGACCTCGGCCTGGGCATAGCCGGCGGTGGCGCCGGCCGGGCCCGCCGCGCCCGCGGCGACGAGCAGCGCCAGCAGCGGTATCAGGAGCAGGGCGGCCGCGCCGCGCCGCGCGCGCACGCTCCGGCCCCGCAACGGGGCGGGTGGATCGAGCCTCCCTGGCCGCATCGAACCTCCTCGAAGGGCGGGTGCGCGCGCCGCCGGCGGGCTGCCGGGGCGGGTACGGCGCCATCACGCGCTCTGGGCGAGCTTGGCGAGCCGTTTCCTGACGAGCTGGCGCTTGAGCGGGGGCAGGCGATCGATGAAGAGCTTGCCCGCCAGATGATCCATCTCGTGCTGCAGGCATACCGCCGCCAGCTCCGCGAAGGCTTCCTCGCGCGGCTCCCCCTCCAGCGTCTGGAAGGCCACGACGATGCGCTGGGCGCGCTTCACCTCCGCCGTGAAGTCGAGCACGCTCAGGCAGCCCTCCTCCGTGACGATCTCCCCGCTGGCCTGCCGCAGCTCGGGATTGACGAAGACGCGCGGCTCGCGCGGACGCTCCAGGCGCGAGGTGTGCGGGCCGCCGGCCGGCTCCTCCAGCGGGTCCTCCGCGTGCAGGTCCATCACCAGCAGGCGCTTGAGCTGCCCCACCTGGTTGGCCGCCAGCCCGATACCGCCCTCGGCGTACATCGTCTCCAGCATGTCGTCGGAGAGCTGGCGCAGCTCCGCGTCGAAGCGGGTGACCGTGCGGGCCTCCTGCTTGAGGATGGGATGGGGGAACTTGAATACGGGCAGCACTGCCATGGCTGCGGTCGTCGCTTCAGGATCGAGCATCCGTGAGATCGAACCTCTGTGGAATCGGACAGCGGCGCCGCCGGGAGCGGAGTGCCCCCCGGCAGATGCGCCGGCAGGGCCGCTCCGGGCTCCGCCTGCCCGTTCATTCTAGCGTGCAGCGCGCGATGAAATCAAAGAAAAACGCCCGCGCGGCGGCGTCCGGCAGCACCTCCATTTCCAGCACCCACATCCGCTGCGCGGGCTGCAGGCGGCCGGCCAGCTTGACCGCGTCCTTTTCCGTCGTGAGCCAGCGCGGCCCGGCCGCCGCCTCGCCGGAGGCGCCGTCGGCCAGCAGGGCCGCCAGGCGCGCCAGGTCGGCCGGCGGATAGGCGTGGTGGTCCGGGCGCGCCTCCAGCCCGGCCACGCGCGCCCCCAGCGCCTCCACGGTGCGCACGAAGCCCTGCGGCTGGGCGATGCCGCAGAGCAGCCGCAGCTCCCGCCCGCGCAGGGTCTCGGGCGGCAGGCGCGCCCCGTCGTCCAGCCGGCGCAGCCCGGCCGGGCGGTAGTCGCAGGTGAACACGGGCACCGCGCCGCCCAGCGCCGCCTCGATGCGCCCGCGCAATGCCCCCGCATCGCCCAGCCCGGCCTTGCTGATGAGCACGGCGTGGGCGCGCCGTGCCGCGCGGAGCGGCTCGCGCAGCGGCCCCAGCGGCAGCAGGCGCCCGTTGCCGAGCCCTTGCTGGGCATCCACCAGCACCACGTCCAGCGCGCGCGCCAGGCGCAGGTGCTGGAAGCCGTCGTCCAGCACAATCAGCCCCGGCCGGTCCCACAGCGCCGCCAGCCGCGCGGCCAGGGCGCGCCGGCGCGCCACGTAGATGGGCACCTGCGGATTGCGGCGGGCCAGCAGCGCGGGCTCGTCGCCCAGCGCGAAGGGGTCGGGCGGCAGGCCCTCGGCGGCCTTGGCGCGGATCACGTCCGAGCGGCCCTGGCGGCGGTAGCCGCGGCTGATGGCGACGGGCCGGCAGCCGGCGCGCTCGGCCTCCCGCAGCAGCCAGTCCACCACGGGCGTCTTGCCGCTGCCGCCCGCCGTGAGATTGCCCACGGAGAGCACGGGGCAGGCGGCCCGCTCCGTGCGCAGCCAGCCGCGCCGGTAGGCCAGCCGCCGCAGCGCCGTCAGCGCCCCATAGACCAGTGCCAGCAGCGCCAGCGCGGGCCAGGCGGCTAGCTGTGGCAGACTGCGGCGCGCCAGAGCGCGGGGCGGCAGGCCGGTGCCGGGCGCGGCAGGGGACGGTGCAGCAGGCGGTGCAGCAGGCGGGGGCGCGCTCATGGGCGGGGAGCCTGCGCGAGCGGGGCGCTCGCGGCGCTGACGGTGCGGACGGCGCTGGCGGCGCCAGCGGTGCGCGGGGAGCCGTAGCGGCTGCGCAGCACGGTGAAGGTGTGATTCACCTCCGGCATCCGCCGGATGTCGTCCCGGTTGTACACGAACAGCAGGTCGTCGCGGCCATCGCCGTCCAGGTCGCCCACCCGCACGCGCGCGCCGGCCAGCGGGATGGCGTCCTTCAGGCGCGCGTCCGGCGCGCTGGCCCACACGCCGTCGCGCTGGCCCCAGTGGATGCCGATCGTCTCCTTGTTCTCCGAGAGCAGCAGGTCCGGCAGGCCGTCGCCGTTCAGGTCGCCGAAGTCCGCGATGGGCTGGTGGCTGAAGCGCCCCAGGGAAAAGGTGACCTCGTAGGTCTGCAGGTGCTGCGGGTCGCGCGGCAGGCGCCCCTCCGGCGGCATCAGGTAGAAGGCGGCCTGCGCATTCACCGAGCGCGAGATGAGCGCCTTGATGACGTTCCAGAAGCCGATCTCCACGTTCACCAGCACCAGGTCCTTGCGGCCGTCGCCGTTGACGTCCAGCACGAGCGGCACGGAGAAGCCCTCCGTGAAGTAGACCTGGTCCGGCTCGGCGGGAAAGTCGATGGGCGCACCGCCCTGCCCCGCCCGGCCGTAGTAGATCAGCACGTGGGTGCGCGAATTGAACTGGGAGTCCGAAGCGGCGTTCTTGGAAACGATCAGGTCGAAGTGCCCGTCCCCGTTCAGGTCCTGGGCGCTGACGAGCCGCATCGGCGGGTCGCGCGGGAGCTTGGGATCGAAGGGCCTGGGCGGCTGCAGATCGCGCACGTACGCCGGCGCGCGCTCGCCTCCGTCCAGCGTGTCGTCCAGCAGGAACACCCAGAGCTGGCCGTCCATGAACAGCACCACGTCCTGCCAGCCGCGCCCGTCCACCTGCTGCACGGCCAGCGCCGGCACCTCGTAGGCGAGCAGGTTGCGGCGGAACCAGTCCAGCAGTTGCGCGTCGGGCCGGATGCGCAGCAGGGCGCGCTGGCGGAGCTGCCCGTCGGGGTCCTCGGAGATCACCGCCACGCCATCGAAGCGCGGCACGAGCAGCTCGTCGGCGCCGTCGCCGTCCAGGTCCGCCAGCCAGGTGAGGCCCTGCTTGAGCTCCCCGCCGGCGACGGGGAAGAGGCTGTCCACGGCCAGGCGCGCGGCGGCCTGCGGGGCGAAGCGCCCGTCGCGCCAGGGCCACACGGCCAGCTCGCCCGGCATCAGCAGCGCCAGGCCCGGCCCGCGGCGGAAGGTGCCCACGCCGGCCAGGCTCACGGTGCGGGGCAGCGTGACGGTGGCGCCCGGCAGCGGCGCGAAGCCCGCCTCGCCGGAATGCAGCACGCGCAGGGTGTACGTGACGTCGCGGCCGGGGCCGCGCTCCACCTCCAGCACGACCAGCTCCTGGCGTCCGTCCCCGTCGAGATCGAAGGGCAGCACGGCGGCCAGCTCGTGCTGCACGGCGGGCTGCTCGCGCAGGAAATGCGGGGGTTCGTCCGCCGCACGGGCCGCCGCACCCGTCATCGCGTCGTGCAGCGC
Source organism: bacterium (assembly GCA_041477795.1). Taxonomy (GTDB): domain Bacteria; phylum SAR324; class SAR324; order SAR324; family JACQKK01; genus DATFMP01. The sequence goes on from JBGOUY010000199.1 coordinate 4,117, forward strand.
CGGCAGCAGCGCGAGCGCGCTGGGCAGCGCCAGCAGCAGCGCGCAGAGCCATGCGCAACGCAACGCCCGCGGCAGCACCGAGGGCCGGGCGCAGCGCACGCCCGCCCGCGGCGCCGCACGGCGGCGGACGGAGCCAAGGGTGGCGGGGTTGCGCATCGCGGACCGATCAAAAGGCGCGCCTCGGGCAGCCGGTGGCGCGGGGCGTCCGGGGCATGGCGCGGCGGGCGGTTGACGCCCACCGGCCCGGCTCCTTATCCTGCGGGAGAGCACGTCCGGCGCTTCCTGCGCCGGCGGGGCCTGTGCACCGGCGGAGCCCTTCCGCCGGGGAGCGGGCCCTGGAGCCATTCTCGCCAGCGGAAGAGGTGGAGATCATGCGGCAGCGGCCCGCCCCACCCAGGCCCTCCCGATCGAACCTATCAGCGGCCTGCCGGCCCGGCAAGCCCGCACGCCGGCCGCTGGAGCGCCCGGCGCCGCGCCGGGGCCGCTGCCGCGCGCTGGTCTGGGCGGCGTTGGGACTGCTCCTCGCCGCCTGCGCGGCGCCGCGCGGGCTGGTCGTGCTGGAGCGACCGCCCGCGCTGGAGTGGAGCGACGACGGCAGCGCGCTGCAGCTCTCGCGCGCCATCGCTCAGTCCAGCGCCTACTACCGGCGCCTGCCGCCCGGCACCACCTTCCGCTATGGCGGCGAGGTCTACACCCCGGCGGAGATGGCCGCCTCGCTGGAGCTGTTCCGCAATGAGTACCTGGCCGCGCCGGACGCCGCCACGCTGGGCCGGCGCCTGGCCGAGCGCTTCCTGATCTTCGATTCCGTGCGCGACGGGGGCGAGAACCTCTTCACGGGCTACTACGTGCCGGAGCTGGAGGCGAGCGAGACGCCCACCGCGACGCTGGACACGCCGCTCTACTCCCTGCCCTCCGACATCGTGAAGGTGCGCCTGGACCGCTTCGGGGACAGCCTGCCGGCCGTGACGCTGATGGGCCGCGTCGTCGATGGCGAGCTGGTGCCCTACTTCACGCGGCGCGAGATCCAGTCCGGCAAGGTGCTGGAGCAGCGCGCCGAGCCCATCGCCTACGTGAACGCCATCGATCTCTCGATCCTGCAGATCCAGGGCTCGGGGGAGCTGCGCTTCCCCGCTGGACGGCGCATCAAGGTGGGCTATGCGGCCAGCAACGGGCACCCCTATCGCAGCATCGGCGCCCTGCTGGTGCGCAAGGAGGCGATCCCCCTGGAGGACGTCTCGCTGCAGTCCATCCGCGCCTGGCTGCAGGCGCACCCGGAGCAGCAGCAGCGGGTGCTCTACTCCAATCCCAGCTACGTGTTCTTCCAGGTGCGCGACGGGGGGCCGCTCGGCAACCTGCGCGTGGAGCTGACACCCGGGCGCACCCTGGCGGCCGACCAGCGCCTCGTCCCCGCCGGCAGCCTGGCCTACGTGGTGACGCAGGTGCCCGTGCCCGGCGCCCCGGAGCAGGTGCGCCCGGTGCAGCGCTTCATGCTGGTGCAGGATACCGGGGGCGCCATCCGCGGGCACGGCCGGGCGGACCTGTTCTGGGGCGCGGGCCCCGACGCGGAGTGGATCGCCGGGCACCAGCGCAGCAACGGGCGGCTGCTGCTGCTCGTGGCCAGGAAGGCGTATCTGCCCGCGGCCACGGCCGGCACGCCCTGAGCGCGGCCAGCGCTCCGCCCGCTCCACCTTCTGCGCCACCCGGCCACCCGGCCAGCGCCCGGCCCGGCCCGGCGGCCGCCCCTGGGGGGACTCCCCTGCGCCGACGCCGATGCGCGCCCCGGCTGGCGCAGCGTCGCGATCCGGGTTAGGCTTTGGAAGCGCCGTTCGCCGCTTCGCTTGCCTTCGATTGGAGCCTGCCCGTGATCGTGAACCTGTCTTCGGTTCCACGACGAGAGCGCCCGCATGTCCGCTGAATCGCCCAAGCCGCCGCCGCTTGCCGCTCCCGCGCGCGAGCCGGCTGGCGGGACGGAGACGTCCCGCGGCGGGAACCTGCGTGCCGAGATGCTGGCCCGCATGGGGCACGAGCTGCGCACGCCGCTCAATGCCATCATCGGCTTCATCAAGCTCGTGGAAGAAGGGCTCTACACCAACGAGGAGGAGCGCCGCGACTACCTCGCCAGCGCGCGGCAATCGGCGCTGACGCTGCTGGACCTGATCAACAACATCCTCGACCTGGCCCGCCTCGAGGCGGGCCGGCTGACCCTGGAGAGCGTCGAGCTCAGCGTGGCCGACCTGATCGAGGAGGTCACCAAGACCCTCGCCCCGGAGGCCCATGCCAAGGGCGTGGATATCGAAGCCTTCGTAGACCCCGCCATTCCGGCGCGCCTGAAGAGCGACCTGATGCGCCTGCGCCAGGTGCTTTACAACCTGACGGGCAACGCGGTGAAATTCACCGACGCGGGGCTCGTGCTCGTGCGCGCGGAGCTGGAGGAGAACGGCCGCGAGACCAGCCGGGTGCGCTTCGCCGTGCGCGATACGGGCATCGGCGTGCCCGAGGAGCAACAGCCGCTCATCTTCGAAAGCTTCGTGCAGACCCAGATGCCCCGCTCGGACCGCACGGGCGGCGTCGGGCTCGGCCTGTCCATCGCCAAGCAGATCGTCGAGCAGATGGGCGGCACGATCGCCCTGCAGAGCCGGGTCAACGAGGGCAGCACGTTCTCCTTCGCGCTGGATCTGCCGCGCGGCCGCACCTATGGCAGCCGCCCGCGCGGCCGCCCCGGCACGCTGGCGGGCGCCCGCCTGCTGCTGGTCAACCCGGACGCGGGCACGCGCGAGCTCTACCGGGACAAGCTGGCCGCCCTGGGCGCGCAGGCGGACGCCGTCGCCAGCAGCGAGGCCGCGCTGGCGCTGCTGGCCGGCGCACAGGCCGGCGCTGCGCCCATCCGCGCCGTGCTGCTGGACCATCACCTGGGGCGGGACGAGACGCTCGTCTTCGCCCGCCGCGTGCGCCGCGAGACGGCCTGGTACCAGCCGGACCTGGTGCAGCTCGCCGTGATCGGCGCCACGGGCGACACGGCCCCCCTGCGCGAAGCGGGCATCTCCGCGTTCGTGACCAAGCCCGCCTTCCCGTCCGCGCTGCGGGGCGTGCTGGCGGCCCTGCTGGAACGCCAGGGGGTGCACGGCTTCGAACTGCAGGGCCCCGCCGCGAAGTCCGAAGCCGTCCCGGCGCGGCGCGGTCGGCCCCGCTCCGCGCAGGTGCTGGTGGCCGAGGACAACGCCGTCAACCAGAAGCTGATCCAGGCGCTGCTCTCCAAGCACGGTTACGGCACGCGCCTCGTCGCCAACGGCCGCGAAGCCGTGGAGGTGCTGCGCAACGAGCGCTTCGACCTGGTGCTGATGGACGTGCAGATGCCGGTGCTGGATGGCCTGGCCGCGACACGGGCGATCCGCCAGTTGCCCGAGTGCCGGGCGCTGCCCATCATCGCCATGACGGCCGATGCCCTGGACGGGGACCGCGAGCGCTGCCTGGCCGCGGGCATGGACGACTACCTGCCCAAGCCCATCATGCCCGATCTGCTCAGCCGCAAGCTCTGCCAGTGGCTGCAACCCGCGCCGCCGGAGGAGGGGCGCGCGTCCGCCGCGATTGGCCCCGGCGAGAGCGAGGCCGTGCTGGACGGGGTGCACCTGGAGTCCGTGCGGGCCTACGCGGGCGACCACGACCCGCGGCGCTTCGCGGCGTGGGTGGCCCTGTTCCGCGCGGAAGCCGAGGCGGCCCTGGCCTTGCTGGAGGGCGAGGAGACCCGGCGCGATCCCGCGGCGCTGCGCGCGGCCGCCCAGCGCCTGGCGCTGGCCTGTGCCGGCTTCGGCGCGCCCCGGCTGCTGGCGCTGGCCCGGCAACTGGGCGAGGCGGGCGGGGCCGGCCCCGCCACTGCCCTCGCCGAGCGCGTGGCCGCCCTGCGTGCCGCCTATCGCGGCGTGGAGGCCGCCTTGGCCGTGCGCTTCGAGACACCGGCCGCGGGCAGCCCGACCGCCTGAGCCGCCTGAGCCGCCTGAGCCGCCCCTTCCGGCGGTTGCACGGGCCCCCCACCCGACCTATAGTGGCGCTGTCCGCGGCGCCCCCGCGAGGCGCCCTCCATCCATCGGGAGACGTGCGCTTGACCGCCAGCCCGACCCCCGCCGCCTCCGCTGCCGCTGCCGGCGCGCCGTCCGAAGCGCAATCCAGCGCCTGGCGCGACAGCTTCCGCTTCGATGCCGTCAAGGTGCTGGTCGTCTGCCGCGGGCCGATCCGGCTGGAGGCGATCGAGGCCTTCGAGCGCCTGGGCAG
>JBGOUY010000149.1:0-10455 GCA_041477795.1 bacterium
AACGCGCCGCCGTTCCCCCCTCCATCGGAGGGGGCCAGGGGGGAGGCGCCGTTGCAGTTGTCCCTCCCCACCGCGAGCCCCGCTTGCGGGGCGAACCAATAGCTCAGGGGGAGGGGCGGCAGCGCGCCGGCGCTGCGGGGAGAGGTTCCCGCGCCCGGGCCCCCGCCGCCTTCTCCCTTATCAAGCGAACGATTGTTTAGTAGGCTTCCGGTCTGAAGCGTGGGGCGCGTGGGCCGAGCGGGCCGTCACGCCGTCGCCCCAATCCAGCCGAGGAGAGCGCCGTGGCACTGCAAGCCGCCGTCGCCCAGCAGCCGCCGGGGACGGACCTGTTCGAGCCGACCGAGGAGGTGGCGCTGCTGCGCCAGACGGTGCGGCGCTTCGTGGAACGCGAAGTGGAACCGCAGGCGCTGCAGTATGAGCGTGAGGAGCGCTTCAACCGCGCCCTCTTCAAGCGCCTGGGGGAGCTGGGGCTGCTCGGCATCACCGTGCCGGAAGCCTACGGCGGCTCGGGCATGGGCCCCGTGGCGGCCGTGGCGGCGCACGAGGAGCTGGCTGCCAGCGATCCGGGCCTGACGCTGTCCTACCTGGCGCACAGCATGCTGTTCGTGAACAACTTCTTCCAGAACGCGAGCGACGAGCAGCGCCGGCGCTACCTGGACCCGGTGCTCTCGGGCGAGTGGGTGGCCGGCATGTGCATGACCGAGCCGGGCGCCGGGACGGACGTGCAGGCCATGACCACCACCGCCGTGCGCGAGGGCGAGCGCTACCTGCTCACCGGGCGCAAGATGTGGATCACCAACGGCGCCGTGGCGGAAGGGGAGCTGGGCGACCTGTTCCTGGTCTACGCCAAGACCGGTGGGCGCATCTCCACCTTCGTGGTGGAAAAGGGCTTCCCCGGCTTCTCCCTGGGCCAGCGCATCAAGGACAAGCTGGGCACGCGCAGCTCGCCCACGGCCGAACTGGTCTTCGAGCGCTGCGAGGTGCCGCTGCGCAACCGGCTCGGGGAGGAGGGCGACTCGCTGCTCCACATGATGCGCAACCTGGAGATCGAGCGCCTCACCATCGCGGCCATGTCCCTGGGCATCGCGCGGCGCTGCCTGGACGTGATGAACCGCTACGCCATGGAGCGCCAGGCCTTCGGCGAGCCCATCAACCGCTTCGGCCAGGTGCAGCGGCACATCGCGGAGTCCTACGCGGAGTTCATGGTGGGCCGCAGCTTCGTCTACGACGTGGCGCGGCGCATCGACCTGGGCCATCCGGGGCACCGCAGGGAAACCGACGCGGCCAAGCTCTTCACGTGCACCATGGCCAAAACCGTGGCGGACCGGGCGATCCAGGTGCTGGGCGGCAACGGCTACGTGGGGGAATACGTCGTGGAGCGCATGTGGCGGGCGGCCAAACTGCTGGAGATCGGCGGCGGCACGGTGGAGGCCCACCACAAGAACATCGTGCGCGACCTGGCGCGCGAGCCGCGCTTCTACCGCTGAGCAGGGGGCTCCCCGGCGCCTGCGGCGAGGGCCGCCGCCAGCGCCGCATCGCGCCGCGGGAAGCGGATGCCCACGCGATGTTGCCCATGCTCCAGCTCCCACACGTAGACGACCGTGCCGGAGAGGTGGATGGAGCGGCGGTGCACGTACAGGTCCAGCTCCCAGCCCACCTCGATCGGCTCGGGGGCCAGCAGGCACATGCCTCCGTCGCTCAGGTCCACCGCCCGCGCCAGGCGCAGGCCGATCTGCTTGTAGACGACGTCGGCGGGAAAGGGAACGCGGGTGTCATGGCGGCGCTCCGCAGGGGTGACGGACATCGGGCTCCTCGTGGCTGCGAGCGGCGGGAGCGGCGGGCGGGGGTCATTCATAGCGGGCCGCCCAGGCTATCGGCGGCAGCTCCGCCCGCGCGCGGATCGGCTCGCTCGGGTCGATGGGAAACGGCGCCGTGCCGGTCGGGAGGGCGGTCCGCGCTCCGGCCGGTGCTCGGCCTGGGCGGACTGCCGGGCCGATGGGCGGGCGCGCAGCGGGGTGTGGAACTCCTGCCGGGGGAAGCGGCGGCGCTCTGGCGTGGGTGCGGTCATCCGGGCCTCCGGGTCGGTGGTACACAGCAAAGTTGGGGGGCGGCTGGCTGCCGTGCGGGCGCCTGGCTGGCTCCGCGGTGCGGCAGCCGCGGCCCGCTGGCGGGCCCGCCGGCCATCAGATCAGTCTACGCGCCGATGATGCAGGCCGTGGGTGGGAAATATGGAGCGCTCCTGGATTCTGCTATACTCGCCCGCACGCACGGCCGCGTGGCCGTGCTCGCCGTGGCGGGTCGCTACTTCCCGACGCTGCCCGGCGGCCTGGCCGACCCGACCGCACCGCCCGTGGGCCCCGCGCTGTGGGGCGATCCGGTGCTGCGCGCCGGGCGCGGCCTGCCCGGCGGCGTGTCCCGCGACGTGCTGACGGGCCGTTGCCACACCCCGCGGCAGGAGGCGGGGCGCCTGCTGTCCGCCCTCGGCGCGGTGCTGGCGCACCTGCCGGTGACCCTGCTGGAGCGCACCGAATGAGCCGCCTGCCCACTCTGAACGATCGCGCCGCGGGCCTGCTGCTGCACCCGACCTCGCTGCCGGGCGGCTACGGCAACGGGGACCTGGGCGTGGCGGCGCACCGCTTCGCGGCCTTCCTGGCCGCCGCGGGCCAGCGCTGGTGGCAGATGCTGCCCGTGCACCCGGTGGGGGATGGCTACTCGCCCTACAACGGCCTCTCCGCCTTCGCCGGCGCAGCGCACCTGATCGCCCTGGAGCCGCTGGTGCAGGCGGGCTGGTTGCGGCCGGAGGAGGCCGCCCCGCCCCGCCGCCAGCCATCGCCCAGCGGCGCGGCGCTGGGCGGCCCTGCGCACGGCGATCCGTCTCACAGCCAGTCTCACAGCCCTGCCCGCTACGCCGAGTCCCTGCGCTTCCGCGAGGCGCGCCTGCGCCTGGCTTTTGAGCGTTTCCAGGCGCAGGCCCCCGCCGCCGAGCGGCGCCGCCTGGAGGCCTTTCGCGCCGCGGAGGCGCACTGGCTGGCGGACTACGCGCTGTTCGCCGCCCTCAAGCGCGCTCAGCGCGGCGAGCCCTGGATGCACTGGCCCGAGCCCCTGCGCGTGCGGCGGGTGGCGGCCCTGCGCGAGGCGCGCCGGGCGCTGGCCGGCGAGATCGCCTGCGCCGAGTTCCGCCAGTTCCTCTTCGAGCGCCAGTGGCAGGCCCTGCGCGAGCGCTGCCACGCGCTGGGCGTGGCGCTGCTGGGGGACATCCCCATCTTCGTGGCCCACGACAGCGCGGATGCCTGGGCGCGCAACGACCTGTTCTTGATGGATCGCCACGGGCGCCTGCCGGTGCAGGCCGGCGTGCCGCCCGATGCCTTCAGCGCCAACGGCCAGCGCTGGGGCAATCCGCTCTACGACTGGCGCCGCCACAAGGCCGAGCGCTACGCCTGGTGGGTGGCCCGTCTGCGGCTGGCATTGCGCCGCTTCGATGCCGTGCGCCTTGACCACTTTATCGGATTCGTACGATACTGGGAGGTGGCCGCGGGGCAGCGCACTGCGCGCCATGGCCGCTTCCGTCCCGGCCCGGGGGCGCACTTCCTGCGCCACCTGCAGGCCGAGTTCGGCCACCTGCCGTTGATCGCCGAAGACCTTGGCCTCGTGACGCCCGCCGTGACGGCGCTGCGCGAACAGTTCCGGCTGCCCGGCATGCGGGTGCTGCAGTTCGCCTTCGGCGGCGACGATCCGGCCAATCCGCACCTGCCGCACAATCATGACCGCAGCAGCGTCGTCTACACGGGCACCCACGACAACGACACCCTCGTCGGCTGGGCGCGCGCACCTGGCCGCGGGCGCCTGCGGCCCGAGGCGCGCCGCGCCCTGGATTACCTGGGGGCCGGGCCGGAAGCGGAGCTGCACTGGGCGCTGATCCGGCTGGCCTACCAGTCGGTGGCCAACCTGGCCGTGCTGCCGGTGCAGGACGTGCTGGGGCTGGGCCACGCGGCGCGCATGAACCTGCCCGGCACCCCGCGTGGCAACTGGACCTGGCGCCTGAACGAAGGCGCGCTGGGCGAGGCGCATGCGGAGCGCCTGGCCGCGCTGGTGCGCCTCTATGGCCGCGCCGGCCCCGACGCACGATAAAGGCGAGATGAACGAGCACATCCTCATCGAAGCGATCACGCCCTCCGTCGAGGAGGGCCGCCACCCGGCCAGGGCCATCGCGGGCCGGCCGTGCGTCGTCGAGGCGGATCTCCTGGCCCCCGGGCAGAACCTAGTGCAGGCCGTGGTGCGCTGGCGCCGCAAGGGCGGGCGGCGCTGGCAGGAAGTGCCCGCGGCGCCGCTGGGCAACGACCGCTGGCGCGCCCAGTTCCCGCTCGCCGAGCTGGGCCGCTACGAGTTCGCCCTGGAGGCCTGGCTGGATCTCTACGGCACCTGGCTGGCCGACCTGCGCAAGCGGGTGGAGGTGAACGAGCCCATTGCCAGCGAGGTGCTGGAGGGCGTCGCGCTGCTCTCCTCCTTGGCCGAGGGTGCCAAGGGCGCCTCCGGCAAGACCCTGCGCAATGCCGTCGCCGCGCTGCAGGCATGGGACTCCGCCGCGGCGGAGGGTGGCCGCACCGCCCTGGCCATCGCGGAGGAGGAACGGCTGCTGGCCGCCGTGTCGGAGGTGGCTCCCCGCACCGGCGCCACGATTCCCGAACCGGTGCTGGAGGTGATCGCGGAACGGCCGCGCGCGCTCTACGGGGCCTGGTACGAGCTGTTCCCGCGTTCCCAGGGGACGGTGCCCGACCGGCACGGCACGTTCGCGGACGTGGAGCGGCGCCTGCCGGACCTCCACGCGCTGGGCTTCGACGTGATCTATCTGGCGCCCATCCACCCCATCGGCAAGACGGCGCGCAAAGGGCGCGACAACGCGCTCGTCGCCGGGCCGGACGATCCGGGCAGCCCCTGGGCGATCGGCAGCGAGCACGGCGGACACATGGCCATCGAGCCGCAACTGGGCACGCTCGAGGACTTCCGGCGGCTCGTGCGCGCGGCCGCAGCGCTGGGCATGGAAGTGGCGCTGGACCTGGCGGTGCACTGCTCGCCGGATCATCCCTGGGTGCGCGAGCACCCGGACTGGTTCTATCGGCGCCCGGACGGCACGATCAAGTGTGCGGAGAATCCGCCCTATAAATACCAGGACGTCTATCCGCTCAACTTCGATGTGCAGCCCTGGCGCCCCATCTGGAACGCCTGGCTGGAGGTGGTGCTGTTCTGGCTGGCGCAGGGGGTGAAGATCTTCCGCGTGGACAACCCGCACACCAAGCCCTTCGCCTTCTGGAACTGGCTGATCGAGAATGCCCAGCTCAAGCATCCTGACGCGATCTTCCTGGCGGAGGCCTTCACGCGGCCCAAGATCATGAAGGCGCTTTCCAAGGTGGGATTCTCCCAGTCCTATACCTATTTCCTCTGGCGCAACAGCAAGGCGGAGTTCATCGCCTACCTGACCGAGCTGACGAGCCCGGCGCTGGCCAGCTACTTCCGTCCCAACTTCTTCACCAGCACGCCGGACGTCCTGCCGACCGGGCTGCAGCAGGGCGGGCGCGGGGCCTTCGCGCTGCGGCTGGTGCTGGCCGCGACGCTTTCGCCCAGCTACGGCATCTACAGCGGGTACGAGCTGTGCGAGAACGAGGCCGTGCCGGGCACGGAGGAATACGGCGACTCCGAGAAATTCCGCATCAAGGTGCGGGACTGGCAGGCGCCCGGCAACATCCGCGACCTGATCGGGCGCGTGAATGCCATCCGGCGGGAGAACCCGGCGCTGCAGGAGCTGACCAACCTGCGCTTCCTGAAAACGGATAACGAGCAGATGCTCGTCTATGCCAAGTCCGATGCGGCCCGGAGCAACGTGCTGCTGATCGCCGTGAATCTGGACCCGCACAACGCCCAGAGCTGCCATGTGCAGGTGCCGCCGGACGTGATCGCCGACGGCCCCGTGGGCAGCTACGAGGTGCAGGACCTGCTCACGGGCGCGAGCTACCCGTGGGGCGCTACGAATTACGTCCGGCTCGACCCGCAGGTGCAGCCGGCGCACATTCTCCGCGTGGAACGACGGTCGTCATGAGCCGGTGCGGCGGCACTTCATCGACAACGCGCTATACTGGCCGACAGAGTACCCTGTGGATGGCCTGCGGCTGGATGCCAGCCACGGCAGCTTCGACTTCGGCGCGCGGCACGGGCCGGCCGAGGTCTTCCACGAGCAGGCGCGCCGGCTGGGGCGCACGGCCTGGCTCATTGCGGAGAGCAACCTGAACGACACGCGCGTGATCGACCCGCCCGAGCGCGGCGGCTGGGGCCTGGACGCCCTGTGGAGCCACGACCCGGCCGATGGCGGCGCGGCGGCAGCGCCGGGCACACGGGCACCGCCGGCGCTGCCGCCGGGCGCTGCGTCCGCCCCAAACGGCGCAGCGGTCGCCGTGCCGCTGGGGCCCTGGCAGGCGGTGCTCTCTCTGCACAGGTGCGCGTCATGACCCTCTGGCTGGCCATTCACGGGCACTTCTACCAGCCGCCCCGCGAGAACCCCTGGACGGACTACATCGACGGCGAGCCCAGCGCGGCGCCCTACCCGGACTGGAACGCGCGCATCGACGCGGAGTGCTACCGGCCCAATGCCTTCGCGCGCATCGTGGATTCCTACGGGCGCGTGGAGCGCATCGTCAGCAACTACCGCAATATCAGCTACAACGTGGGGCCGACCCTGCTCTCCTGGCTGGAGCGGCACGACGCGGTGACCTACCGCCGCATCCTGCAGGCGGACCAGGACAGCGCCCAGCACCGTGGGGGGCATGGCAACGCCATCGCCCAGGCGTACAACCACGCCATCCTGCCGCTCTGCAACGAGCGCGATCGCATCACCCAGGTGCGCTGGGGCCTGGCGGACTTCCGGCACCGCTTCGGGCGGGAGCCCGAGGCGATGTGGCTGCCTGAGACCGCCTGCAACGACATCGTGCTGGGCACGCTGATCGACGAGGGGCTGCGCTTCACCATCCTCTCGCCCTACCAGGCCGAGCGCGTGCGGCCCCTGGGGGCGGGGGACGATGGCTGGCGCCCCGTGGCGGACGGCTCCATCGATCCCGGCATGGCCTACCGCTACTTCCACCGCGACGGCTCCGGGCGCTCGCTGGCGCTGTTCTTCTACGATGGGCAGATCGCGCGCTCGATCGCCTTCGAGGGCGGGCTGGCCTCCAGCCAGGCCTTCGTGGAGCGCTTCCGGCGCGCGGCGAAGGGCGATGACAAATTGCTGCACGCCGCCACCGACGGCGAGAGCTACGGGCACCACACCAAGTTCGGCGACCGCACGCTGGCCCACGCCCTGGAGATCGAGGCGGAGCGCCAGGGCCTCACCGTCACCAACTACGGGCAGTTCCTGGAGCAGCACCCGCCCACCTTCGAGGCGCAGATCAAGGCCGGGCCCAACCACGAGGGCACCGCCTGGAGCTGCGCCCACGGCGTGGGGCGCTGGTACTGGGACTGCGGCTGCCACACCGGCGGGCAGGAGAGCTGGAAACAGGCCTGGCGCACGCCGCTGCGCGAGGCGTTCGACTTCCTGCGCGACCACTGCGCGGGGGTCTTCAGCGAGCTGGGCGGCGCGCTCTTCCACGATCCCTGGGCCGCGCGCGATGCCTACATCGCTCTCGTGCTGGACCGCACGCGGGACAAGGCCGCCTTCCTGGCGCCCCTGGCGCGCAAGCAGCTCAGCGGCGAGGAGCAGGAGCGGGCGTTGACGCTGCTGGAACTGCAGCGCCAGGCGCTGCTCATGTACACGAGTTGCGGCTGGTTCTTCAACGACGTGTCCGGCCTCGAGACGGTGCAGGTGATGAAGTACGCCGGGCGCCTGCTGGACGACCTGCTGGACCTGGGCCTCACGCCGCCGCGGCCGGCCTTCCTGGAGATCCTCTCGCGGGCGCAGAGCAACGTGCCGGAGATGGGCAGCGGGGGCGATATCTTCCGGCGCCTGGTGGAGCGCACGCGCGTCACGCCGCGCAGCGTGGCGGCGCACCTGGCGATCTCCTCGCTGGTGGATGGAGAGGGCGACGTGCCGGCGACGGCGGGCTACCGGGTGACCGTCGAGGAGAAGCTGCGCGAGGAGCGCGACCGGCTGAGCCTGGCCACCTGCCGCATCCAGCTCGCCAGCGTCGCCACGGGGCGCCAGCACGACTTCGCGGTGGCCGCCATGCACTTCGGCGGGATCGACTTTTACTCCGTGCTGCGGCCCTTCGCCGGGCTGCCCAAGCTGCGCTCTGCGGCCAAGCGGCTGTGGGCGGATTTCGCCACGGCCTCGCTGCCGGTGATCCTGCGCACGGTGGCCAAGGAGTTCGGGCCGGACGAGTTTGGGCTGCAGAACGTGCTCCCCGCGGCCCGCCGCCGCATCGCCGGGACGGTCTTCGGCGCCCTGGTGCACCGCTTTTCCGATCACTACGCGCAGCTCTACGACGACAACCGGCACACCTTCGAGATGTTGCAGCGGGCCGGCCTGGAGCTGCCCTGGGAGCTGCGCACGGCGGCCGAGTACACCATGAGCACGCGCTTCGAGGAGGAAATCCGCGCCCAGCACGAAAGCCAGGACCCGGCGGCCTACCAGCGCGCCCTGGAGATCGCCGAGGAAGCGGCGCGGCTGAGCTACAAGCTGAACACGGTCGCGGTGGGCCGGCTCTTCGGCGGCATGATCGCCGGCGCCATCGAGCGGGCCGTGGCCGGGCGGGACGAGACGCACTGGCGCACCGCGCTGACGCTGCTCACGCTGGCCCGCCGGCTCGGGCTGCAGACCGATCTGGAGCGCGCGCAGGAAATCCTCTACGTGGGCATGACGGAACACGGCGTGGCCTTCACGCCCACCCTCCGCGACCTCGGCCTCGCGCTGGGCCTGTCCTCCCGCCTGTTGAGCGGGGAAGCTCCCGGCGCAGCGGGAGGCCCGAGCGCCTGAATCCGCCGCAGCGGCGGCGCACGCCTCGCCGGGCTGCCGGCGCCGGAGAAAAGCCATGGCCAGACCCACCCAGCCGGTGCGCGGGCGCGCTTCCGCCCCGCCGCCCCGCTCCGCCCAGCGCGGAGCGCCGCCGCTCCCGCCGCACGCCATGGAGCGCCTGCTGCGCCTGGAGCACGGCGACCCGCACACCCTGCTCGGCCTGCACGAAAGCGCCGCGGGCAGCGTGGTGCGCGCCCTGCGCCCGGATGCGCAGGCGATGCGCCTGCTGGCCGAGGGGCGGGCCCCGCTCGAAATGACCCGCAGCCACGAGGCCGGGCTCTACGAGGCGTGGCTGCCCGGGGTCAGCGAGCGCTTCCGCTACCGCCTGGAGATCACCTGGCCCGGCGGCATGACGCAGGCCTACCACGACCCCTACGCGTTCTGGCCCACGCTGGGCGAGCTGGACCTGCACCTGTTCGGCCAGGGTCGTCACGAGCGCATCGACGAGAAACTGGGGGCGCACGTCCTGGCGGTGGACGGCGTCAGCGGCGTGGCCTTTGCCGTGTGGGCCCCCAACGCGCGCGGCATCAGCGTGGTGGGGGACTTCAATCGCTGGGATGGGCGGCGCCACCCCATGCGCGTGCTGGGCGGCTCAGGCGTGTGGGAGCTGTTCGTGCCGGAACTGGAGCCCGGGCCGCGCTACAAGTTCGAGATCCGCGGGGCGGGCGGGCGCCTGTTCCTCAAGGCGGATCCTTACGCCAACGCCACGGAGCATCCGCCCGCCACGGCCTCCATCATCCACCAGCCGCAGCACCGCTTCGAGGACGACGGCTGGCTGGCGCGCCGCGCCCAGGCCGACGGGGTGCGCCGGCCGCTGTCCTTCTACGAGCTGCACTTGGGCTCCTGGCGGCGCAAGGGCGCGCACGGGGAGGAGCCGCTGGGCTACCGCGAGCTGGCCGAGCCGCTCGCGGACTACGTGAGCGAGATGGGCTTCACGCACGTTGAGCTGCTGCCCGTCACGGAGCACCCCTACGGCCCCTCCTGGGGCTACCAGGTGGGCTCGTACTTCGCCCCCACCGCGCGCTTCGGTGCGCCGGACGATCTGCGCTACCTGATCGATTGTCTGCACCGGCGGGACATCGGCGTGATCCTGGACTGGGTGCCGGCACACTTCCCCAAGGACGACTTCGCCCTGGGCCGCTTCGACGGCACGGCGCTCTACGAGCATCAGGACCCGCGCCAGGGGGAGCACCCGGATTGGCAGACGTACATCTTCAACTACGGCCGCAACGAGGTGGCGAACTTCCTGCTGGGCAGCGCGCTGTACTGGCTGGAGTCCTATCACGTGGACGGTCTGCGCCTGGACGCGGTGGCCTCCATGCTCTACCTGGACTACAGCCGCAAGGCGGGCGAGTGGATGCCCAACGACTTTGGCGGGCGGGAGAACCTGCCGGCCGTCGCCTTCCTCAAGCAGCTCAACGAGATCGCCCACCTGCGCCATCCGGGCGTCCTGATGATCGCGGAGG
>JBGOUY010000404.1:0-3054 GCA_041477795.1 bacterium
CAACCGCGACCAGCAGAAGGCCGGCCGCGCCGGGTTCACCCCGGAGGAGGTGGCCTTCGGCTTCATCAAGGCCGCCAACGAGACGATGGTGCGGCCGATCCGGGAAATCTCCGTGGCCCGCGGCTATGACATCAAGGAGCACGTGCTGGCCTGCTTCGGTGGCGCCGGCGGGCAGCACGCCTGCGCCATCTCGCGCGCACTGGGCATCCGCAAAATCTTCATCCACCGCTTCGCGGGCATCCTCTCCGCTTACGGCATGGGCATGGCGGACGTCGTGCGCGATCTGCAAGCACCCGCGGCGGGGCAGCGCCTCACGCGCGGGACCGTGCAGGAGCTGGAGGGACGCTTCGCCGAGCTGGAAGCGCAGGGCAGCGCCGAGCTGCTGGAGGAGGGCGTCGCACAGGACCACATCGAGTGCCTGCGCTACCTGAACCTGCGCTACCGCGGCTCCATCACCGCCATCATGATCGCGCGCCCGGCAGACGGCGACTACGAGAGCGCCTTCCGCGCCTACCATCTGCGCGAGTACGGCTTCGATTCGGAGGCGGACGTGCTCATCGACGACCTGCGCGTGCGCGTCGTCGGCCGCTCGGAGAGCCTCAAGAAGGTGCGCGTGGCCAAGGCCGAGGGGCCGCTGGCCGCCGTGGATCGCACCCGCACCTACTTCGAGGGCGGCTGGCGCGAGACGGCCGTGTACGACTGGGCGGCCCTGCGCGCCGGACACCGCATCGCCGGCCCCGCGCTGATCATCCAGGATGGCGGCACCATCGTCATCGAGCCGGACTGCCACGCGGAAGTGACCGCGTTCGGCGACGTGGAAATCCACGTCCAGCCGCCGACGCTGGTGCAGATGGACACGGAGGCGGACCCGATCCAGCTCAGCATCTTCAACAACCTGTTCATGTCCATCGCCGAGCAGATGGGGCGCACGCTGCAGCGCACGGCCGTCTCGACGAACATCAAGGAGCGCCTGGACTTCTCCTGCGCCATCTTCGACCCGAGCGGGGGCCTGGTGGCCAATGCGCCGCACATCCCGGTGCACCTGGGCGCCATGAGCGACGCGGTGCGGGCGCAGGTGCGGCTGCTGGGGGATAACCTGCATCCCGGCGACGTGCTGGTCACCAACGACCCGCAGGTGGGCGGCTCGCACCTGCCGGACATCACCGTGATCACGCCGGTCTTCCGCGACGAGGGCCGCCAGCCGCTGTTCTTCGTGGCCAGCCGCGGGCACCACGCGGAAATCGGCGGCATTTCACCGGGCAGCGTGCCCCCGTTTTCCCGCACGCTGGCCGAGGAAGGCGCCTGCATCACCAGCTTCAAGCTGGTGGAGGGCGGACGCTTCCAGGAGGCCGGCATCACGGCGCTGCTGCTGGCGCCGGGCCAGCTCAAGCCCGCCTACGGCCGGCCGCCCAACTCCGGCACGCGCCGCCTGGAGGACAACCTCTACGACCTCAAGGCCCAGGTGGCGGCCAACCAGAAGGGGGCCGAGCTGCTCAAGGACATGATCGGCCACTACGGCCTGGCGGTGGTGCAGGCGTACATGGTGCACATCCAGAAGAACGCCGAGCATGCCGTGCGGCGGCTCGTGGAGCGCCTCTGCGCCGAGCGCGGCATCGCCGAGCGCGGGCAGCTCCACGCCATCGACTACATGGACGACGGCAACCCGATCGAGGTCACGATCACCCTGGATCGCGCCCAGCGCAACTTCACCTTCGACTTCACGGGCACCGGGCCCGAGGTGTGGGCCAATCACAATGCGCCCCGCGCCGTGTCGGCCTCCGCCATCATCTACGTCCTGCGCACGCTGATCGACGAGGAGATCCCCATGAACGGGGGCTTCCTCACGGCGGTGAACCTGAAGATCCCGCATCCGTGCATGCTTTCGCCCTCGCCCGAGGCGGCGGTGGTGGCGGGCAACGTGGAGACCTCCTCGCGCATCACCGACGTGCTGCTGGAGGCCTTCGGCGCGGTGGCCGGGGCGCAGGGCACCATGAACAACTTCACCTTCGGCGACGCCACCTTCGGCTACTACGAGACCATCGGCGGGGGCAGCGGGGCCGGCCCGGACTGGGACGGCAAGGACGCCGTGCACGCCCACATGAGCAACACCCGCATCACCGATGCGGAGATCCTGGAGCGCCGCTATCCGCTCACCCTGCACGAATTTTCGATCCGGCCGGACAGCGGCGGCGCGGGCCGCCACCACGGAGGCAACGGGGTCGTGCGCGAGATCGAGTTCCTCAAGCCCATGACGGCCGCCATCGTCTCGGAGCGGCGCGTGTTCGCGCCCTACGGGCTGGAGGGCGGCCAGCCGGGCCTGCGCGGCCGCAATCTGCTCATCCGCAAGTCCGGGCAGGTCATCAACCTGGGCGGCCGCAACGAGGCGCCCGTGCAGCCGGGCGACCGCATCCGGCTGGAAACGCCGGGCGGCGGCGGCTTTGGCCGGCCCGCCTGACCCGGCCCGCCTCGTCCTGGCTCCCTCGCGCCCCGGGCCACCCGCGCCCGGCGGCGCCTTCATCCGCGACCTCCCGTGCCCCGCTTAACGCTTCGCTTCCTGCTCCAGAACGCGCGCTTCGCGCTGCTGCTGCTCCTGCTGCTGTTTGTGCTGGGGGCGATCTACTTCTTCCACGAGGTGCTGCTGCCCTTCGCGCTGGCGATCTTCCTGGCCTACCTGCTGGCCCCGGTGATCGACTGGCTGCACGGGCTGCGCGTGCGCCGCTGGCACTTCCCGCGCGGCGCGGCGATCCTCGTGGTCTATGCGCTCATGCTGGGCGTGATCGGCCTCAGCGGGACGTACCTCTTCCCCCGCTTCTACGCGGAAATGAACCGCATGGTGCGCACGTTGCCCGCCACCCTGCACCAGCTTGAAAACTCATTCGTGCGCCCGCTCGATTCGTTCGTGAACGCCTGGGTCGTGGACGTCTTCCCGCGCCTGGAGCTGGATCTGCCGGGCGACGAGCCCAAGCCGCCGCCCGCGGCGGTGCCGAACCACCTCCCGCCGTTGCCCGAATCTGCGGCCCGGCACGAACCTGCGCCCCGGCCCGAACCTGCGCC
>JBGOUY010000410.1:0-2970 GCA_041477795.1 bacterium
AGAAGACGACACCCGCCGGCCTGTACCTCCAGGAGCGCGGCGTCGCCCCCGAGGACTTCAACAGCTATGGCTCGCGCCGCGGCAACGACCGCGTGATGACGCGCGGCACCTTTGGCAACACGCGCATCAAGAACCTGCTCGTGGCGGGCACGGAGGGGAGCTGGACGCGCCACCTGCCCAGCGGCGAGCGCATGACCGTCTACGATGCGGCCCAGCGCTACCGCAAGGAGCGCGTGCCGCTGCTGATCGTGGGCGGCAAGGAATACGGCACGGGCAGCTCGCGCGACTGGGCGGCCAAGGGCACGCTGCTGCTGGGCGTCAAAGCCGTGCTGGTGGAGAGCTTCGAGCGCATCCACCGCAGCAACCTGGTGGGCATGGGCGTGCTGCCGCTGCAGTTCCAGCCGGGCGACAACCTCGCCAGCTACGGCCTCAGCGGCGAGGAGCTCTACGATGTGGAGGGCATCCGCGACGACATGAAGCCGGGCGCCCAGCTCACCGTGCGCGCCCGCAAGGCCGACGGCAGCACGGTCACCTTCCCGGTCAAGTCGCGCATCGATACCCGCGTGGAAGTGGAGTACTATCGCCATGGGGGCATCCTGCAGACGGTGCTGCGACAGATGATTTCCCACAACTAGAGCGCCGGCCTGCGCCGGGGGCGTCGCAGCAGCCCCCGCGGGCCCGCGGCGCAGGGAGCGCCCCGGCATCTCATGGATCGACCCGGACGGCTGGCGGCAGGGCCGCCAGCGCCCCTTGCTCCCGGCGAGGCCCGCTTCGAGGCCCTGCTGGACGAGCGCTTCTCGCCGGCGGGCAAGCGCGCCTTCGCCCGCGCGCTGGACGCGCACGACCGCACGCGGGGCGCCCCCACGCCGCTGGACCCGGCCCTGGTGCGGCGCAACCTGCGCTTCCGCGGGCCCGTGCCGGACCCGGTGCGCCAACTCCTGAGCGACTGGCTGCCCGACCTGATGGCTTACGCGGCCGAGCGCGGCCTGAGGCTGCGCGACCCGCACCAGGAGCTGCACGTCTACACGCGCGGCGCCTTCGAGAAGGAACAAGGCGCGCTGCCCGCGGGCCTCAAGCTGCCCGCCTCCTCCTTCCAGCACCTGCCGCTCTACAAGCGCTACATCGTGCGCGTCGTGCTGCCCGATCGACTCGGCACGACCGAAGAGCTCTTCACCGTGCTGCGCGCGCTGCTGACGCGGCTCTACGGGGACGTCTTCCTGCGCGAGGAGATCTTCTCCCTGGCGGCCTACCGGGAGGACGTGGAGATCGGCCAGGCGCAGGTCTCCGTGGGTCTGGCCGAGCAGGTGGCCGTGCTGGCCGAGCTGCCGCACACGACGCCCGCGCTGGAGGCGGCGCTGGCCGACTTCGCCCGCACCGTGGGCATCCCATTCAAGCGCCACCCGGAGCAGGCTCGCCGCGCGTGGTTCAAGGAGCTGGCCGCGGAACTGGCGCTCCAGCGCCTCGCCCCGGAGCGGCGCGCGCTGGCCGAGGCCGTCTTCGCGGGCTACCTGCGCTCTCTCGCCGCCGACGTGCCCGCGGGCGTGCAGGGGCTGCTGGAGACCGTCGCGGCGCAGGATCGCCAGCTGCACTTCCTCCCGCCGGACGAGGCCCCGGCGTACGAACGCCTGCGCACGCAGAATCCGCTGCACTACCTGCGCTCGGTCAAGCTGCGGCTGGAGTTCCTCATCGGCGCCTTCGCCGGGCTGGAGGAGGACTTCGCCGCGCTGTCCACGCCCGGCGCGCCCTATCCCCCGCTGGCGGAAGAGCGCGTGGCGGGCTGCACCCTGGAGCTGGAGCGCGGCCGGCTGGCCCGCCCTTACCTGGTGCCCGGCGTGCGCCTGAGCGAGGAGCTGGAGCGCAAGCGCAACGCCTTCCCGCTGGAGGTGCACGCGTTGCTGGCGGCCTTCCCCGAGGCCGAGCGCTCCGAGCGGCTCTTCAACAGCCTGCGCAAGCGCCTGGAGTCCTCCCTGCACCAGCGGCTCTACAACGCGCTGGTGCTGCTGCGGCACTGGATGCGCCTGCACGATTCGGGGCGGCAGGCCAGCTTCGCCAAGTCCCAGCCGTTCCAGACGCTCAAGGGGCTGGTCGCCAACTTCCGCTTCCGGCGGCCCCTGCTGGAGTCGTTGTTCCTGCGCATCGGCGTGGTGCTGGAGGTGGCCGAGCACGCGCCCGGAGCCGCGGGGGGCGAGGCGGGGCGGCAGCGCTTCCCCGTGGAGGAGTTCTCGCGCGCCTGGGGCCAGTTCGTCGCCCACGCCCTGCTGGCGGACTACCTGGCGCTGCGGCGGCGCCTGCAAGGCTTCGACGCCGCCCGCTACTGGCAGCGCGTGGAGGAGCGCCTGGCCGCGCAGGTGCAGGCGGGCCATCCGGGCGCGCAGCTGCTGCACCTGCTGCGGCGCGTGCAGGTGGCCGCCGGCGTGGAGGGTCTGTCGGTGTTGGGCGAGGTGCTGCACTAGTCCACGCCTGTTTTCCGTTTCAGCGCGGCCCAGGCGCTGCGCCCGCGTCCCGCCTCCAAGGACGCCGCGGCCTGGCTGGCGCAGGCGGAGACCTGGGCCCAGTCCGTGCTGCAATCCCGCGCGGGCAGCCTGCGTAACGCCATCGTGGTGGACGGCGCGTTGCGGCCATGAGCCGCCCCTGTGGTGCGCCGGCGCCCCTTGCCGCGCGGGCGGCTCGGGGGTGCGCCGCGCATCCGGAGTGGCGTGCAACGCGTCACCCAAGACCGCGCGCCTGAGGAGTCCCGCGCAGCGGGACGTCTCGAAGGCCGCGTCCGGCGTCCCCGCGTCCGGGGTGCGCCGCTCAGTAGCGGCGGTACATGCCGCCGCCCGAGCCGGAGCCGCCCGAGGGGCGGTCGGACGAACCGTTGCGGCTGGGGCAGGCTGCCAGCAGCAGGCCGCTCAGGGCCAGGCCGATGGCGACGAAGCACTCGCGGCGCCGGATCGGCGGACGGCGCTCGCTGCGGATGGTGCGCGCTGG
>JBGOUY010000046.1:0-19219 GCA_041477795.1 bacterium
AACCTGCCCACGCTGATCGACCGCTCGGTGTTCCCCGGCCTGCAGGGCGGGCCGCACATGCACCAGATCGCGGCCATCGCCGTGGCCCTGGGCGAGGCGGCGCGGCCGGAGTTTCAGGTGTACGCGCGCCAGGTGCTCAAGAACGCCAAGGCCCTCGCCGGCGCCCTGATGGAGCGCGGCTGCAAGCTCATCACCAACGGCACGGACAACCACCTGATGGTGCTGCAGACCGTGCAAAGCTTCGGCATGAACGGCCAACAGGTGCAGGAGCGGCTGGAATCGGTGGGGATCACGCTGAACAAGAACGCCATCCCGGACGATCCGCTGCCGCCCTTCAAGGCCTCCGGCGTGCGGCTGGGCACGCCGCCGGCCACCTCGCGCGGCATGCGGGAGCCGGAGATGATTCGCATCGCCGAGTGGATCGCCAGCGCCTGCCGCCCGGGCGCCGATCTGCCCGCGCTGCGCGAGGAGGTGCGCCAGCTCTGCCTGGCCCACCCCACCCCGAGCGGGCTGGTGGAGCTGGCCTGACGTCGCGCCGGCCCGCTAGAAGCGGTCTCCATCCTGCGGAATGCGCTTGAAGCCCGACCCTTCGAGACGGGCTCCTCCGGAACCCTCCTCAGGAAATCGGGCTTCCTGCCGCGTTCCTGAGGAGCGAGCGTCTCGATGGGCGCGGCAGGAACCCATGATTGAGACCGTCTCTACGGCCCGCTGCGCTTGACCTTGAACAGGTAGTTGAAGCTGAGGTAGCCGCCCGTATCGACCTTCAGGTAGCCGAAACGGTCGCCCACCTCGAAGTAGAAGCGGTGCTGGCCCTTGGGAACCGCATAGTCGTAGTGCAGGAAGGAGCGCGGGTAGAAGGTCGAGACCAGCCCGCCATTCTCGTCGTACAGGCGGATCGCCGGCGTGAGGTTGGTGCGGCCCACGCGGTGCCAGATCAGCGTCAGCGTCTCCCCGCCCGATAAGGCCTCGCCCACGTACACGTCGTTGTCGCTGCGCGAATCCACGTTGCCGTAGACCGTCGCGTTGAAGGGGATCGGGTTGGCCCGGCTCAGCCAGCCATTGTCCTCCACCTCGGTGTAGAGGGGGTCCTCGATCTCCAGTTGCGTGTAGCGGGTGAAGTAGTCGTCGATGAGCGCGGCCACCTCGGGCGGGCGCACCTCCTTGGGGAACAGCTTGAGCTCGCCGTGCACCGGCTCGGACTGGCGCGCCACGTCCAGCTCCAGCACGTCGTTGTACCAATAGACGTGCCGCACCTGGAATTCGCCGATCTCCTGGCTGCGCAGGTCGTGCTCCAGCGCGGTGCGGTCACCGCCGTAGGGGCCCGCGTAGGTCACCGACGCCGGCCCGAAGGCAACCAGGGAGAAGCGCTCGAAGGGCGTGTTGCGCTTGAAGAAGGCGTGCTCGAACAACTCCTGCTCCTCCACGGAGCGGAAGCCCAGCACGCGCAGGCGCAGCTCGGCGGCCTTGCCCGCCTCCGCGCGCACGGACTGGATCGCGGCGGGCTGCATCTGGATCACCAGCGGATCGATCAGCTTGGCCTGCAGCAGGTCGCGTTCCTTGGGCGTGCGCACGGGCAGGTGCAGCGGCTCGGTGCGCTCCAGTTGCTCGAAGTTGGCGAGCAGCTCGCCCGAGGCCTTGTTGTAGAGCAGGGCGGTGGACTTGGCGCCCACGTCCGGGTGCTCCGCGCCGGCCACGGCCGGGGCCGGATCGAATTCCACGTAGAGCGCCGTGGCGGTGGGATAGCTGGACAGCACCTTCACCCGCTCCGGGAAGTGCCCCAGCGGGTTCGCCAGCGCCTCCACCGCGGCCCCGCGCACCGCGACGAGCGCGCCCACGCGGAAGTTCAGCAGGGCCAGCCGCGCCCGCAGCTTGTCCTCCACGAGGCGCCGCAGGGCGTCGTTCCCCAGCACCGGGTCGCCGGCGGCGTAGAGCAGGGTCGCCGGAGTGGGCGCATCGCCCCGCACGGGCAGGGATAGGTCGTGCAAGTCCTCGATGAGCTGGTTGCGGTTGATCTGGGCGGAGAGCACGACCAGGTAGCGCGTGCGGTCCACCGCCGTCTCCTGCTTCTGCACGCGGTAGGACGAGATGTAGCGCTCGAGCCGGCCCAGGACGCGGCGGCGCAGTTCCTTGTCGAACAGGGTCACCCACTCCGGGGCCACCAGGTCGTCGATCAGGCTGCGCAGCGCGACCTGCTGCCCCGAGGCGATGGCGCGGCTCTTCGCATCGTCCAGGTTGTCCTCGTAGACGGGCACCTCCACCCGCGCCACCCTTTCCACGAGCTGCCCCTGGGCGTGGGCAGAGCCCGGCCCGGGCGTGCCGGGGAGAACCGGCACGCCCAGCACCAGCAGGGTGATGAGCAGCGCCTTAGCGCGCATGGATCACGGGCAGGAGCACCGGCTTACGAGCGGATGTAGCTGCGCAGTTCGTCCTTGAGGAGGCGCAGCACCAGCAGGGCGTCCGCGCCGGTGATGGGGTCGCCCGGCTTGAAGATGCCGTTGACCTTGTCCTTGGGCTCCATCAGGCTGCGGCTGCTCACCGTCTGGATCGCGTTGAACCAGGGCACGTCGTTCCGCACATCGCGGAAGGGCGAGGCCTGGCCGATGAACTTGGTCTTGAGGCCCTGCTCGCCGGTCACCTTGACCAGGATGTCCTCCACCATCATTGCGAACTCCCCGCGCAGGACGGTGGCATTGGGGTGGAACTGGTGCGCCGGGTCCGGCTGCAGCCCGGTCACGCGCAGCTTGAGCACTTCCTCAATGTCCGCGCGGAGCGGGTGGTTGTCGATATCCGAGGCTTCCGGGGCCTTGACCAGCGTATCGGCCTGGAATTGCTGCTGGCCCGCCGGCGGCTTGAAGCTGGTGTCGAACTGGTTGGTGTTGCCACGCAGGTAGAGCCGGCCCAGCCTCAGCTCCTCCACGAACAGCGCCGCGATGTCCGCCCGGGTGATGGTGTCATCGAAGGCGATCACCTTGCCCACGCGCGAGCCCGGCTCGGCCCGGATGATCCTCTGCACCAGCGACAGCTCCTCGTCGGCCTTGCCCGTCTTGGAGGTGTTCATGCCCAGCACCTTGCGGTACATGTCCTGTGCCTTCACGAGCTCGAAGGCATCGCGGTAGGTGCGCCCCATCTCGAGGTACGGATCCGGGTCCAGGCCGCGCGGATCCAGCTTGACGGCCTTCTCGAAGTGGCCTTCCGCGTTGGCGACGAAGTCCCGCGGGAACTGCGTCAGCCGGTGCACGCGGATCGCCGCCACGTGGTAGGCGCGCTGCTCGTCGTCGTTCTTGGCGTTCTTGCGCGCCTTGTCCAGCAGCTCAGTGGCCTGGTTGTAGATCTGTTCGCGCTTGCCTTCCGGCATCGTCTTGGGGTCGGCCTCGTGCGCCTTGACGATGGCCTTGCCGGCGGAGGCGGGGCCGTAGTCCTTGCCCAGGCTCAGGGCGAGGTCGAAGGAGCGGCCGGCCTCGGCCCAGTTGCCCTCGTCGATGAAGTCCATCCCGCGGATGGTGTGGTGCTCGGGCGTATCCAGGCGGCCCTCGGCCACCCGGGGCGCCTTGGCGCAGCCGGCGGCCAGCAACGCCAGCAGGGCGGCCAGCAGCGACAACAGCAGGGGGATGCGGCGCAGTTGGGTCATCATGCTGCCTCGTTGGCTAAGGGCGGTGCGCTGAATTCAGTCAGGCCGGGCCGCAGGTCTAGTCCAGCACGATCATGACGCGTGCTTCGCGCAGGAAGGTCTGCCGCTGAGCCAGGGCGCGCAGGGCGTCCGCGTCCGTTTGCGACACCACCAGGTCCGCCTTGTTGGCGCCCTTGGCCTGCACGGCCTTGATCACCGCCGGATTGCCCTTCACGCGGTCCGATTGCGCGGCGGTCTCCACGCTCTTGGAGTAGCCGACCATCCCCTGCGACACGGCGAACTCGCGGCTGACGTAGGCCGAGCCGTACACCTCGCGATCCTGCGGATCATACACCTTCGGAGAGATGGCCGGCTGCACGCCCGTGCCGCGGGCATCGATGACGACGCCGGTATAGGCCGCTTCCGTATTGATCGCGGAGCCGGCCGGACTGCCGACCGGGGCGGAGATCGGCTGCGGCGGGCCACTCGACGCGTACAGAGTTTCCGGCACAATCTGGCGCAGATTGGCCTCCAGCTTCACCTGCACGCTGCCGTCGGAGAAGTAGTGCGGCTGCTCCACCGGGCGGATGCCGTTGAGCTGACCCTGGATGCTGGACTGCACCGTGTCGCTCGCCACCATGGCGCCCTGGATATTGGTGGAGCCGCTGATGTTGATGCCCTTGAGCAGCTCCAGCAGGTTGCGCGCGGCGTCCAGCCGGGCCGCCCGGGTGGCGCTGATGTTCTTCTGCGCCGGCGTCTTGGCCCAGGTGGCCGGCGCTCCGGTGCCGACGGCGATTGCCAGCCCGGTGTTCCAGTCCACGCAGGCCTGCTGACCCGGCTGCGTGCAGCGCGGGTCGATAGCCGTCTGCGCCCAGACCAGTGCCGGCAGCACGGCCAGTGCAGCGAGCAGGGGGAGGGCCCTCATCATGGTCGACTCCGGAAAAATGGATCGTTGGCAGCCGAGTGAACCGCCGGGCCGCCGTGACGCAGCGCGGCACAACCTCAAATTTGCATGCACTAGACTAGCACAGGTGCCTCACACCGTCACTCCAAAGGGCGCCCGGGGGCTCCTGCGCGCCCGGCGGGACTTGACAAGCGGAGAGACCCCGGCCCGCCAGGTCCCGCGCAGGGCTCGTTCGCGAGCGCGCTCCGCCTTGGCCGGCCGGGCGGGCCCGCTTGCAGGCGGGTGCGCCGCGCGTTGACAAGGCTTCCGGCGCGCCGCTAGAGTCCGGTAGGCCGCGCGCTGGGGAGGAACGGCAGCGGGGCGGGCAGCCCGGCCCGCGCGGCCCCGCTGGTCACACGGCACCGCTGTTCGCACGGCCCTGCTGGTCACACGGCCCTGCTGGTCACACGGCCCTGCTGGTCACACGGCCCCGCTGTTCGCGCGGCCCCGCCCGCCAACCCGCATCGCCCGCTGCACGCTCCATGGCCCAGCCTCCCGCGCCGTCCCCGCCCGCCCCCGCGAGCCTGCAGCGTGCCTACCGGCATCGCCTCGCCCTCAAGTACGGCTGCAATCCGCACCAGCAGCCCGCCGCGCTCTATACCGCGGAGGAGCGCGACCTGCCGTTCCGCGTCCTCAACGGCACGCCGGGCTACATCAACCTGCTGGATGCCCTCAACGCGTGGCAGCTCGTGCGCGAGCTGCGCGCCGCGCTGGGGCTGCCTGCGGCGGCGTCCTTCAAGCACGTCAGCCCGGCCGGAGCCGCCGTCGCCGTCCCGCTGGATGCCGCGCTGGAGCGCGTCTACGAGGTGGAGGGCAAGGCCCTCTCGCCCCAGGCCCTGGCCTACGTGCGGGCGCGCGGGGCCGATCCACTCTCTTCCTTCGGCGACTTCGCCGCCCTGAGCGACCCGCTCGATGCCGCCACGGCCGAGGTGCTGCGCACGGAGGTCAGCGACGGCGTCATCGCCCCCGCCTTCGAGCCGAAAGCACTCGAGGTGCTGCGCGCCAAGAAGGGCGGGGGCTTCATCGTGCTGCAGGGCGACCCGGACTACGTTCCGCCCGAGACCGAGCTCAAGGACGTGTTCGGCGTGACCTTCCTGCAGCGCCGCAACGACACGGCCCTCACGCCGGCGCACCTGCAGCGCGTGGTGACCCGCAGCACCGCCCTGCCGCCCGAGGCGGTGCGCGACCTGCTGCTGGCGGCCATCGCGGTCAAGTACACCCAGTCCAACTCGGTGGGCTATGCCCTGGGCGGCCAGCTCATCGGCGTGGGGGCGGGCCAGCAGAGCCGGGTCGACTGCACCAGGCTCGCCGGCCGCAAGGCCGAGGTGTGGTGGCTGCGCCAGCATCCGCGCGTGCTGGCGCTGCCGTTCCGCCCCGGCGTGCGCCGGGTGGATCGCACCAACGCCCGCGTGCGCTTCATCGAAGGCGACTTCACCCCGCCGGAGCTAGCCGCGTGGCAGGCCCACTTCGATCCGCCGCCGCCGCCCCTCACGGCCGGGGAGAAGGCCCAGTGGCTGGAGGGCCTGCGCGGCGTGAGCCTGGCCTCCGATGCGTTCTTCCCGTTCCGGGACAACATTGACCAGGCCGCGAAGCGCGGCGTAGCCTATATGGTGCAGCCGGGCGGCTCCGTGGCCGACGCCGCCGTGATCGACGCGTGCAACGAGTACGGCATGGCCATGGCGTTCAGCGGCCTGCGGCTGTTCCACCACTAGCCGGCGCTCCCCATTCCCGCAGCCCCGGCACGGCCAACCTTCCGCGTACCCGAGCCACCATGGAGCCCCAGGACACCCCACCCGCCCAGTCGCCGCCCCGCAAGATCGTCATCGACAACGAGGCGTTCGGCTTCGGCAACATCGAGGCCTGGGGCAACATCATCCGCAGCTACCGCGAGCTGCACCCGGAGCACCGCGTGATCCTGCTCTACCATAGTGAGCCCGTCGCCAACCTGACCAAGCTCTTCAAGCTGGGCAAGCAGGTGGACCGGGACGCCTTCCAGCTCTCCGTGGCGGCGCGCGACCAGGACTTCCGGCACCTGGCCAAGCTGCACCGGCTGCTGGTGGAGGGGGCCGGCACGGACTTCCAGAAGTTCCTCGTGCCCGAGCTGCACCGCATCCTGAAGCTGTTCTGACGCCGCATCCGACGCGGCGCTGCCGGATACCCCCTCATGCCCTATCGCTTGCCCCCGCAGGAGGCCAAGGCACGCTACGTGCGCGCCAAGTTCGACGAGATCGCCCGGCACTACGACCTGTTCAACGACCTGATCACGCAGGGCCAGCACCGCTGGTGGAAGCGCGTGCTGGTGCGCCGGCTCGGCCTCGCGCCCGACGCGCGCGGGCTGGACCTGTGCTGCGGCACGGGGGATATCGCCGCACGCTGCCTGCCCCGGCTGGGGCCGCAGGGGCGGCTGGTGGCCGCGGACTTCTCGCGCGCCATGCTGGCCATCGCCCGCCAGCGCCTGGCGCGCGGCGGCGCCGGCGCCCAGGGTGCCCACGGCATCCACGGCACAGCCGCGCCGTTGCTGCTCTGCGCGGACGCCATGCGCCTGCCCTTCCGCACGGGCAGCTTCGACTTCATCACGATCGGCTATGGGCTGCGCAACGTGACGGACCTGGCGGCCTGCCTGGACGAGCTGTACCGTGTGCTGCGGCCGGGCGGGGTGCTCGGCTCGCTGGACGTCGGCAAGGTGCGCAACCGCTGGCTGCGGCCCCTGGCCGAGTTCTACCTGTTCCGCATCGTGCCCCGCATCGGGGGCCTGTTGCAGCCCGGGCAGGACATGTTCGACTACCTGCCCGCCTCCACGGTGGACTACCCCGACCAGCGGCGCCTGGCAGAGCTGCTGGCGGAGCACGGCTTCAGGCGGGTGGAGGTGCGCGAGTACCTCTGCGGCGCGTCCGCCCTGCACGTAGCGCGCAAGCCCGGCTGAGGGGCGGAACTGGCCCGTCGCGCCGGGAGGAAACGTCCGCCGGCGCGGCGCTCAGCGGCCGGCCGGGCTGCCGGCCTGCAGCACGGGCAGGATCACCTCCATCCCCGCCCGCAGGGGCTCGGTCAGCAGGCGTGGATTTTCCCGGTAGAACAGCCACATGGGGACGTTGTTGTCCTGGGCCAGGGCCCAGGGCGACTGGCCGCGCTGCACCTCCACCCGCACCTTCTCGCGGATGTCGTACACGGCAAAGAAGCTCTGCTCGCGCTCGACGTGGAACGCCTTGCGGCGCTCCTCGAACTGCTGGGGCGTCACCGCGTCCAGCGGCACGAGATAGGTCTGCCCCGGCCGCAGCACGCTGCGGCTGGACATGTCGTTGAGGCGGCGCAGCTCCGCGGGAGTGACGCCGGCCCAGCCGGCATAGGCGCCCACGGTCTCCCCATAGGCGGCCACGATCTCCCCTTCCTTGCGCGTCGGGCTGAAGTTGACCACGCGCAGTTCCTGGAAGCGGTCCGCGCTCGGGCCCGGCGCGGGCGCGGGCGTCGCGCCTGCCAGTGCAGGAGCGGCACCCGGCTGGCCAGGCGGCGTGCCGGAGGCATTGCCGGGCGGCGCGGCTGGCGGCGCAGCGGGCGCACTGGCCACCGGGATGCGCGCGATGATCTTCGCGCCGGCCAGCGGGGCCTTGCTGTCCGCTGCGTCCGATTCCGCTCCGGCCACGGCCGGCGGCGGTGTCGTCCCGGTCCAGGGCAGGATCAGCTGCTGCCCCTGCCGCAGGCGGCGCGACGAACCGATGTTGTTGGCCAGGGCGATGGCGCGCCAGGAGATGCCGTTGCGGCGCCCGATGCTGAAGAGCGTGTCGCCGCGCGCCACACGCACATAGAGCGAGCGCTTCTGGGACGAGTGCCGCTCGGATTCGGGAATCGCGGCCAGCAGCTTGCTCGCGTCCTTGCTGGGCGGGATGCGCAGGCTGTAGTCGGGCGGGATGTACTTGGAGCCGGACCAGACGGGCGGGCGCAGGGCCGGGTTCAGATCGCGCAGCTCATCCTCGTCGATGCCCAACGCATCGGCTACGGCACTGGCCTCCACGTGCCAGGGCAGCTCCACCTCCTCGTACTGGAGCGTGGGCTCCAGCTTGAGCGGACCGAAGTATTGCTCGGAGTGCTGCGCCACCTCCCGCGCCGCGAGGAACTCGGCATAGAAGTTCTTGCTGGCGAACTTGAACAGCCGCCCGTCGTATTGCTGGATCAGCACGCCCAGGTCCCGCGTGCCCATGCGGTGCGTGATCCGCTCCAGACTTTGCGGCCCGTGGTTGTAGGCCGTGATGGCCAGCGGCCAGGTGCCCAGGCGCTCGTAGTTCTGGCGCAGGAACTTGGCGGCGGCTTCCGAGGCGATGATGGGGTCCAGCCGCTCGTCCACCTCGTAGCGCACGGTCATGAAGATGCGCCCCGTGCCGCGGGTGAACTGCCAGATGCCCATGGCGCCGAACTTGGAGCGCGTGTCGTTGTTGAACGAGGACTCGACGTGCGGCAGGTACACGAGGTCCTTCGGCACGTGGTAGCGCGCCAGGATCTCCCGCATGGGCTCCAGCAGCGCCCCGGAGCGGATCAGGCCGTCGCGGAAGCGGTCCGCCAGGCCGCGCTGGAAGCGCACGTTGCGCGCGAACTCGCGGATGTCGTGGTCCGTGGCGTCGGCGGGCAGCTTGGCGCGCAGCGCCTGCTGCTCGGGCGTGAGGGTCTCTCCCGCGCGCACGGCCTCGGCCAGGTTGCGCAACTCGGCGGCGAGCTGGCGCTTGCGCTCGCGCACATGGCGGCGCTGGGCGCGGTAGCTCATGTCCTCGAGCTGCAGGTCCTCGTACACCGGCAGGGCGATGCGCCCGTCGTGCAGCACGCCCTGGCGCGAATCGTAGTGGGTGAAGATCTTGATCCAGAACGCCTTCTGCTTCTCGATGCCGGGGGAGGAGGGGAAGAGCTCCTGCTTCGTCGGCTCCGGCCCGGACGGGGGCGCGCCGTCGCTGCCGGGGGGGATCAGGGCCGCAGCGGCCGCGGCCGCGTCGGCATCGCTGCCGTCGCCGGGGTCGCTGCCATCCGCCGCATCGGCCGGCGCGCTGTCGTTCCCTTCCTCGTGGGCCTGGTCCAGCCGGTTGTCCTCGTCCAGCAGTTCGAAGGTGCTGGACGGGCTCTGATCGCTCTCCTCCGCGGGCGCGCTCGCATTGGCCGCCGCAGCCGCTGCGGCCGCAGGGGCCGTGGCGACGGCGCCGGGCTTGGCGGAGGGGGCGCTGCCGGCAGGGGCCGTGCTATCGGCCGCAGGCGTGCTGGCGGCGCCCGGCGCGGCCTGGGTGGCGGTCACGCCAGACGCCGGGCCAGCGCTCTGCGCAGCGCCGGGGCTCGCGGCGGGGGCGGCCGGGGCCTTGGCCAGTGCCGGGGCACTCGCCGCCGCGCTGGCGGGCGCGGAGGCAGCGGCCTGCGGGGCGGTCTGGGCGACGGGCTGCGGGGCGATGGCCTGCTGGACAGCCTGGGCTACGGGCGCGACGGGCGCCTGAGCAGCGTCGGATGGCGATGCCGGCGGCGGGGACACCTTCGACGCGGCCAGTGCGGCGGGCCCGCTGGACGCGACCGGAGCGGAATCCGCCGCGTGCAGCGGCTGTGCCGACCCGCCGGCTCCCAACAGCGCCAGCGCCAGCAGGGCGCTCAGGGCAATGCGTCGTACGCTCATGAATGGGCCGGGAACCAAAGCAACGGAAAACTCCAGCAACGAGGAAATTCGGCAAGCGTGGCGCTTCCGCCCACTCACCCACCGCGTCGAGCCGCGGCGGAGGCGAGATAGCGGGGTCGCATGGCGCAGCAACTCAGCGTTAGCACGGGTCCGCGGCTGGGTTCAAGTGCTATGCAGCAATCCACGGGCTTTTTCGAGCACTTGCTGCACGGGCTGGCGCGCCAACTCGACCGGTGCTTGCGTGTAGGACGAGACGCCCGTGGCCGCCGGCGTGGCACCCAGCGGAAAGAGGCGCAGCCACGCATCCGGCTCCGGGGCGGCCCCGCGGAACAGCCGCACCTCCAGCGCCGGGGCGCCGGCAGCGGTCGTCGCGGCGGCGTCGGCCTTGCCGCGGTAGCGCAGCACGCGCAGGCTGTCCAGCAGGGCCAGCAGCGGCGGCAGCTCCGCAGTGGGCTCCTTGGCCTCGGCGGAGGAGCCCCATTGCCCGGGCGCCGCGAGGCGGTGGAACGTGCGGGTGGACCCGCCGGCGACCAGCTCGATGCGCTGCGCCTGCTCCGTCCGCAGTCCAAGCAAGTTAGGGTCCATCAGGCTGCCTGGCGCAGTGGCGAGCTGGCGCAGCTCCTGCGCACGCAGCAGGTACAGGTGATCGTTGGCGGGATTGTGGGCGTAGCGCCCCGCCTCGCCATAAGTGGCCCGCCCCAACTCCAGGCGCAGCGGCCCGGCGCCCTGGCGCTGCAACTCCAGGTAGGCGTCCTGGCTGGGCAGGCCGAACGTCTTGGCATCCAGCGCGGCCAGCGCACCCAGGTCCCGCTCCGCCGCCAGCGTGGCAAAGGCGCGCAGCACCTGCAGGGCGGTCGCGTTGCCGCGGAAGCTCACTGTCTCGCGGGTCGGCGGCGGCGGGGGTGGCGCGGCCTTGCCGGGCGGGGGCCTCATCGGCGGGGGCGGCCGCGTGGGGATCTCGGC
Organism: bacterium; assembly: GCA_041477795.1. Taxonomy (GTDB): domain Bacteria; phylum SAR324; class SAR324; order SAR324; family JACQKK01; genus DATFMP01. The sequence goes on from JBGOUY010000046.1 coordinate 11,146, forward strand.
CTCCACCCACAGGTAAGGGGTCGCGCCGGCCTCCTGCGGCCGGGCCTCCAGCTTCGCCTGCACGGCGCCGTCGCGGAACGTGAGCGACGTGACGGCGGTCAGCGGCACGTCCCACACGCGCACGACGGCCGGCCCGCTCGGGACGGCCCCGCCGAGGGGATGGGCCACGAAGTACGCCCACAGAGCGGCCGCCACCACCAGCGCCGCCAGGATGCCGTGCTCCCTACGCATCGCTCCTCCCCGCCCTGCGGCGCTGCCGGTTGATCCGGAACGCGCCGAGGCCCAGCAGCAGGGCCGGCACGCCCAGCACCGGCAGGTAGAACCACAGCCAGTCGTCGGACTTGGCGTGCTGGATGCGCACGTCCTCCTCGCTCTCGGGCGGTCCCGCGGGGGTCTCGCGCTGCACCAGCCAGCTCAGCGCATCGTCCACGGCCTGCACATTGGCGCGATTCTGCATCAGCAGGTCGCTCGCCAGGTCCGCGTCGGCGAACACGAGCAGCGTCGGTCCGGCCGGCGGGGCGTCCTTGCCGCCTGGGGCGCCCGGGGCGGCCGCGCTCTTCAGCGCCGGCTGCGGGCGGGGCGAAACGGCCAGCGCCAGCGCCGGCTCGCCGCGCCGCTCGGTCTTGGGGTCGAACTCGAAGTCCCCGTTGCGGTCGCCCCAGGTGCCGCTCATGGCGCGGATGGTCTCGGTCACCACGAGGCCCGGCGGCGCCGTGCCGGCGCTCAGCGCCCCGGCGCCCAGCAGCAGCAGCGGGAACTGCCCCGCCGCCCGACGCAGGGTGTTGACCGACGGATGGTTCTGGTAGGCGATCGTCACCAGCAGCGTGCGATCGGCCTTGGTGAAGGTGCGCCGCGCATAGATGTGGTCGTTGGCCTGGGGCACCGGATCATACTGGACGCCGTAGTCCTGCAGGAGCGCCTGCAGGGCCGTGCCAAGCGTGCTGCGGCGGGCCGGCGCGACGGGCTCCAGGAAGGCCAGCAGGCGCCCGCCGCCGGCCAGGTAGCGGCGCAGGCTCTCCGCCTCGTTGGGGAGGAACGGCTCCCGCGGCGCCACGCTCACCACCAGCGCCGCATCCGGCGGGACGCGATCGCCGAGGCCCTGCGCGATGCCCAGGTCGCGCACGGTGTAGTTGCGGTCGCGCAGCTCGGAGCGGAAGCGCGTGAATGCGCCGCCGGGGCCCTCCGCGCCGACCCGCTCGGTGCGCTCGCCGTGGCCGGCGGTCAGGTAGACGACGGCCGCCGGGCGCGCCAGCTCCAGCAGCCGGACGAACACCGTGCGGTCCAAGGTGCGCAACTGGCCGCGCGCCCGTTCCAGCGTGTCGCCCAGGCGCACAGGGCGCAGCACCTCCGCCTTGCGCAGCACCACCCAGCCGTTGCCACGCGCCTTGAAGTCCTCCGCCAGCGCGGGCTGCAGATCCGCATCGGCGAACTGCACGCGCAGCTTGTCGGACGAGCCCGCGCCGGCGCGCAGGGCATCGAAGTAGCTCCGCACGAGGGGCGCCAGCTCGCTGTCGGCCGGGAAGAACACGGCCACGTCCACCGGGTCGGCCAGGCCCCGCACCACTTCCAGCGTGGCCGCGCTCGGCCGCGTGGTCTTGAAGTAGGCCAGGTCCCACTGCCAGGGCAGGCGCGCGAAGATGAAGTTGAGCAGCGCCACCAGCACCAGCAGCAGCCCCAGGGAGAGGCCGGCGCTGCCCGCGGCGCGCAGGCGGCGGGGATCGTGGTCGGGCGTGTGGCGCTGGGCCAGCCGGGCCAGGGTCACGAAGAGGAAAAGGACGGCGCCGACCGTGGCGCTGACGATCCAGCCGCCCGTGGCCAGCGCCTGCCAGTCGACGGCTCCGGCCGCGCCGTGCAGCGCGCGGCCGGCGTAATAGAACGCCAGCGCCACCACGAACAGCGCGTGGGGCGCGGCCAGCCAGGCCGCGGCGGCACGCCCGGAGCGCGTCGCGCGGCGCTCCTGGAAGGGCGGCAGATGCAGCAGCAGCGCCGCCACCAGGGCCGCGGCACCCGCGCCGGCCAGGTAGGGCGAGGCCGCCGTGCCGGGCCAGATGCGCTCGGCGAGCCACACCAGCAGCCCGCCTAAGGGTGCCAGCAGCGGCGCCAGCACGGGCGACAGCCGCGCGAGACGTCCGTTCATTCGCGCCACCGCCAGGCCGCCAGGGAGCGCGTCGCCGCTTCCAGCGCCACGACGATCAGCCCCGCGTAGTAGACCACGTCCCGCAGGTGCAGCGTGCCCGTGGAGAACGTGCGGAAGTGAACGTTGTGCAGGGCCACGTAGACGAAAAACTCCTTGAGTGGCTCTTCGGTCACGCGCCCGAGCAGCCAGGAGATCAGGAGCAGCGCCACCAGCAGGCCGCCCGCCACCCCGGCGATGAGCTGCGTGGGGCTCCACACGGAGGCGAGCAGGGTGATGCTGATGCAGGCCGCGCCGATCAGCAGCAGCCCCAGGTAGCCCGTGGCGATCTGCAGCAGCGAGACCTTGCCGTGCAGGAAGATCAGCGCCGGCATGTACAGCGAGATCACCAGCACCAGCGCCAGCAGCAGGGTGGCGGAGAGGAACTTGCCCCAGACGACCTGCCGCTCCGTCACCGGCGCGGTGCGCAGCAGCACCAGGGTGTGCATCTGGCGTTCTTCGGCGATCAGGCGCATGGCGAGCAGGATGCCCGAGACCATCGCCATGCCGCTGGAGAAGTAGAAGAACTGCTCCAGCACCTCCTGCGAGAGGCGCGGCTCGCTGCCCACGGCGAAGGTGTTGAAGAGCAGCCCGCTGACCAGCAGGTAGGCGGCCATGATGACGTAGCCGGAGAGCGAGGCGAAGTATGCCGCCAGCTCGCGCCGCGCGATGAGCCAGATGGTGGCCAGGCCGCTCATGCCGCCCCCCGTCCGCCCAGCAGCTCCACGAACAGATCCTCCAGGCCGTGCTGCTCGGCGCGCAGCTCCAGCAGGCCCAGCCCCGCCTCCGCGCAGGCGCGGGCGAGTGCCTCGCGCCGGCCGGCGGGCGCCTGCACGCTCGCGGCCAGCGTGCCCTGCGGCTCGGCGACGAGGCTGCGCAGCTCCACGTCCGCCACGCCGGCCAGCACGGCGCGGGCGCGCTCGGCCTCCCCGCGCAGGCGCAGCAGCAGCCGCTCGCGCTGGTGGAAGGTCGCCCAAAGCTCCTGCTCGCTGCCTTCGGCGCGCACGCGGCCCTGGTCGATGAGGATCACGCGGTCGCAGACGTTGGCGATCTCGGAGAGGATGTGGCTGGAGAAGAGCACCGTGTGCCGCTCGCGCAGCCCGCGGATCAGCTCGCGCATCTGGGCGATCTGCAGCGGGTCCAGGCCGGCCATGGGCTCGTCCAGCAGCACCACCTTGGGATCGTGCACGATGGCCTGGGCGATGCCGACGCGCTGCTGATAGCCGCGCGAGAGATTGCCCAGGCGCTCCGCCGCAGCCTCGGCCAAGCCCGTCGCCTCCATTACCTGCGTCACGGCGCGCGGCACCTCCCCGGACGGGAGCTGGCGCAGGGCCGCCGCGAAAGCCAGGTAGCCGCGCACCGTCATCTCGGGATAGAGCGGCGGCTGCTCGGGCAGGAAGCCGATGCGCCGGCGCACTTCGCGGGGCGCCTCGCTGACCGACATGCCGTCCACGGTGACCTCGCCCGCGCTGGGCAAGAGCTGACAGCTCAGGATGCGCAGCACGGTGGACTTGCCGGCGCCATTCTTGCCCACGAGGCCCACGATCTCGCCCGCTCCGATGCGGAACGAGAGCGCGTCCAGCGCCTTGCGCTCGCCGAAGTACTTGGTGAGTCCAGCCGCTTCAATCATGGTCACAGGTCATGGGGTGCATCGGCTGACTTGAAGGGGCACGCCAATCGTGCGTTCGATCGCGGGGCAGGCCCTTGCATTCACGGCCGGCCGCCGGACGGCGCGGGGCGCCACGCCGCCGCAGTCCCTGAGCGCCGCTCAGCGCGAGTTCTGGTTCTTCGAGATTTCGGAGCGCCACACGTTGGAGGGATAGAAGGTCACGACCCGCCGCGGGGAGATCTCGTACTCTTCCTTGGTCTTGGGGTTGCGGCCGACGCGCGCCTTCTTGTCGCGCACCTTCCACTGCCCGAAGCCGCTGATCAGGACGGACTCGCCGTCGCTGAGGGTGTTCTTGATCAGGGTCAGGATCTGCTCCACCTGCTGGGTCGCTTCCTCATGAGAAAGGCCCAGTTTCAACTCAATGGAGCGAACGATATCGGCCTTGACCATGCGCTTCCTCTCCGCATAACCGGAATGATTTCAATAGAAACCGCTCGATTATGGGGAATGCCGCGGGGGGTGTCAAGGCGACTTCATGAGGGAACCGCGCTGGGCCGCACTCGCCCGCGGCCACCCGACCCGGTTTGCGCAGCCCGGCCAAGCCGCTGCGCGGGGGTGCGCCGGCGTGGCTTCCCGCGGTCATGGGCGCGCCGGCGGGCCGCTCAGAAGCTGCGGCGGAACACGGTGCCGTGGCAGCGCGGGCAGGGCGGGATGCGCGTGGCCTTCTCGAAGCTGAGCGTCTGCTCGCAGCGGTCGCACTGCAGCGTGCCGGCGCCGGCGATCTCGCCGGTCTTGTAGGTGAGGCGCTGGTTGATCTGGCTGGCGAAGGCCTCGAGCTGCTCGCCGGCGCTCTTGGCGAGGCGCGCCAGCACCCCCAGCACCCCGGCCTGCAGGCGGTCCAGCTCCAGCTTGCGCCGGTACTGCTCACCCGTGAAGCGGATCGCGTTGTGCCAGTCGCGGCGGATGGAGTCCGCCACGTGGCCCACGTCGTCCCCATAGGTGTCGCGCAGCTTGGCGGCCTGCTCGCGGGCCTCCCGCAGCGCGCGCTCGAAGACCTCGTCGGAGAGGCTGCCGGCGCGCTCCAGGTTCTCGCGGAAGAAGCGGCTCATGGTCTCGTAAAGCTCCGTGAGGTTCTCCCGCTTCCCTTCGCCGCCGGGCTCCTGCGGCGGCGGATCCTGCGGCGGCGGATCCTGCCGAGGGTCTTGCTTGTCCATGGCCTCACGCGGGCATAGGGCGGAATCAACCGGCGCGGCGGAGAGGGGCCTCCCCAGCCGCAGCGCGGCACGATGTGCACGGCGCTTCGCTGAGGCTCAGCCTAGCACAGGCGGCCCGGGCTGACCAGCGCGGCCCGCGGCAGCGGCGGGCGCGCGGGCCGCCCCCAGCGCGGCGGGGCGGCCGGCCGCAGCCCCTCCGGAGCGCCGGGTAGTGGGTCAGTTTGCATCTGAGGCTTTGACTCCAGCCCATTCGAGAGCCTGCCGCCTGTCGGCGAATGAGCGCATATGAATGGCCTTGCCGTTGCGGAAGGTATAGACGTCCGCTAGACGCCCTTCGTTCCATTCCACGTTGTGTTTCAGTCTCACTCGCACATAAACGAACACAATGATCTTATCGTCGGCGACAATGAACCGTTCCGGCTCGCAACTTCCTTCTGCCCAACTCCCGCGCGCCTGCGACAGGTGTGCCTTCACTCCTGCGTGCCCGTGATATGTCCCGCCTCCCGAACGCTCGGCCGGTTCGGTCCACTCGATCTGCGGGTCAAATGCTTTGACGGTTGCCGGAATATCGTTCCGGTTGAGTGCGGCGTATGCTTCCCTCAGCGCCTCCGTCTCAGCCGCAAGAGGCGGTGTCAGTTTGCCCATATTTCTCTCCCGCGGTCCATAGTTACAACCGCACTGAACCAAGACTGAAATGGCGAAGCAAGAACAAACAGCTTGCTTCCACACAGGTCGCATGTCGCGATTTTATCAAGCATACCGCCCACTTTGCTCAAACGGTTTGCGAGCTATTCTGCCCCCTTCATATTGACCCACTACCGATCCGTGCGGCCAGGGCGCTCACAAAGTTGACTCCATCCCGCCAAAGGCGGTTGCGGTTTTTCTTTGCGCCTTCGCGCCTTTGCGTGAAACCCTTTTTTTGCAGTTCGTTGTGGCCGTTCCTTCGTGTCCTTTGTGTCCGGAGCCTGCCCTCGAGCGCAGCGAAGGGTGGTGAAGCCGTTTTTTGCAGTTCCTCCTCGTTGACATTCTCCCCCACTTTCCCTAGAGTTTCCTGTTTCCAGCCGGGAATTCGCCCGGGCCGGAAGCGCCCGTCCGGAAGCCGCCATGTTTGAAGCCCTCTCCGAGAAACTGACCGCCGCGCTGAGCCGCGTGCGGGGGCAGGCGCGCCTGACGGAGCAGAACGTCGCCGGCGCCCTGGCCGACGTGCGCACCGCGCTCTTGGAGGCGGACGTCAACGTCAGGGTGGTGCGGGCCTTCCTGGATTCCGTGCAGCGGCGGGCGTTGGGCGAGGAAGTGCCGGGCGGGCTGACGGCGGGCCAATTCTTCATCAAGTGCGTCAGCGACGAGTTGACCGATCTGCTGGGCACGCAGCACACGGGCCTGCAACTGGAGGGGGTCTCTCCGGCCGTGGTGATGCTGGTGGGCCTGCAAGGCTCCGGCAAGACGTCGACCGCCGGCAAGCTGGCCAAGTTCCTCAAGGAGCAAGGCAAGACGCCCTACCTGGTGCCGGCGGACGTCTACCGCCCCGCCGCCATCGAGCAGTTGCAGACCCTGGCCGCGGCGCTGGGGGTCGCGTGCCACCCCTCCACGGCCGGGCAGAACCCGGTGGACATCGCCAAGGCCGCGCTGGCCGCTGGGCGCGCCGCCGGGGCCGACGTGGTGCTGATCGACACCGCCGGGCGTCTGCACATCGACGACGAGTTGATGCGGGAGTTGGAGCGCATCAAGGCCGCCGTGCAGCCCAAGGAAGTGCTGTTCGTGGCGGACGGACTGACGGGCCAGGACGCGGTGACCACCGCCCAGGCGTTCCACGAGCGGATCGGCATCACGGGCCACGTGCTCACCAAGATGGACGGCGACTCGCGCGGCGGCGCGGCGCTCTCCATCCGCACGATCACCCAGATCCCCATCAAGTTCGTGGCGGTGGGCGAGAAGCTGGAGAACCTGGAGCGCTTCTACCCGGAGCGCATCGCCTCCCGCATCCTGGGCATGGGCGACCTGGTCTCCCTGATCGAGAAAGCCCAGGGCACCTTCGACGAACAGAAGGCGCTGGAGCTGCAGCGCAAGATGAGCCGCAACGAGTTCTCGCTGGCGGACTTCCTGGACCAGATCCGCGCCATGCGCAGCATGGGGCCCATGCAGGACCTGCTCGCCATGATCCCCGGCGCGGGCGCGGCCCTGAAGGGCGCCAACCTGGACGAGCGGCAACTGGTGCGCACGGAGGCGATGATATGTTCCATGACGCGCAAGGAGCGGGACCAGCCCAACATCATCTCCATGCCCCGCCAGAAACGCATCGCCCGGGGCAGCGGCACGCGCCCCAGCGACGTGGCCCGCCTGCTCAAGCAGTTCGGCCAGATGCGCAAGATGATGAAAAAGATGACCGGCGACCCGCGCAAGGCCATGCAGATGATGCAGTCCTTGACCGGCGGCGGCGGCGCGCCAGGGCCGATGATGCGGTAGGGTTTTTGGAACCGCAGATTTCGCAGATGACGCAGATTGATTTTCCGGGATTGCGGCAGTGAGGTTGTCAACAGGGATTCTTCGCTGCGCTCAGAATGACGAGTCTTGGAAGTCGAGAACAGGACGCTGAAATCCGTGAAATCTGCGCAATCTGCGGTTAACCGGCAGTTGCAGTCCAAACCGAATGGAAACCGAGAGCAAGAGGTGACGGCGTGGCATTGGTGATCCGGATGGCGCGGGGCGGCAAGCGGCATCGCCCCTTCTACCGCATCGTGGTGGCCGACAAGCGGGCCTCCCGCGACGGCAAGTTCGTGGAACGGCTGGGCAGCTACGATCCGCTGCTGCCCGAGAACAAGGTGACGCTGGACGTGGAGCGGGCCAAGTACTGGCTGGGCACGGGCGCCCTGCCCAGCGAGCGCGTGCGCAAGCTGCTGGCGCTGCAGGGCGTGGAAGCCAAGGCGCCCAAGCATTCCAAGGGGCCCGGCAAGCCGCCCCCCCGGCCCGACCGCAAGCCGCGCGGCGGGAAGAGTGCCGGTGGCGCGGCCGCTCCGGCCGCGACGCCGGCGTCCTGAGAATCCCCTCCCCTGCCCCGCCCCACCCTGTGGAGGGGGACTG
>JBGOUY010000020.1:0-25255 GCA_041477795.1 bacterium
ATCGTCTTGTTCGTCGTGCTGGCGCCGGGCCAAGCCCTTACGCCCGAGCTCGAGCAGCGCATCCGCGACGCGATCCGCGCCCGCAACACCCCGCGCCACGTGCCCGCCGTGATCCGGCAGATCGGCGAGGTGCCCGTCACCATCAACGGCAAGAAGGTCGAACTGGCCGTGGGGGCGCTGCTGCGCGGCGAGGCCATCAAGAACCGCGACGCCCTCGCCAACCCGGACGCCCTCCAGCAGTTCGAGGGGCTGGCGCTGTAGAAGGCCCACGCACCCTCCCGCGCTCGCTCCGCCGCGACCTCACCCCCGCCGGCTCACGCCGGCGTGCCCCTCTCCACCCGGCGGAGAGGGGCAACTGCAACAGCACCTCACCCGGCCCGCATCCTGCGGGGCTGCCCCTCTCCACCCGGCGGAGAGGGGCAACTACACCTTACCAGCGGAGTGGGGCTCACTCGGATCTGGCCTCGCCGCTGGCGCAAAGGCGGGCGATCGACTGCAATACCCATGGCAACCGCGTCAGCACATCGTCATTGCGGACGCGCAGCACGCGCAGGCCTTGTGAATGGAGACAAGAGTCTCGTGCGGCGTCCTCGGGTTTCCGTGAATCGTGGATGTCGCCATCCACTTCCACCACCAGCCGCGCCTTGGCGGCGTAGAAATCCACGACAAATCTTCCTATCGCATGCTGGCGCTGAAACTTCATTCCGGCGACCCGGCCACCCCGCAGCCCGTCCCACAACACCTGCTCTGCCGCGGTTGTGTTGTGCGCATCTGCCGCGCCGGTGCCTTCAGCAGGCGCCATTGCGCAGCGGACGAGCGATAGCGTCGCGTCTCCTTTTCCACTGCCCACCCCCTCCCCCCGAAACGCCCGCCGCTGCGCAGCCACGGTGCAGCCTCGGCCTGTTGATACCCCTCTCCGCAGGGTGGAGAGGGGTGCCCGCCGTCAGGCGGGCGGGGTGAGGTCTCGGCAGTTCCGCAGGCCCGAACTGCCACCTCACCCCGCCCGGCTCGCGCCGGGCGGCCCCTCTCCGCTAGGCAGAGAGGGGCAACTGCATCGGCCCTGGAAGCCCCTTTCCCTGCCTAGCGGGGAAAGGGGCTTCGGGATAGGGGTCGTCGCACCCGAACGCCCAATCGGCTTCGTTTCGTAATTTCCCCGCATCGCCCGCCAAGCCGCCCCCAGAGCGGCTCCACGGCCAGCATAGGATACCACAAGGAGCCTTCCGGCGCCAGGGACAAGAGTGGACAAATGTGGGCGCAAGGCGGACATCTGCGGCCGATCGCCTCACGGCGCCGGGTTCTCAGTCAGCCAGTCGCACGCCGGCTGAGAACCCAGCGCGCAGGCCCTGCGTAAATCCTGGTAGGCGCGGGCACGGTTACCCATCACTCCGTAGGCACCGCCGCGATTATAGTAGGTGGCGGCGTCGTTGGGGTCCAGGCGCAAGGCTTGGTCGTAGTCGGCGATGGCCCGCTCGTGCTGTTTGAGGTCGGCGTAGGCATTGCCGCGGCTGTCGTAGGCGACGGCTAAGTTGGGGTCCAGGCGCAGGGCCTGGTCGTAGTCAGCGATGGCTCGCTGGTACTGATTGAGGCCCGCGTAGGCACCGCCGCGGTTGTTGTAGGCGACGGCGTCGTTCCGCGCGCAGGCGGCGACCAGGCACGCCAGTGCGACGGCGGCGCACAGCAGCGGTTTGAGCATGGGACTCCCCCGGTGCTCAGGCGGCGCGCTGGCTTTGTTGCTGGTTCGCCCCGCAAGCGGGGCTCAGGCGCGCCGCAGCCTCCTTGGTCACGTATGCCGCGCGTGGCACGGGCGCGGCAAGACGACAGGCCTGGGGCCTCCCCCCGGTCACGCCTTCGGCGTGACAGCCCCTCCAAAGGAGGGGGGAAACAGCCCACCACGACCGATCCCACGAGCCCCCTCCTTTGGAGGGGGCAGGCCCGCGTCAGCGGGCCGGGGGCGGCCCCGCGCGTCGCCGCCCGGCTCCGCAGCAGCACCTCACCCCTCGACTTCGCTCGGGACAGGCCCCGGCCCGCTTTCGCGGGCCGACCCTCTCCACCCTGCGGAGAGGGAATCTGTACAACTTACGGTGCCGTGTTCCCCCTTCTCCGCCGTGAGCCCCGCTTGCGGGGCGAACCGGCGGCACCGTGGAGAAGGGGGGCTAGGGGGATGAGGTGCTGTTGGGGGCCGGGAGGATGAGGCCCCCGGCGGCGGCGCGCTGCTAGCCGGCAGCTGCGAGAGGTTCGAGGGCGTCGAGGATGGCTTGCAGGTCGGGCGGAAAGGGGGCGCTGAACTGGAGCCACTGGCCGCTCGTCGGGTGCGCGAAGCCCAGCTCCGCGGCGTGCAGGGCCTGGCGCTGGAAGGTCTCCAGGCGCTCCAGCAGGGCCGGCTCCAGGCGCAGCCCGCGGTGCCGGGCGAGCCCATAGAGTGGGTCGCCCAGCACGGGCCAGTCCGCGTGGGCCAGGTGCACGCGGATCTGGTGCGTGCGGCCCGTTTCCAGCTTCAGGCGCAGCAGGGTGAAGGGCCCGTAGCGCCGCTCCACCTCCCAGTGCGTCACGGCGTGCTTGCCGTCGCGGGTGACGGCGCGCTTGATGCGGTGCGCCGCGTGGCGGGCCATGGGCAGGTCGATGGTGCCGCGCGCGCGGGCCGGGCGCCCCACCACCAGGGCGCGATAGATGCGGTGCACCGTGTGCGCCTTGAACTGGGCCGCCAGGTGCGTGTGGGCGGCGTCGTTCTTGGCGACGACGACGATGCCGGAGGTGTCCTTGTCCAGCCGGTGCACGATGCCCGGCCGCAGCTCCCCGCCGATGCCGGAGAGATCGCGGCAGTGGGCGAGCAGGAAGTTCACCAGGGTGCCGCGGCGGTGACCGGGGCCGGGGTGCATGGGCACGCCGGCCGGCTTGTTGAGCACGATCAGCGCGCTGTCCTCGTACAGCACCTCCAGCGGCGTCGCCTCGGCCGGGATGGCGCTGGCCAGGGGCGCGGGGATGCGCACCTGCACCGCATCGCCGGGGCGCAGGTGCTTGGCCGGCTCGGCCGGGCGCCCATTGAGGGAGACCGCGCCCAGCAGGATCAGGCGACGGGCCATCTCCCGCGAGGCGATGCCGGGCAGCTCGCCCAGCCACTTGTCCAGGCGGCTGCCGGCCGCCTGCGGGGGCACGAGGTGGGTCTGCGGCAACGCTGCGGACTGAGTGTCAGCGGCCGGCGGGACGGCCGGCGGCGCCTCCTCCGGCAGCCGGCCATGCGCGCGGGCCTCAGAACTCGTAGATCTCGAACTGCTCATGATGGTAGGCGGCCATCGAGCGCACGGTGAAGGGTTGGCCGATCCGCTCCTGCAACTTCTGCAGGTAGTCGCGCTCCTCGGTCAGCATGTAGTCCGCCACGTCCGGATGGACGTTGATGGTGAGCGTGCCCAGGTGCCGCTGCGATAGCCGCATGCGCTCGATCTCGCGGAACAGCTCGAAGGCGATGGAGCTGAGCGACTTGATGCGGCCGGTGCCGTCGCAGTACGGGCAGTTGGCCGAAAGCAGCCAGCCCAGGTTCTCCCGGTCCCGCTTGCGCGTCATCTCCACCAGCCCGATCTCGCTGATCTGCAGGATCTTGCTGCGCGCCTTGTCGTGCTTCAGCTCCTCCTTGAGGGCCTGGTACACGCGCTGGCGGTTCTGGGCCGCTTCCATGTCGATCAGGTCGATGATGATGATGCCCCCGATGTTGCGCAGCTTGAGCTGATAGACGATCTCCTGCACCGCCTCCAGGTTGGTCTTGAGGATCGTCTCCTCGTGGCTGGCCTTGCCCACGAAGCGCCCGGTATTCACGTCGATGGCGGTGAGCGCCTCGGTCTGGTCGATCACGATGTAGCCGCCTGACTTGAGCCAGACTTTGTGGCTCATCGCGCGGTCGATCTCCTCCTCGATGCTGTAGTAGTCGTAGACGGGCAGCTTGCGGTTGTAGTGCTGCACCACGTTGGCGTACTTGGGCAGGAACTCGCGCAGGAAGTTGCGCACGCGCTGGAACTGGTCCGGGTCGTCGATGATGAGCCGCTTCACGTCGTTGGAGAGCAGGTCCCGGATCACGCGGAAGGTGATGCTGAGATCCTGATACACCAGGGTCGGCGCCGTGGACTGGCTGTACTGTTCGAGGATGTTGTCCCAGAGAGATGCCAGGAAGTTGATATCCGACTGGAATTCCTCCTCCGAGCGGCCCTCGGAGACGGTGCGGATGATGAAGCCGGACTTTTCTGGGCGCAGGCGGTTGACGATCTCCTTGAGCCGCAGGCGCTCGTGCTCGTCGGAGATCTGCCGCGAGACGCCCACGCTGTCCATGGTGGGCATGTAGACCAGGTTGCGGCCGGGGATGGAGAGGTGGCCGGTGATGCGGGCGCCCTTGGTGCCGATCGGCCCCTTGGAGACCTGCACCAGGATCTCCTGGCCCTCCTTGAGGAGCTGATCGATGGGCGGGCGCTGGCCCTTGCCGCGGCCATTGCCGGAGGAGGCGGCGGGGCGCTCGCCCGTGCCCTCGTCGAAATCGTCGTAGACGGTGAAGTCCGGCAGCACGTCGTCCACGTAGAGGAACGAGGCCTTCTCCAGCCCGATGTCGACGAAGGCGGACTCCATGCCCGGCAGCACCTTGAGCACCTTGCCCTTGTAGATGTTGCCGACCACGCCGCGCTCCTTTTCGCGCTCGTGGTAAAGCTCGGTCACCATGCCGTCTTCCAGCACGGCCACGCGGGTTTCCAGCTCGGTGTGGTTGATGATGATGTCTTTGCTCATGGGTCGCTTGTGGAGCCGTTCGAGGAGCGGGTGTGCGCCACGGGTGTCACGCGCCGTGCCGCTGGCCATGCCGCCTGCACGCGTCGGCCGCGGGGGACGCACCCAGCGGCTGTGCGGTCGCTGTCCTTGCGCCAGTATAGCCGAACTTTGCCGGCGGGTGGGGGCCCCGTACGGGCCGCCCCCGTGGATGCCGTGGCGGCCGTCGTTCAGCCGCTTTTCTTGGGTGTGGCCGGCCGGTTGATGACGAACACGTCGATGATCGGCCATTGCTCGACCACCTTGACCGTGTCCGGCACGACGACCTTGGGCGACTGGCCCCGGTAATCCCCCGGCGGGTACTTGTTCAGGTCCAGCACGGCGAATACGTTCTGCTTGTTCAGCTTCTGCATCACCTCTTCCGGCCCCTCCAGGGACACGTTCAGCGAGTCGGTGCTGATCTTGTAGACGTGCTTTGCATTCTCCACGATCACCGGAATATCGTGCAGCAGCAGCCGCGACACGTTGCGCGTGACCTTGATGAACGCGTGGAAGAAGTTGTCCTGCTTGGGCGCCAGGCGCAGGTCGCCGGTGAGGTCCAGGTCGACCTGCATTTCCACGTTGGAGTCCAGGTCCTGCACGTCCAGCGGCCGCGTGTAGAGGTGGTCCAGCTTCGCCAGCCGCGAGCTCGCTCCCTGCACCTTGGCCACCGGCGGCCGGATCTGGATCGATTCGATGGAATACCCAGGCGCCAGATCCCCGAAGAAGCGCGGGCGGATCGGCACCTCCTTGACCAGCGCCTGCTCCAGCGTGATCGGCACGATGGCCGGGCTGATCTGCAGCACGTTCATGCCCGGCGGCGGAGGCTGGTTGTTGTAGGTGACGTTCTTTTCCGTCAGCGCGTAGCTCAGCTCCCCGGGCAGCTGCGAGGACAGGTCGATGGTGACCTGGAACAGGTTGGGGTTCACCGAGTTGCCCTGCGTGCGCTGCACGCCCACCAGCACGCCCACCGCCTGCACGGGCGCGTTGGTCACCTCCAGGTTGCTCGGAATGTTCTTGAATACCAGGGGCGTGGTGAACTTGATCTCCGTGGATTCCCCGCGCCGCTGGGAGGCGACGAAACCCCACATCAAGACGGCGAGCGCCAGCGCGAACAGCTTGAGCGAGAGGTTCTCCGTGAAGAAGCGGCGGAACTGCGCCTGCGTCTGCGCGGATGCCTTAGCCTTGGGCAGGCTGGGCTTTCGGATGAGCTTCGGAGACCGCATCGGTCGGCTCACGGCCTTGCAGGATGGTGGTGATCTCGCCGCGCAATTCGTGTTCGTCCAGGTCCCGCTTCAGGTGGCCCAGGTGAGCCAGGGACACCTGGCCCCGCTCCTCGGAGATCACCACCACGACGGCGTCGGTCTCCTCCGATAGCCCCAGCGCGGAGCGGTGGCGCGTGCCGAGGGCAAAGCTGCCGACCAAGCTGCTGGAGAGCGGCAGGATGCAGCGGGCCGCGGCCAGCTCCCCCTTGCGGGTGATGATCACCGCGCCATCGTGCAGCGGCGAGCTGGTGTGGAAGATGGACTGCAGCAGCTCCGCCGTGGGCTCCCCATGGATCGGCTTGCCGCGCTCGATGTAGTTGCGCAAGCCGGTCTCGTTCTCCAGCACCATCGTCCCGCCGATGCGCCGCCGGGCCAACGCGTAGGAGGTCTCCACGATCTCGTCGATCAGGTTGCGCTGGGCCGTGGCGCTCAGCTCGCGGAACATCGTGGTCATGCCCACCCGCGCCAGCGCATTGCGGATGTCCGTCTGGAACAGCACCACCAGGATCACCACGGCCGAGCTGAACAGGTTGTCCATCAGCCAGCCCACGGCATCGAGCTGCAGGAACGACGCCATGGCGTAAACGCCCAGCAGCACCGTCAACCCGACCAGGATCGGGATCGTGCGCGTGCCCTTGATCAGGTTCAGCAGCCAGTAGATCACCGCCGTCAGCAGGGCGATGTCCACGATGTCCTGGGGGCGGACGTGCAGCAACAGCGACAGGATGTGGTTCATGACGGCAGTCTTTCCGCCCCAGGCGGGCGATCAGGAAGCCAGCGCAGGATCCGCCTTGAAGTTGCTCACCATCTCGCGCACGGCCTGCCCATCCACGGTCTCGCGCTCGATCAGCTCCTCCGCCAGCGTCTTCAGCACGGCGCGGTGGGCGCGCAGCAGGGTCAACGCGCGGTCATAGCAGCCGGAAATGATGCCCTTCACCTCGCGGTCGATCTTCCGGGCGGTGGTCTGGCTGTAGCGGTGGTGCTGGATCAGGTCGCGGCCCAGGAACACCTGATCGTGGCCATTGGAGAAGGACACCGGCCCCATGGACTCGCTCATCCCCCACTGCACCACCATGCGCCGCGCCAGCTCCGAGGCGCGCTTGATGTCGTTGGAAGCGCCGGTGGTGAACTGGTTGAACGTGAGCTGTTCGGCCGCGCGGCCGCCCAGCATCATGGCGATCTGCCCGACGAGCTGGATCCGGCTGTAGCTGTGCCGGTCCTCCTCGGGCAGCAGCTGCGTCAGCCCCAGGGCCTGGCCGCGCGGGATGATCGTGACCTTGTGCACCGGGTCCACCTCCTTGATCAGCGCGGCCACCAGCGCATGGCCCGCCTCGTGGTAGGCGGTGATGCGCTTCTCGTCCTCGGCGATGAGAATGCTGCGGCGCTCCGAGCCCATCAGCACCTTGTCCTTGGCGAACTCAAAGTCCTCCTGGTCCACCGCGGCCTTGTTCTGGCGGGCCGCCCACAGGGCCGCTTCGTTGACCAGGTTGGCCAGGTCCGCCCCGGCGAAGCCCGGCGTGCCCTTGGCGATGATGGACAGGTCCACGTTGGGTGCCAGGGTCACGTTGGCCGTGTGCACCTTGAGGATCGCCTCGCGCCCGCGGATGTCCGGCAGCGGCACCACCACGTGCCGGTCGAAGCGCCCCGGGCGCAGCAGGGCCGGATCCAGCACGTCCGGACGGTTCGTGGCGGCGATCAGGATCACGCCCAGGTTGGTCTCGAAGCCGTCCATCTCCACGAGCAGTTGGTTCAGCGTCTGCTCGCGCTCGTCATGCCCGCCGCCCAGGCCCGTGCCCCGGTGCCGGCCGACCGCATCGATCTCGTCGATGAAAATGATGCACGGCGCGTTCTTCTTGCCCTGCTCGAACAGGTCGCGCACGCGGCTGGCGCCCACGCCCACGAACATCTCCACGAAGTCCGACCCGCTGATGGAGAAGAACGGCACGCCCGCCTCTCCGGCGATGGCTTTGGCGAGCAGGGTCTTGCCGGTGCCCGGCGCCCCCATCAGCAGCACGCCCCGCGGAATCTCCCCGCCCAGGCGCTCGAACTTCTGCGGATCGCGCAGGAACTCCACCACCTCGCGCAGCTCGTCCTTGGACTCTTCGATGCCGGCCACGTCCCGGAACGTGATGGGATTGTTCTTCGCGTCGGTCTGGCGGCTGCGGATCTTGCCGAAGCTGAGCGCGCGGTTGCCCCCGCCCTGCACCTGGCGCATGAAGAACAGCCACACGCCGATGATGAGCAGCATGGGGAACCAGCTGTTCAGGATCGCCAGCATCAGCCCGCTTTGGTTGGGCGGCTCGGAGCGCACCCGCACGCCGCGCTCGATCAGCTCGGGCACCAGGGTCGGGTAGTCCGGCACGTAGGCCTGGAACTGCGTGTGGTCGTCGAGAGTGCCGCTGATCTCGTTGTTGCGGATCGTGACCTCGGTCACCTTCTGCGCGCGCACCTGCGCCATGAAGTCCGAAAAGGCGATCTGCGAAGAATTGTACGGGGTGGTGTTGACCAGATTGAACAGGACGAACAGCACCATCCCGATCACGATCCAGATGCCGAGATTCTTGTACAGATTATTCAAGACACCGCTCCGCTAGGGTTGGTCGCGAAGATCAGCCCATGGCGACAAGTGACGATCCCTTCGTGCGGCGCGAATGGCCGCGTAAGCACATGGAAACACGAAAAATTATACCCGAATCCGGAGCAAGGGCAAAACATTCTCGGAGCGGAGCGCCGGCCGGCATTTCCCGCCAGACCGCGACCGGCGGACCCGGCCGGCGGCCGGCACCCCTCAGGCCGGCCGGATCGCCAGCCGCAGCGGCGGCTGCGCGTCCGTGGGCGTGGCGTGGGCGGCCGCCACCTGGCGCGCCCCGACGGCGATCACGCGCCCCGCGAGCAGCACCAGCGGCACCCCTTCCCGCTCCCAGGCCGGCACGTGCTGATTGCGCAGGAAGGCCGCCAGCGAAACCGGGCGGGCCTTCCAGGCGGGCTGGAAGCGATCCCCGCGCCGGGGCCCGCGCACCTGCAGCGCCGCGCCGGCCGGCAGGTTGTACAGGGTGAAGATCGCTCCACCGGCTCCACCGGCTCCATCGTCTCCATTGACTCCGTCCGCCGCCTCCCCGGCCTCGACGCGCCAGCCGGGGGACGCATGCACGCGCCACGGCCCCACGGTGTGCCAGGTGCCCGCCTCGTCGACGGCGCCGGCGGCCACGGCCGGGCGCTCCGCCTGGGCCTGCAGCAGCAGACGCGCCCCGCGGCGCTGCAGACGCCGGCCGTGGGAAAGGTCCAGGCTCCAGTGTGGCTCGCCCCCGGCCAGCAGGTGCAGCGCCTGTTCCACGAGCACGGCGGCCAACGCGCCCGGGCGGCGCGCCACCACGAAGTCGTGCAACGTCGCCGCGGCCAGCAAGCGAGGCAGGGCGGCCAGGGCGGCGGCGTCGATCCACTGCATGCGGGCCTCCGGCGCGCTCTGCTGCGTGCGGGCCTGCGGCGCGCTCTGCTGCGTGCGGGCCTGCGGCGCGCTCTGCGGCACGGGATGCGCCCCCTGCACGAAGGCCAGCAGTTCGGCCACCTGCGCGCTCTGCGCTTCCAGCGCCTCCAGTCGGCGGGCCACGGCGCCGCCGGCCAGGGCATCCAGGAGCGGCAGCAGCTCGTGCCGGATGCGGTTGCGCTTGTAGTCCGGCCGCCGGTTGCTGGGGTCCTCCAGCCATGGTTGAGCGCGCCCGCGCAGGTACGCGCACAGCTCGGCGCGGGAGGTCCCCAGCAGCGGCCGCACGAACAGGCCCTCGCGCCAGGCCATGCCCGTCAGGTGGGAGATGTGCGCGCCCCGCAGCAGCTTGAGCAGGATCGTCTCGAGCTGGTCGTCGTGCTGATGGCCGCTCGCCACCCACTGCGCCTCCCATTGCGCGGCCAGGCGCAGCGCCTCGGCCCGGCGCCAGGCGCGCGCGGCGGCCTGCACGCCCGTGTGCCGGCCCGCCAGGTGCGTGGCCCGCAGCAGATGAAAGGACAGCCCCAGGGCGGCGGCCTGCCGGGCCACCCACTCCGCTTCGGCGGCCGCTTCGGGCCGCAGGCCATGGTCGAAGTGCAGCACGTCCAGCCGCAGCGCGAGCGGCCCCGCGGCGGCGTGCAGCAGGTGCAGCAGCCCAAGGGAGTCCGGCCCGCCGCTCACGCAGACCAGTCCCCGCGAACCGGGCGGTGTCAGCCCGCGTTCGCGCAGGGTGAGCAGGATCCGCCGCTCCAGCGGCTGCCGGGCGGCGGGCGGGGAGGCCGGCGCAGGCGGCCGGCGCGGAATCGAGCGCATGGCCCCATCATAGCCCAATGGCCGCCGCGCTCAACTCCCCACGCCCGTGCAGCAGGTTGCCCCGCCGGACGAAGCGCGGTATGAACAGGCTGCAGTCGAGCCTCCGGAGGAGCCCGCCATGGCCCGTGCCCGCAAGCCCCGCGTCACCGTCGTACGTGCCCGCAAGCCTGGGGGCGGCAAGAGCCGCCCGGCCGCAGGCCGTACCGGTCGCCGCCCCGCGACCCGACCCGCCGCCGCGCGCCGCCCGAGTCGTCCCGCCGCCCGCGGCTCCGCCAAGCGCAGCGTAGCCACGCGATCCGTGGCCAAGCGCCCTGCGGCCAAGCGCAGTGCCGCCCAACGCAGCGTGGCCGCCAAGCGCCCTGCGGCCAAACGAGCGGGGCCCAAGCGCACAGCAGCCAAGCGTGCCGTGACCGCCAAGCGCGCCGCGCCGCGCACCGCCGCCCAACGCAGCGTGGCCCGCAAGGCCGCGACCCGGCGTGCTGCCGCCAGGACGACGGCCCGCAAACGGACGGCACCCCTGCGCAGCGCCGCGAAGCGAGCCGCACCCAAGCGTGCTGCGGCCCGGCGCACGATCCCGCAGCGAGCGGCGCCCAAGCGCGCCGTGGCGAAGCCGGCGGCGCCTGCCCGCCCCGCCGCCCCCCTGACCCGGGGCATCCACGACGTGGGCGGCGTGCCGGGCAACGAGCCCATCGACCGCAGCGAACACGCGATGCACTCCTTCGAGAAGCGGGTCAGCGCGCTGCTGAACCTGCTCATGCATCCGGACAAGCGCATCATGCGCGTGGACGAGCTGCGGCGCGGCATCGAATCCCTCAACGAGACCGAATACGCGGGCTATGCCTACTACGAGCGCTGGGTGGAATCGATCCGGCGCATCCTGCTGGAAAAGGGCCTGCTGGACGAGGCGGAGCTGGCCCGCAAGGTCGCCGAGGTGAGCCGGCGCTTCTCCGACGGCACGGGCGCCCCAGCCGGGCATTGAGGGAGCCGCCCCATGAGCGAATCGACGCGCCTGCCGATCTACCGCCCCGGAACCCGTGTGCGCATCCGGGCGGAGGCCCACCCCGGCCACCACCGCACGCCGCTCTACCTCAAGGGCCAGCGCGGCGTGGTGGTGCGGCACCTGATCACCGACCGCAACCCGGAGACGCTGGCCTATGGCCAGGACGGCCTGCCGCGCGTGCCGATCTACCAGGTGCGCTTCGTCCAGGCGGAGTTGTGGCCCGGCTACCGCGGGCCGCGCCACGACGTTCTTGACGCGGACATCCTGGAACACTGGCTCGAACGGGCCGACTGAGCGAGGAGCCTCCCATGAGCGACCAGCACGAACACGGCCACGGGCACCCGGGCCATCCGGAAGGTCAGCCGCACCGCCTCTACGGGGTGCCGTTCGAGGTCGTCGAGACGGCGATGCGCGAGCTGCTCGAGGCCAGGGGCCTGGTCAGCGAGGCCGAGGTGACGGCCGCGGTGGCGGAGCAGGAGCGGCGCCGGCCGGAGAATGGCGCGCGCTTCATCGCCCGCTTCTGGAGCGATCCGGCCTTCGCCGAGCGCGCGCGGCGCGATTTCAAGGCGGCCGCGGCGGAACTGGGCTTCGACCTCACCATCGCGCCGAACCTGCAGGTGCTGGAAAACACCGACCGCGTGCACCACGTCACCGTGTGCACGCTCTGCTCCTGCTCGCCGCAGGCCCTGATCGGCCCGCCGCCGGCCTGGTACAAGGGCACCACCTACCGCAAGCGCGTCGTGCGCGACCCGCGCGGGGCGCTCGCCACCTGGGGCACGCACATTCCCGACAGCACCGAGCTGCGCGTGGTGGATACCACCACGGAGACGCGCTACCTGGTCATCCCGCAGCGGCCTGCCGGCACGGAAGGCTGGAGCGAGGAGCGCCTGGCCCGTCTCGTCACGATGGACTCCATGTTCGGCGTGGAGCCCGCACGCGACCCGGCGACGGTGAGCGGCTAGCGGTCCGACGCTACAAACGATTGGACGGAGGCGGGAGGCGTTGTCTCCCGCCTCCACACCTCCACCCTTCGACTGCGCTCAGGGCAGGCCCTCCGGCAGGGGCCAGCGGCCGCTGCACCCGCCTCAGGTGGGGTGGAGGGGCCCGCATCCTTGCCGGGGTGCCCGGGGAGTGGAAGCGAGCGCGGCCGCGTGACGGCGTCAGCGCCAGAAGTGTCCCTGAACGATCAAGTCCGCGAGCCGCAGCGCCGGACGCAGCCAGGGCACGTCGTCCTGAGCCGGCCGGGAGAACACCATCTCCATCCGGCTTTGCGGATTCAGCGCGCGTTGCTGACCCAGTTCCTCCAAGGTGCGGTGGAAGGGCACGGCAAATTGATCCAGCGGGAGCAAGTACACGTCCTTGCGATCGTCGAACACGTCGGTGGCGGCGAGCAGGAATTGTTTCATCGGCCCGCGCAATTGCTCCGGGCGCAGACTGTTGACGAGGAACGCGATCGGCACGTGCGCGTTGTGCGCCCGCACCTCGCTCACGGTGTCCCGCAGCACGTGGTGGTTGGTGCCGATGCCGTCCGGATTGAGCACGATGGGGGCCAGCACCAGGTTCAGGTGCGGCAGGAACGCGCGTTCGGCGGGCTTCTCGAAGAACTGCGGGCAGTCGTAGATCACGAACTCGGCGTCCAGCACGGGTCCGAACTTCCACTCGTCCTTGCGCACGTTCCACTCGTCCCGACCGAGCACCGAAATAGTTCCGCCCGTGGCGCCGCCGCGCTCCACGTACAAGCCTTCCGGACCCACCAGATTAAACAGGTTCTGCGCGCGGTTCATGTCCACGATGAATACGTTTCTGCTGCGGTAGGCGAGCGCCCCTGCCAGAACCAGGGCGAGCTTGGACTTGCCCACTCCGCCCTTGAACGTATAGACGCCGATCCGGTGTTGTTCGACTGCGGACACGCCTGCCACCTGGCCGCTGAAGTTCGCTCGGCCCAGGATTGCCTTGATGCGGGCATGGGGGTTGGATTCGATGTAGTCCCTGGCGCCCGGGGAGAAGCCCATGCGCGTGACGAACCAGCCCTCGTGGAAGGGAATGCCGTCGGCGCTCGTCATGAAGCCCGCGAATTGCTTGATCGCCGCCGCGGTAGCCTTGGATTTCAGGTCCTTGGCCTGCACGGCAATCCGCAGCTTGCCCCGCGTGGCGATCAGGTCGTAGCTGGGCTGGGAAGGCGGCATGGACTCGACCTGCCAGCCCTGGCGCTGCAGCCATGCCGCCACGAGGCGCTCGTAGGCGTCGCCCTGCTGCCTAGTGGTGGGGGGCGTTTTCCGCGTGGCCATCGTGGGGCACCGCTGGGATCGCACTGCGTGCCGGCTCGTTTGGCCACGCCCGCAATGATGGACGCGGCGCCTGCCGGTTGGCGCTGCAAGCCGCCCCCTCCCTTACGTCGAAGGGGCGCGCCGCGTCAACGACTGGCGCGGGCTCCTGGCCACGGAGTCGCGCGGAACGTCCGAGTCGCGTGCTCAGCCGCTGGCGCCGCGCGGGACCTCATCCCCCCCAACCCCCCTGCTCCGCTAGGCAGAGCAGGGGGGCTTCCTGGCTGCGTAGATCCGCCTGGAATGAGCCATACAGCCCCTCTCCGCTAAGCAGGGCGAGGCTTCTCAAGCGCGCTGGAAACCCGGTGGTAGCGAAAAGTCCCTCCTGCCCTGCCTAGCGGGGCAGGAGGGACGCAAGCGGCGCCGCAGGCGCGGCTTGCAGGGAGAATGAGGTCCCGCGCCGGCCGAGCCGTTGGCGCATGGCAGGCGAGTTTGCGATTGCCCTGGTCACGCTCCCGCGCGCTTGACCGCCCACGCGCTTGACCAGTTGCGGCGGAGCGTCTATTGCTGCGGAAAGCGACGGACTTCCTGCCTCCGCCTGCACGGGCCCGCCATGAGCGTCACTTACAGCACCGCCGTCTGCACCCACAACTGCCCGGACGGCTGCGGCGTGCGGGTGGGCGTGGAGGACGGTCGCGTGGTTTCGCTCACGGGCGACCCGAACCACCCCATCACGCGCGGCTTCCTCTGCGGCAAGGTGAACCGCTATGCCGAGCGCGTGTACCACCCCGACCGCATCCTGACGCCGCTGCGGCGCGTGGGGGCCAAGGGCGAAGGCCGCTTCGCGCCGATCTCCTGGGAAGAGGCGCTGGACGAGATCGCGGTCAACTTCCGGCGCGTGATTGGGCAACACGGCGCCGAGGCGATCCTGCCGTACTCCTTCAGCGGCTCGGTGGGGCGCGTGTCCATGTACGCCGGGCACCGCCTCTTCCACGCGCTGGGGGCGAGCCGGCTGGCGCGCACCATCTGCAGCACGCAGGCCAGCGAGGGGCAGAAGTACACGACGGGCGCCGGGCTCGCCACGGACATCGAGGAAATTCCCCACAGCCGCCTCATCATCCTCTGGGGCAGCAACGCGGTCTCCACCAACGTGCACCTGCTGCCGCTCATCCGCGAGGCGCGGAAAGCGGGAGCGCGGCTGATCGTGATCGATCCGCACCGCAACCACACGGCGCGCCAGGCGGACTGGTACCTGCCCATCCGCCCGGGCACGGACGCCGCCCTGGCGCTGGGCATGATGCGCGAGATCATCGCGGCCGGGCTGCACGACGCGGCCTTCATCGACCGCTACACGCTGGGCTTCGAGGATCTGCGCGGCGCCTGCGCGCCGTATACCCCGGCGCACGTGGCGGAGATCACCGGCCTGGCCGCCGGGGACGTGGTGCGCCTGGCCCGCGAGTACGGCGGTACGCGCGCGTCCTTCCTGCGCCTGGGCCTGGGCCCCACGCGGCGACGCAACGGGGGCATGGTCGTGCGCACGATCGCCTGCCTGCCCGCGCTGACCGGGGCCTGGGAGGCCAAGGGCGGCGGCTTCATGCGGCAGGGCTGGGCCAGCGGGCACCTGAACCTGGCCCACCTGACCGCCCCGCGCCCGGACGATCCGCCCGCCCGCACGATCAACATGCTGCAACTGGGACGCGCGCTGACCGACGGCCGCGACCCGCCCGTGATGGCGCTCTACGTCTACAACTCCAATCCCGCGGCGGTGGCCCCGGAGCAGAACCTCGTCCACGCCGGGCTGCGCCGCGAGGACCTGTTCCTGGCCGTGCACGAGCAGATGCGCACGGACACCACCGACTACGCGGACATCGTGCTGCCCGCCACGACCTTCCTGGAGCAGGAGGACGTGGGCGCCGCGAGCGGCACGAATTACGTGCAGTACTCGCGGCAGGCGATCGCCCCGCGGGGCCAAGCGCGCAGCAACCTGGACACCTTCGCCGCCCTGGCCGCGCGCCTGGGCATCGAAGACCCGGTGTACACGGAGGGCTTCGCCGCCGTCGCCGACCGGCTGCTGGAAAGCGACTGGGCCCCGCCGGGCGGACTGGACCGCGCCGCGTTCTGGGCCGGTACGCCGCTGCGTCTGCAGGCGCCCGTGGCGCCCTGGCGCACGGGCAAGCTGGCCACGGCCTCGGGCAAATTCGAGTTCGTCTCCGCCGCGCTGGCCGAGCAGGGGTTCTCCGCGCTGCCCGAATACCGGCCCTCGCCGGAGGGCCCCATCGGCAAGGGGCATGAGGGCAATGGGCACGAGGGCAACGGCCAGCCGGGCAATGGGAGCACCGTGCGCTACCCGCTGCAGCTCTGCACGCCCCACGCGCACCACCTGATCAACTCCAGCTTCGCCAACACGCCCTCCTCGCAGAAGCTGGACCGGCGCGGCTGCCTGCGCCTCCATCCCGCCGATGCGGCCGCGCGGGGGCTGGCCGATGGCAACCGCGCCCGCGTCTTCAACGACCGCGGCGAGTGCTTCCTGACGGTGGAGGTGACCGAGGACGTGCAGCCCGGCGTGAGCGTGGCGGAGGCCGTGTGGTGGCCGCGCGATCACGAGGCGCTGGGCTCCGGACGCGGCAACGTGAACCGCCTCATCAGCGCCGATACCACCGACCTGGGCGGCGGCGCGCTGTTCCAGGATTGCCGCGTGCAGGTGGAGGCGCTGGCCTGACGTTGCCGGCGCCCGCCCCGCGTTCCGATTGCCGCGGACCCGCCACGGGCCGTGCCTTACCGCGACAACACCCGCTTGACTATCGCAGGACGCAGTGATCTCTATCGTGCTCACGGTCCGATAACCGGCGAGGTACGTCTGGCCTGGCGGGATTGCCGTATGCGACCGACTCGCCGCCTGCATCCCCACCCAGGCCCAATCACAGAAGGGAGGATCCGCATGATTCGCATGGCGTATTCGTGCCGCACGATGTTTCTCAAGACAATGTTTCTCAAGACAATGCTTCTCAAGGGCCTCGCGGGGCTGGTGCTCGCGCTGGCGCTGGGAGCGAACGGCGCAGCGGCCCAGCAGACGATCAAGATCGCGGTGGGCGCGCCGCTCACCGGGGCCCTCGCCAAGCAGGGCCAGGAAGTGGCCAACGCGGTCAAGCTGGCCGCGGAGGAGTGGAACAAGAAGGGCGGGGTGTTGGGCAAGCAGATCGAGGTGGTGGAAGCGGACGACCAGGGCAATCCGCAGGTCGGCTCGGCCGCCGGCGAGAAGGTTGCCGCCGATCCGGCTATCCTGGGTGCCGTGTGGGGCATTACCAGCGTCACCTGCCTGCCGGTGTCCGAGATTCTCGAGCGCGTCGGCATGGCGATGATCACGCCGGGCTGCACCAACCCCAAAGTGACCGATCGCGGCCTGAAGTCCATCAACCGGGTCTGCGCCCGTGACGACTTCCAGGGCCCGGCGGGCATCATCTTCGCGGTCAACGAGCTGAAGGTCAAGAACATCGCCCTCTTCGATGACGGCACGGCCGGACCCCGTGGCGCCGCGGACGAAGCGGAAAAGCAGGCTAAGGCGATGGGCATCAAGGTCTCGCGCTTCGTGATCCGGGCCGGGGACAAGGACTTCCGCGCCATTCTCGGCACGGTGCCCAAGAACACTGACATCATCTTTGCCAGCGTGTGGGCGCCGGACGCCGCGCTGCTCGCCAAGCAGTTGCCCGACGTGGGGCTCAAGGTGCACATGATCGGCCCGGATGGCCAATTTGAGCCGGTGGACTACATCCAGGCCTCCGGCGGCGCGGCCGAGGGCAACTACGTGACGTTCCTGGTGCCCGACATGCAAAAGGTGCCGACGGGCGCCGCGTTCGTGAAGGCCTTCGAGGCCAAGTACGGCACGCTCAGCTCCTACGGACCGCTCGCCTACGAGAGCGCCAATATCCTGCTGAGCGCGATCAAGAAGGTCGGCAAGGCCGACCGGGTGGCGATCCGCGATGCCGTGCGCGCCACCAAGAACTTCAAGGGTATCCTCGGCCAGCCCCTCTCCTTCGACAGTAAGGGAGATGTGGCCACGCCCACGGTGTACGTGTACCAGGTGAAGGGCGCGGGCTTCGTGCAGTTGAAAACCGTCGTCAAGAAGTAGCGAGCCCGGCGCGGGTTCGCCGCCTTGCAGTCGCCGGCCGGGGCCTCCGCGCCCCTGCCGGCACCCAGTCTTCACGTCCGTCGGCCTATGCGCCGGCGCCGGCCGCACCGGCCGCGCACGCAATGCGCGGCTGTGCGCACTACTGCCGGCCCTCACTCCGACCCAAGGCCCTGCGACCATGTCCGTCCTGGAGTCACACGGGCTGAGCAAGGATTTTGGCGGGCTGCGGGCGGTGCACGACTTTGACTTCAACGCAGCCGAGGGGGAGATCATCGGCCTGATCGGGCCCAACGGATCGGGCAAGACGACGATCTTCAACGTCATCACGGGGCTCTATAGCGCGACGGCCGGCAGCGTGGAGTTCGGCCCGGAGCGGCGGGAGATTCTCGGGCTGCGGCCCCATGCCGTGACCGCGCTGGGCATTGCGCGCACGTTCCAGAACCAGCGCCTGTTCAACCAGATGACGGTGGTGGAGAACGTCATGGTCGGGCGCACCTGCCGCACGCGGGCCGGCCTGGCCAGCGTCCTGTTCGGGCTGCCCTCGGCCCGCGCGGAACAGGCCGAAACGCGCCGGCTCGCCCTGGAGCTGCTGGGGCTGTTTGGCGAGCGCCTGCGGCCTCGGGCGGAGGAACTGGCGATATCGCTGTCCTATGCCAACCGGCGGCGCCTGGAGATCACCCGCGCAATGGCGACGCAGCCGCGCCTGCTGCTGCTGGACGAGCCGGCCGCCGGCATGAACCCCACCGAGACGCGCGAGCTGATGGACGATATCCTGCGCATCCGCGAGCGCGGCGTGACGATCCTGCTCATTGAGCACGACATGAAGCTCGTGCGCGGCATCTGCGACCGGGTCGTCGCGCTGGACCACGGGGTCAAGATCGTCGAGGGCAACTTCGAGCAGGTGCGCAACGACCCGCGCGTGATCGAGGCGTACCTGGGAAGGCGGGCCGCCCATGCTTGAGATCGACCAGGTGGTGACCTATTACGGCCCGATCCAGGCGCTCAAGGGCGTGAGCCTGGAGGTGCGCCAGGGGGAGATCGTGTGCCTGCTGGGCGGCAATGCCTCCGGCAAGTCCACCACCATGAAGGCCATCCTGGGCATGGTGCGCCCGCACTCGGGCACGGTGACCTTCGAGGGCCAGCGCCTCAACGGGCTCTCCACGGGCGAGATCGTGCGGCGGGGCATCTCGCTGGTGCCCGAGGCGCGCCGCGTGTTCGGCCGCATGACCGTGTGGGAGAACCTCCAGATGGGCGCGCACACCCGCCGCCACGCGCCCGGCACCGAACTGGCGCAGGACCTCGAACGCATCTATGAGCTGTTCCCGCGCCTGCGCGAACGCGAGCAGCAGTACGCCGGCACGCTCTCCGGCGGTGAGCAGCAGATGCTTGCCATCGGCCGCGCGCTGATGGCGCGCCCGCGGCTGCTGCTGATGGACGAGCCGTCCATGGGCCTCTCGCCGGCGCTGGTGGACCAGGTGTTCGACATCATCCAGGCGATCAACCGCCAGGGCACCACGATCCTCGTCGTGGAGCAGAACGCCACGGTGTCCCTGTCCATCGCCCACCGCGGCTACGTGCTGCAGAACGGCAATATCGTGCTGCACGACACTGCCGCCGCGCTGCTGCAATCGGACGACATCCGCCAAGCCTACCTGGGAGAGGGATAAGCGCGATGGACCTGCTTGCCATGCTGCCGCAGCAGTTGTTGTTCGGCATCGCCCTGGGCACCGTGTACGGCCTGGTGGCCCTGGGCTACTCCATGGTCTACGGCGTGCTGATGATGATCAACTTCGCCCATGGCGAGGTCTTCATGATCGGCGCCTACATCGGCTGGGGCGTCCTGGCGCTGCTGCAGAATGCCCATGTGGGCGGCCTGAATCCGGTGTGGGTGCTGCCGCTCCTGCTGTTGCCGGCGATGCTGCTCTGCGGGGGCCTGGGGATGTTCCTGGAGCGCGTGGCGTACCGCCCCCTGTACCGGCGCGGCGCAACGCGCCTGGCCCCGCTCATCAGCGCGGTGGGCGCCTCGATCTTCCTGCAGAACGCCGTCATGCTGACGCAGGGCGCGCGCATGAAGGTGTACATGACCCACCTGCTGTTCCCGGCGGACTGGCGCTTCGAGCTGCTCGGCGTCAGCGTGTCCTATCTGATCGTCGTGATGATCGCGGTGGCGAGCGCGATGATGTGGGGCCTGCACCTGCTGGTGCAGCACACCTCGCTGGGCCGCTGCATCCGGGCCGTGGCGGAGGATCGCGAGATCGCGCAGGTGATGGGCGTGAACGTGGGGTTGGTGGTGGGCATGACGTTCTTCCTGGGCTCGGCCCTGGCGGGTGCGGCCGGGGTGCTGGTGGGCCTGTACTACACCCAGATCGACTTCCTGATGGGCTATTCGGCGGGCCTGAAGGCCTTTACCGCCGCGGTGCTCGGCGGCATCGGAAACATCCGCGGGGCGATGCTCGGCGGGCTGCTGCTGGGCCTCATCGAGAGCCTTTCGGTGACGTTCATCAACCCGGCCTTCAAGGACGTGATCGCGTTCCTGGTGCTGATCGGCATGCTCGTGTTCCGTCCTGAGGGATTGCTGGGCGAGCGGCTGGCGGACTGGAGGAAGGTATGAACGCGGAGCGCCTGCGGCGCGTGGGCAAGGCCGCCCTGCTCCTGGCGGCGCTGGCCGCGCCGATCGTCGCGCCCAACGAATACGTGGTTTCCGTCCTGGCGCGCGTGTGCCTGTACGCCATGCTCGCGCTGGGCCTCAACATCGTGGTGGGCTTCGCGGGCCTGCTCGACATCGGCTACGTGGCGTTCTTCGGGATCGGCTCGTACGTCTACGCGTTCCTGGCCTCGACCCACTTCGGCATCCACCTGCCCACGCTCCTGATCCTGCCGGTGATCATCGGGGTCGCAGCGATCGCGGGCATCGTCATCGGCGGGCCGACCCTGCGCCTGCGCGGGGACTACCTGGCCATCGTCACCCTGGGCTTTGGCGAGATCACCTACCTGCTGCTCCTCAACCTGGACCGCCCGATCGACATCACCGGCGGGCCCAACGGCATCATCTCCATCGACCCACCCTCCCTGTTGGGGCTGGTCGCCAGCCGCAACGTGCACTACTACTACTTGTTCCTCGCCGTGCTGCTGCTGGTGCTGCTGATCGCGGTGCGCCTGCGCGATTCGCAGATCGGCTGGGCCTGGCAGGCGATCCGCGAGGACGAGCTGGCAGCCGAGGCGATGGGGGTCAATACGACCGTGGCCAAGCTGCAGGCCTTCGTGATCGGGGCCTCCTTCGCCGGCGTGGCGGGCGGGCTGCTGGCCTCCTGGCAGCGCTCGGTGTTTCCGGACAACTTCCTGCTGCAGGAGTCGATCAACATCCTGGCCATGGTCATCCTGGGCGGCATGGGCAACGTGCTGGGTGTGATCCTCGGCGCGGGAATCATCGTCGTGCTTCCGGAGGCGTTCCGCGAGCTGGCGCTGTATCGCCTGCTGGCCTTCGGGCTGCTGCTGATGGTGCTGATGATCTTCAGGCCCCAGGGCCTCTGGCCGGCCCGTTCGGCGGGTCGCGGCCGCAAGTACCTGGATGGCGCCGCCTCCGCCGGCACCCCAGCGCCTGGGCCGTCCACGCCGACTCGATAGGTCCGCCCGGAGCCATCCGCGCGCTCCCCGGCGGGAAACGCGGGCGTGGGGCCGGAGCGCTTCCGCGCGGTGGCCGGGCATTCCATGCAGGACCGCTGGATCCACACCGATCCCCGCCCATCCGCGGGCCGGAGGACGTGCTGGCGATCCTGGCGCTGGCGGCCTGAGCGCCGGTCGTGTGCAACGCGTCACCACAGACCGCGCGCCTGAGGAGTCCCGCGCCGCGGGACGTCTCGAAGGCCGCGGCCGACACCCCGCCCCCGGTTTGACAGGCCCGGCGGCCCGGCGGTAGCGTGGCCCCCCAACGCGGTGCGCGGCAGGCGCCGCCTGAGCGTGCGCCCGCACGCCCGCGATCCGAGCACTCGCAGCAGAGGCCGCCATGTTCACCGATGCCCGGGGCCTGGAACTGAGCACGCGCAGCGCGGAGGCGGCGCACGCGCTGTCCCAGGTGGCCGATTCCTACGCCGGCTTCAAGCTGGACCTGGCGGACCTCGTCAAGCAGGCCCTGGCGGCCGACCCGGAGTGCGCCTACGCGCACGTGCTGCGCGGCTACCTGCTGCTGCTGATGGGCAACAGCGCGCTGCTGCCCGCCGCGCGCAAGGCGCTGGCCGGCGCGGAGCCGCTCCTGCCCGCTGCCAGCGAGCGCGAGCGCCAGCACGGCGCAGCGCTGCGCGCCTGGATCGCCGGCGACCTCACGCGCGCCCTGGCCGTGCTGGAAGCCATCCTGCTGCGCTGGCCGCTGGACCTGCTGGCGGTGCGCATGGCGCACCTGTTCCAGTTCTGGCGCGGCGAACGCGAGCGCCTGCGCGACGGCGTGGCGGCGGTGCTGCCGCGTTGGGAGCCGAGCACCCCCGGCTACCACTATCTGCTCGGCATGCACGCCTTCGGGCTGGAGGAGTGCGGCCAGTACGCGCAGGCGGAGGCCGTCGGGCGCCGCAGCGTGGCGCTGAATGCGGCGGATCACTGGGGCACCCATGCCGTGGCCCACGTCATCGAGATGCAGGGCCGGCACCGCGAGGGCGTCGCCTGGCTGGACGGCCTCCAGTCGCACTGGGGCGGAGCCAACGACTTCATCAATCACCTGTGGTGGCACCGCGCGCTGTACCACCTGGAGCTGGCGCAGTTCGACGCCGTGCTGGAGCTGTACGACGCCCACGTGCGCACGGGGCGGCTGGACTTCTACCTGGTGATGCACAACGCGGCGTCCCTGCTGTGGCGGCTGGAGCTGTACGGGGTGCCGGTGGGCGACCGCTGGGAGGAGCTGGCCCAGGTGGCGGCGGAGCGCGTGCGCGACCACGCCAATCCCTTCAACGACATGCACTTCGCCATGACCCTGGCCGCGGCCGGGCGGCGGCCGGCGCTGGACGAGCAGCTCGCCTCGCTGCGGGACGATGCCTGCGCCGCGGCGGGGAGCTGGGCGCCGGTTTACCGCGAGGTGACGCTGCCCCTCTGCCAGGCCCTGGCGGACTTCCGCGCGGGGCGGCACGAGGCCGCCATCGCCGGCATCCAGCGCGTCCGGGCCCAGTTGCACCGCGCGGGGGGCAGCCACGCCCAACGCGACGTGGTGGAGCAGACCCTGGTGGTGGCCGCGCTGCAGGCCGGCCGGCACGACCTGGCGCGCGAGCTGCTGGCCGGGCGCACCGCCGCCAAGCCCAGCAGCGCCTGGAGCTGGCAGCGCTACGGCCAGGCGCTGGAGGCGCTCGCCGATGCGGGCGGCGCCGCGGCCGCCCGTGCCCGCGCCATTGCCCTGCTGGCAGCCTGAGGCGGGATGAAGCGCTCGCCGTCCAGGGAATGGCAGCCGACACGCAGGGCCGGCCGGTCGCCCGAAGCATTGCACCGCCGCCCGCACGGCCGGAGCACTCCATGCGCCGGCTGAACGCGCCCTATCTCCTGATGACGCTGGCCATGCTGTTCTGGGCGGTCAACTGGCTGCTCGGGCGGGCCCTGCGCGCCGACGTGACGCCCATCGGGCTCAACTTCTGGCGCTGGAGCATCGCCCTGCTGCTGCTGACGCCCTTCGCCGCGCCGCGCCTGCGGCGCAACTGGCCCCTCGTGCGGCGGCACTGGCTGCTGCTGCTGGCGCTGGGCTTCATTGGCGTGACCCTGTTCCACCAGTTCGTCTACCTGGCGCTGCAGTACACCACCGCCGTCAACGCGGCCCTCTTCAACTCCACCAGCCCCATCTTCATCGTGTGCATCTCCTGGCTGCTGTTCCGCGACACCATCTCGTGGCGGCAGGCGCTGGGGATCGCGCTGTCCTTGGGGGGCGTGCTGGCCATCGTCACGCGCGGGGAGCTGGGGGTGCTGCTGCAACTGCACTTCAATCCGGGCGACCTGTGGGCGCTGCTCTCAGTGCCCATCTGGGGGCTCTACACGGTGCTGCTCAAGCGCCGCCCGGCGGAGCTGGATGCGCTGGTGTTCCTGGCCGCCATCAGCGTCGTGGGCGTGGTGCTGATGCTGCCGCTCTACGGGTGGGACGTGGCCAGGGGCGGGCACATGCGCTTCACGCCAGCCACCGTGGGCGCGGTCGTCTACATGGCCGTCTTCGCCTCGCTGCTGGCCTACGTGTTCTGGAACAGCGCGGTACCGAGGGTGGGGGCCAACAAGGCCGGGCTGTTCCTGCACCTGCACCCGGTCTTCACGACGCTGCTGGCGATCGCCTTCCTGGGTGAGCGCCTGCACCGGTACCACGGGGCGGCCATTGCGCTGATCGTGGGGGGCATCTACCTGACCACGGCCGCACCGGACCCGGCCCTGGCGCGAGCGCATCCCGCGTCCGCGCCGCCTGCACCGCCCCCGTAAGCCGGCGCAGCGCCGCCTCGCAAGCGCCGACCGCCCGGCTCAGCGGTGCCGCTCCAGGAGCCAGGCGCAGGCGCCGCCCAGCACGGCCCAGAACACCGCCGACGTGACCAGCACCGCCGCCACGTATTGCCCCGCCAGGGCGGCGGGCAGCAGCTCCGGCACGTCCAGCGGGGGCCGCGGAGCGCCCACGGCGTGGGGCGCCAGCAGCGCCAGCACCCCCAGCGGCTTGACCCAGCGCGGAGCGAACGTGAGCAGCGCCAGTCCGGCCGCGCTGGCCAGCACCGCGCCTGCCCACCAGAGCTGGCGCTCCGCCAGCCCGGCCGCGGCCGCGCCGGGAAGCTCCGGCGGCAGACCCAGCGCGGGCGCCAGCACGAATGCCGCATAGCCGGCCAGGCCCCACTGGATCCCGCTCAGCATCGACACCGGCGCCCCACGCATGGCCATGCCGGCCAGCAGGAGCAGGGCGAAGCCCACCGCCGCCAGCACGTCGGACACCACCGTGAGCCCCATGCGCTGCAAGCCCTCGGCCGGCGCCCAGCCCTCCTCCGGTGCCGCGCCCACCGCCGCTGTGGGCGGACTGGCCGCGGCTGGGCTGGCCGGCGCGGCGGGGAGCGCGGCATTGGCGCCGTGCGCAGGGCCGGTCTCGTAGCGCTCCGCACGGTGGATGAGGGGCGTCACCCACACCGACTGCAGGGCGAAGAGCAGCAGCCCGGCGGCGAAGCCACCGGCCAGGGCCGACCCCCCGATGCGCCGCAGCAGGCTCACGGGGGCGGCGCTAGTGGCAGGGAAATCCGAGGGCGTGGCGGCTATCGTGGGTGGCGTTGTGCAGCACCAGCGGCTGGGCCAGGCCCACGCCGTACAGCAGCACCAGACCCAGCAGCGCCGCAACGGCAGCGGCCGGGAGACGGGCCAGCGCAGCCCGCGGACGCGTCGGCGCGAGCGCCACGGTCGGGAGCGTTCGGTACATGGGTGCAGGCTCCGCTAAGCAGGTCGGGGACGGCCGCCCCAGCGCCCCCGGCGGGAGCGACAGGCGCGCACGTCCCTTGCCTCTAACGGGGATGGCGGGGCGATGTCAAGGTGCGATGTCAAGGTGCGATGTCAAGG
>JBGOUY010000170.1:0-9281 GCA_041477795.1 bacterium
CCGTTTGGAAATTTGAACTGCGACCTCACCCCGGCCCGCATCCGGCGGGCCGGCCCTCTCCACCTTGCGGAGAGGGCAACAGCAACAGCGAGCGGGGGAGCTTGCTCCCCCGCGCCCCCAGGATGGGAAAGGTGGTGGGATACATTTGTATACCATGAAAAGCGCGGAATGTCCAGGAGCGCGGACGCGTGCCGCATCCTCACCCCTCGACTTCGCTCGGGACAGGCCCCCGCCGGCTGGCGCCGGCTCCACCACTTTCGGTTTGGGGTCGGGTGCGACTATACTCGCAACATAGTTAAGGACAGGCCGCCACGCCGAACCGGAGGCAGCGAATGAAAACACGGGAATACAGCTTCACCGTGCTGTTCGAACCGGCCGAGGAAGGCGGCTACGTGGCGACCTGCCCAGCCCTGCCGGGACTGGTCACGGAAGGCGATACCCTGGCAGAGGCCCGCGCGAACGCAAGGGACGCCATTCGCGGCTACCTGGAAAGCCTGGACAAAGACGGGCTGCCGCCGCCCTCGGATAAGGACATCCGGCTCGACCCCGTCAACGAGAAAGTCACCGTGGCCCTCGCAGCTCGCTAATGCAGCGCCTGCCTGTCCTCAAGCCCCGTGAAGTGCTGCGCGCGCTGGAACGCGGCGGGTTCTTCGTCCACCACGTCTCGGGCAGCCACACCATTCTGAAGCACCCGCACCGTCCGGCATTGCGCTCACGCTGCCGTTCCATCGCAGCGATCTGAAACGCCGGACGCTGGAGTCCATTGTCGAGCAGGCTGGCTTTTCGACGGAGGAATTCCTGGAATTACTATAGGCTAAGTGGTTACACATGAGGTCATCAGGGGAACAGGCATTACTGAGTCAAGATAAGGTGAATCTCTAGCGGCGTATTCAAATTTGATCTGTCTTTGATAGCATTATGGAACACTTATTTTGTAAAATATGGAGTTGGCTGACCGATACGAATATCGGTCAAATGCCTGTATTCCAATTTTTCAATTTCCTGATTGCTACGGCGGTTGTTGCCTTAATTGGACACGCGTCCTCGGCGTGGTGGCAAAAGAGACTTTTGTCGGCGCGTTTCTTTGAATATGGTTTTTCCAAACCCAGGGCATACCTCCATTGGGATCAATCGAAGCAAGAACCACTTTGGATAATAGTTACACCGAAGCGCTCAATTCTGATTCGTAAAATTGACGCAAGATTTGTACAGAGAACTTGGCGATTCGGAAGATTCGAGGACGGAGAAAAGTCTGGCATGTTTGTTCGCAAATTGCTGTTGCCAACTTTAAACCTCCAAAATTCAAGCACAAATATCCAAAGAGGCGGAGTAGTAATCGAGTTTCATCAGGATCAGGAATGCACACATGGCAGTACCATTAGAATGGAAATTAGACTGGAATATACTGGGCCATTGGAATGCTGGTACGGCTATATGAGCATTCGCATTACTGTAAGCAATCAAGGAGAGCGTTATGTAAGGCTCCCAATGGCAATGCACAAACTAAACTAGACTAAGCTGTGAGTGTATTGTATTCCAGCTTGTCCGACGCAATTAGTTTGCGGACCGTGTCGCGATACACCCAGGGGTTCTCGCGGTTGTTGAAGCGCCATTCCAGTTCATCCGGGTAGGCATCGAGAGCTTGGCGCTCATGTGATGGAAAGTCCCGACCACGGCCCGTTTGAGCAGGCCCCAGACGTTCTCAATGTTGTTGGTGTGAACATCACCCCGCCCTCGCCGCCCCACCGCGTCCATCCTCGGTTCCCCTTGCCGTTGCTGTTGCTGTAGCGGTTCTATCTGCGTTTATCTGCGTTCATCTGTGGTTCCCCTTGCCGTTGCTGTTCCACCCCTTGCCGTTGCTGTTCTTTGCGCCTGTTGTTCTTTGCGCCTTTGCGCCTTTGCGCGAGACCCGCCGTTGCCGTTCCATCTGCGTTCATCTGTGTCCATCTGCGGTTCCCCTTGCCGTTGCTGTTGCTGTTCCTCCCCCTTGCCGTTGCCGTGCTTTGCGCCTTTGCGTCTTTGCGCGAGCGCAGTTGCCGTTGCGGTTGCCGTGCGTGGCGCCTTTGCGCCTTTGCGCGACCCGCTGTTGCTTTTGCCGTTCTCGCTGCGCCCCGTCGCCCCGTTGCGGGATCGAGGACATCAACGCCCAGGGCGGCATCAAATCGTTGGGCGGCGCCAAGCTGGAGCTGGTGGTGCTCGATTGTGGAGACACCACGGAGAAGGCGAAGAATGCCGCGCAGCGCATGGTCGCCGATTATCCTGACCTGGTGGCGGGCACGGGCTCTTATCTCAGTTCGTTCACTCTGGCGGTGACAGAGGTGACCGAGCGCGCCAAGCTGCCCATGCTGACGCTTTCCTACTCGGACCTCCTCACGCAGCGCGGCTTCAAATACATTTTCCAGACCTCGGCCAGTTCCGGCTCCCAGGCGGAGCAGGCGCTGCCGATGCTGGTCAAGCTCGCTGAAGCCGCCTCAGGCAAGCGCCCGAAGACCGTTGCCGTCATCACCGACAATACGGCCGCGTCCATATCGTCGGTCAAGCCGATGAAGGAGCACCTGCTGAAGGAGCTGGGAATCCAGCTCGTTGTTGACGAAACGTTCACGCCGCCGCTCGCGGATGTCACCCCGCTCGTGCAAAAGCTCCGCGCGACGCGCCCTGACATGCTGTTCTTCCTGCCCACGGTGATCTCGGACGCCAAGCTCATGCTTGAGAAGATGAACGAGTTCGGGCTGGGTCAGGGCAAGATTCCGACGATTTCCTTCGGGATTGCCATCGCGGAGCCCGACCTGCTCAACTCGATGAGCAAGGACGCGCTGCAGGGCGTCATGGCGGTGGTTGCGAACTGGGGCTCCAAGGGCCACGAGGCGATGATCGCCCGGCTCAAGCAGCGCTACAACGAGCCGTGGATGACGCAAAACGCCATCTCCACCTACGGCGACATGTGGATCCTCAAGGCGGCGCTGGAGAAGGCCGGCAAGGCGGACCGCGAGGCGGTGGCCGAGGCGATTCGCAATCTGGACGAAGGCCCCTCGCCCTATTATCCGGGCGGCGTGATCAAGTTCGACAGCGCTGGACGGCGCGTTGGTGCCGGTCTGACCATCATTCAGTGGCAGAACGGGGTGCCCGTGACGGTCTTCCCGGACCGGCTCGCGGTGGCAAAACCGATCTGGCCGAAAGGCTGAGCCAGTCGCCGGCGGACCCAAATCCGCCGGCGTCCTTTCCCATCTCGACCACAATGCGAACTGGCTTCCGGATGCGCGCCGCCTCCGACGCGGCGAGCGTCGGCCGCCCGCCTGGAGGAGCAGGGTCACGAAGTGCGGCCCATCCCCTCGCTTGTGCCGTTCCGGGAAATCCTGGTGAAGCGCTGGCTGATCATGGCCTACGAGGTTGGCGCGATCCAAGGCGATCGGGTCAATGCACCCCGGAACAACGTCAGTCGCCTGTTCTCCGTGGCCGGCATGAGGGTGTTCGCGCTGCTGGGCTATTTCCTGCGCGTATTCGACTTCTCCTTTGCAGATTTCATCATCGGGTTTGCGCTGGGCGCGAGTCTCGAGATCAACTTCCGCCAAACGATCGTTCTTTCCGGCGACCAGCCGCTGGCGCTCCTGCAGCGGCCCATTGTGGTGACGGTGCTCGTGCTGACGCTGGTTTCGCTGCGGTGCACGCGGCGACGCAGGCCGGCAGCACAGGATCGGTACGTTGCCGCCCCCGGCCGGACGCAGGCTGGGCCAGCCATCGGAACGCACGCTGAGCGACTGACCGGTGTGAACATGACCCGACGCTCGTAATCCCCTCAGGCGGCCGGGAGCATCGGAGCCGACGCCGGCGATCGTAGCCCAGCTTTGAGGCAGCGAGTCGATCCGGCATCGCGATCGATCCTCGCGACGATGGCGCTGAGTCGAGAGCGCGGTGCATCTGAATTGATAATGCGAAGTTCGTCGAAGCGGGAATCCCGCATGGGGCACCCAGTCGATTCGGTGCAAACGATTCATCACTGACACGAATCGTTGCACCGAACGAGCAGACGGATCGATTTACTTCGCGAGGAGGACCTCAATCCCATCGGCGCAAGCGCGGGACACGGAAACATTGGCCGTCGTTTCCCCGGGCATCTTGTCCCAGCCGCCTTTTTCGACGAATTCACTCCGCTTCCACGAATCGGTCGCTTGAAGCGCCTTAAGCTGATCCTCGTGGTTCGGCGCCTTCATGAATTGGGCGACACAGATTGCGGAGCGACTCGCCAGCACTGCTGCGTCGCTTTTTTCCTTGGAAGTGCTCCCTGTCACCCAGCCACCCCACGTGAAGCCGATGATCATCGCGATCACCGCCCCAACAACAATGCCCCAACCTCCAAACTTCAATTTAGCCGAAGTCTCGTTGGTCATTATCGCTACCTCCCTGTCCCTCGTTGACAACAAATCCCCTTGCGGAATGCCTTGCTTGAGCATTACCCCTTCGCGCCGATCGTTCTGTTCGGCAGCGAACGCACGGCCCACATTCCGGGCATCGCGTCGGGAGCCAAGGCCTGAGCGACCGCTTCCCACGCGGAAAGCCAAGGATCCTGAGTCCGACGATCTCTGCTACGAGCCGCCGATGCATGCCCCATCTCCTTGCACGGGGCGGGCGAAGATGCAAGTCCTCTATCCCACGGCGGCACGCGAACTGGGGTCCTCTTCCAGATCACGACGCAAACGCTCGAAGAGGGGGCGCAGGTCGTCGGCGTCGAGTGTTTCCCTGGTCAGCAGGCGCTGCGCGCCATCGCGCAGCAACGCATCATTGCCGCGCAGGATTTCAAGAGCCCTCTGCTGGGCCTGTTCCACGAGGCGCAGGATGGCCTCGTCGATCTCGCGCGCGGTCTGCTCGCTGTAGCGGCGCGGCTCTTGCTGGCCCAGCGGCCCCAAGAAACGGTGCGGTTCGGTCTCGTAGGCCACGCTGCCCAGCGCGTCGTCCATGCCGTAGCGGGTGACCATGCTGCGGGCGATGTCCGTGACTTTTGCAATGTCGTCAGAGGCCCCCGTCGAAAGATGCTGGAACACGAGCTGCTCGGCCGCGCGCCCGGCGAGCAGCACGGTCATCTTGGCCTCCAGCTCCTCGCGCCGCATCAGGAAGCGGTCTTCCGTGGGCCGCTGCAGCGTGTACCCCAGCGCTCCGATGCCGCGCGGGATGATGGAGATCTTGTGCACGGGGTCCGTGCCGGGCAGGCTCGCGGCCACCAGCGCGTGTCCCATCTCATGATGGGCCACGATGCGCCGCTCCTCCTCGTTGAGCAGGCGGTTCTTGCGCTCCAGCCCGGCCACGATGCGCTCCATGGCGGCGGTGAAGTCCTTCAGCCCGATGTCATCGGCACCGCGACGAGTGGCGGCCAGGGCGGCCTCGTTGCACAGGTTGGCCAGGTCAGCGCCCGTGAAGCCGGGTGTGAGCGCGGCCACCTGCTCCAGCGCCAGGTCGGGCACCAGGGTCAGGCGGCGCGTGTGCACGCGCAGAATCTCCACGCGGCCGAGCTTGTCGGGCCGATCCACCAGGATCTGCCGGTCGAATCGTCCTGCGCGAAGCAGGGCCGGATCGAGAATCTCGGGCCGATTGGTGGCGCCCAGCAGAACCAGACCTGCCGAGGAATCGAAGCCGTCCAGCTCGGTCAGGAGCTGGTTCAGCGTCTGCTCCTTCTCGTCGTGACCGCCCCCGGCGATGCCCAGGCCCCGCGCGCGGCCGACCGCGTCCAGCTCGTCAATGAAGATGATGGCCGGCGCGCGCTTGCGGGCCTGCTCGAACAGGTCGCGCACCCGTGCCGCGCCGACACCCACGAACATCTCCACGAAGTCAGAGCCGCTGATGAAGAAGAACGGGACGTGCGCCTCCCCGGCAACGGCCTTGGCCAGCAGCGTCTTGCCCGTCCCGGGCGGGCCCACCAGCAGCACGCCCTTGGGCATCATGCCGCCCAGCCGGCTGTACTTCTCGGGCTCCTTCAGGAAGTTGACCACTTCGATCAGTTCGTCCTTGGCCTCGTCCACGCCGGCCACGTCCGCGAAGGTAACCTTGGACTCGTTCTCCACGTAGACCTTGGCCTTGCTCTTTCCAATGGACATGAACTGGCCGCCCATGCCGCCCTTGGAGGCCATGTAGCGCATCAGCAGGAACCACACGCCGAAGAACAGCAGCGTGGGCACGATCCAGGAGAACAGGGTCGAAAAGAACTCGCTCGGCACCGCCTGCGAATACGTCACGCCGGCTGCGGTCAATTCATCGGCCAAGTCGCGAGGAACGCGGTTGGTGACGAAATCCTTGCCGCCGTTGGGCAGCGCCGCTTTGAGCTGGCCCTGGATGCGATCCTGCGTCACCACCACCTCGGCCACCTTGCCGTCGCGCAGGAGGGTCTGGAATTGGCTGTAGGGCAGGGTCGTCTCGCGCACCAAGCTATGCATGACCTGCTGCAGGATGATCACGCCGAACACGGCGACGAGGATGAAAATCGTATTAAACCGGACGCTTCGTTTCATGGGCGGTCCTGAGGAGGTGGCGGGGCGTCTGCGGAGAGCCCGGCCGTGGCGGTTGCCGGCCTGGCGGCTGGTGAAGCCGGCCCGCGAGGCGCTCCTGCGACGGCGATAGGTGGGCTGAATCGGCGCTGAGCCGATGGTTCCCAGATGGAGGCGCGGGAATCCTGTGAGCGCGGTCCCTGGCCCTCGTTGACATCACATCCCATTGCGGAATGCCCTGATTGAGCTTCACCCGTTCACCCCGGTCGCTCTGTTCGCTAGCGAACACAGGCCGCCGGCGGATGCGGGTCGAATTGGATCAGAGGCCCTGTGATGGCCAGTTTCCCTTGTATTGATTCGCGTTGGATCGCCCTGCGGCAGGTCTTCTCCCTGCGAGCGGCCTGCTGCCCGACGCACCCTGGGCCGCGCGGAAGGGGCGCTCCTGCTGCGCTTGCGGCGAGGCAGGAAGGTTGCGGCCAACCCGCAGCGCACGCGCTGCCGCGCTAGCCGAGCATCTGGTCGTACATGGCCTTCTCAACCTCGTAACACCCACAAGCGGCAGCTTCCAGGCCCCCGCGGTCGAGTACGGTGATGTGCCCGCGGCGGTAGACAATGAGCTTCCTGCGCTGCAGCAAGCCGGCGGCCTCGGTAACCCCGACGCGACGCGCACCCAACATATAGGCCAGGAATTCCTGGGTGACATGGAAGTCAGCGGAGTGTGCACGATCTTGCGTCAGCAGCAGCCAGCGGGCCAGGCGCGCCTCTACAAAGTGAAAGCGGGCGCACGCTGCGGACTGCGCAAACTGCCGCATCGAGACGTAAAGGTAACGATTCAGCCTCCGCTGCAGGGCGACGCTATACTCAAGCTCACGCCGAAAGGGGGCCGCCTGAATTCGCCACGCCGGACCGGAGCCTTGCACCACGGCGCGGAGGGGCGAAACGTTGACACCCAGCAAGAGGGGGATGCCAAGCACGCCCTCATTGCCAACCAATCCCACTTCCAATCCGGCGTGCCCCGCGACCGGTATCACCAGGGAGACAATGCTGTCCGTGGGGAAGTAGACGTGCCGGATCGGGTTTCCGGATTCACAGAGGACATCGGCGAACTTGAGGTCGACCTGTTCACAGTTTCCCAGCAGATGTTGACGGTCCTTGCGCGACAGGGCCGCGATCAGCCGGTTTGCTGGCGGGTCGTGGTTCGTGCGAGGCACAGAGGCTCTCCCAACGTGGACGCGCAGATCAACGGGCGGCACGAGGAGAGTGGATGACGCAATCCCGGTGTCGAATGAGGGTCAGGGTGCAATCGTTCCGCTGGATCCGCCCAGCGGCCCAATCCGGCGCCGAGCAGCGGCGTGCGACGCGGACCGCCCCACCCGCTCACAGCGCGACCGCGTCGGGGAGCAGGCGGTCTGATTCCTTCTTGACGACCTGGTAACATTCGCAGGCCTGCTGCTCGAGCGCCGGTCGATCCAGGACGGTGATGTGGCCACGGCTGTACTGAATCAAACCGGCCTTCTGCAACTTTCCAGCGGCCTCGGTGACGCCTTCGCGCCGGACGCCCAACATGTTGGCGATCAGTTCCTGCGTCATGCACAGCTCGCTCGTCGGCAGCCGATCCAGACTCAACAGCAACCAGCGGCACAGTTGCTGGTCCACCGAGTGGTGCCGATTGCACACGGCGGTTTGCGCCATCTGTGTCAGCAGCGCCTGGGTGTATCGCAGCAACAGACGCTGCAGCGCTCCGCCCCGGCGGAATTCCTCCTTCAGCATTTGCCCGTCCAGCCGATACGCGTGGCCGGCGCTCTGGACGACGGCGCGATTCGGCATGGATTCGCCGCCCATGAAGAGCGCGATGCCGACGATCCCGTCGTTCCCGACCACCGCGATTTCCGCCGACGCGCCATTCTCCATGAGGTACAGGAGGGACACGATAGCGGTGGTGGGAAAGTACACGTGCCGCAGCTCGCCGCCGGATTCGTAGATGACTTCGCCGAGCAGCAGTTGCACCGGCTCAAGGTGTGCGCTCAGGCGCTCGTGCTCGTTCGCAGGCAGCGCAGCGAGAAGATTGTTCGGCGGAGAGCCTTGACGGGTGGGCATGGGCGACTTCCAGATCGTTCGCCGACAGCTGCGCTCCCACCGGTCCGGCCCAGCAGAATCGGCCTGACCGGTACACGCTAGCAGCAGTGTAAACGATTTTATATACGGTAGGGAACATAGGCCCGGCCCGCTGCGCGTCTGGACGATCACGACGTCCGCGCTGGCGATGCCGGAGCTTCAGCTCTCCTCGCCGGTGCTGCGATCGGTGTCCCCGCGGCGCCGCCCAGGGCAGGGCCCGCAGCACTCGGCTCTGTGAGGTGGCGCTCCGTGAGGCGGGGCTCCGTGAGGCGGGGCTTCGTAACGCCAGCGGCTTCGTTTGGAAATTCCGCCGGGGCCGCCCCCCGACCCCCGCCCAAGGCGGGGGAGACCAGCGGGCCAGGCGCGCCCGGCCGCCGCAGCGTGATCGGCGGCGCGCCGGGCCAGCGCTCCGCCGCGCGCTCCCACCACTCGGCTGCCCCGGAGCCGGAAGCGCTGGCGTCGCGGGCAGCGCGGTTCTCTCCTATGCGGCCCTCGCCCTGCAAGCGGCGCAGCTCGGCGAGCAGCCGCGCCGCGTTGCGCTCGAGCATCGTCTCGTAGCGGGCCAGGCGCGCCAGCGCCCCGCCGTAGGGCGCGGCGTCCCGCACCCAGGCCGCCCCCAGCCCTTCGTCCTGGCCAAAGGCATCGCGCCGCAGCCGCGCGAACAGCTCGGCCTCGATGACCGGCACGCGCGCCAGC
>JBGOUY010000064.1:0-16720 GCA_041477795.1 bacterium
ACGGACGCGGCGTGCCGGCCCCTCCCAAGGAGGAGCCGCAGTGGACAAGAACGGCCGTTGCAGTTCTTTGCGGTCCTTTGCGCCTTTGCGAGAACCGCAGTTGCCGTTGCAGTTTGGCGCTGCGCTATTCCGGAATGGACTTGCCGAAGGCCTGCTCCGCATCGAAGGCCTGCGCGGCCTTGCCGACGCGCTCGATGGCGATGCGCTGGAGCGTGTCGCCCTGCTGGATGGCGTCCACCACCGGCTGGCCCTGCAGCACCTCGCCGAAGACGGAGTGCTTGCCGTCCAGCCAGGGCGTCTCCACGTGGGTGATGAAGAACTGGCTGCCGTTGGTGCCGGGGCCGGAGTTGGCCATGGACAGGATGCCCGGCTTGCTGTGCTTGAGGCTGGCGTGGAACTCGTCGGCGAAGCGGTAGCCCGGCCCGCCCGTGCCGCGGCCCAGCGGGCAGCCGCCCTGGATCATGAAGTCGGAGATGACGCGGTGGAAGACCAGCCCGTCGTAGAACGGCGCCTTGCGCTCCTTGCCGTCCGGCGCGCGCCAGGTGCGCGTGCCTTCCGCCAGGCCGACGAAGTTGCCCACGGTGCGCGGCACCTTGTCGAAAAAGAGCTGCACGACGATCTCGCCCTTGTTGGTGTGGAAGTGGGCAAACAGTCCGTCCGGCATGAAAATCCTCGCTGCGCAATGGGGAGGGGAGGCCGGGCCGGAAGCTGACCGAGGCTGACTGAGCCTGACCAGGTGCGGCGGCGCGCGGCCGGGTGCTTGCCTCCAGGGGTACCGCGGCGGCCCCGGCGTGGCAAGCGCGGCGCTGCCCTGCGGGTTGCGGGCAGCGTGCAGGGTGCGAGGGAGCAGGCCGCCAGGCTCCGCCCTGACTACCCTACAGTTTTTCCTGAGGCCGCCGTTGAAGCGCCTGCACCCGGCATCGAACGGGGCACAGAACGAGCCGGAGGCTCATGGTGGCGTCCGGCGCAGACGGCCTCATCCCCCGCCGGCTGACGCCGGCTCCTCCTTCTCCATATGGAGAAGGCTGTCACTCCCCATGCGAGCGGCGGTTCCCCTCTCCGCAGGGTGGAGAGGGGTGTCACGCCGCAGGCGTGACGGGGTGAGGTGCCGCCGGGCGATCGCCCCCGCATCGTGAGTTCGGACATGGCTCGTCGCGGCGCTGAAGCCGCCGCAGAGCCCTTCCGCAAGAAAGTGTCGGGAGGTCAGAGGCGCTGCCGGCTGCGCACGGGCGGCCCGCGATTTTGACAGTTGTCATTGTCAGGCTTCGCGGCAGCGGTGTATAAGGGCGCCGTAGTATAAGGGCTGCGGA
Organism: bacterium; assembly: GCA_041477795.1. GTDB lineage: Bacteria > SAR324 > SAR324 > SAR324 > JACQKK01 > DATFMP01. Next base: position 1,311 of record JBGOUY010000064.1, read on the forward strand.
ACGGCGGTTCTCCCTCTAATCGTTGACGAAATTCCGCCGCGCAGCCCCGGCCGGCTCTGCGGCGCACGACCGCCTCGCTGCGGTCATCGTTCAATCTTAAAGCTCTCTATGCCCATCGCGCTGAAGCTGCCCGATCCGTTCAACGTGGCGGATTACTGCATCCTGCCCAACCAGACGCCGCAGCGGCGCAACCGGCCCTACCTGCTGTGCGGGGACGAAGCGCTGACCTACGGCCAGCTCCACGCACAGACCAACCGCGCGGGCAACGCCCTCAAGGCGCTGGGGGTGGAGCCGGAGCACCGCGTGATGCTGCTGATGCTGGACACGCTGTCCTTCCCGCCCTGCTTCTGGGGCGCGATCCGCATCGGGGCGGTGGCGGTGCCGGTCAACACGCTGCTCAAGCCGCCGGACTACGCCTACTTCCTCAACGACAGCCGGGCGCGCGTGCTGATCGTGGACCAGGCGCTGTGGCCCAACATCGAGCCCATCGTGGACGCGTTGCCCGCCCTCAAGCACATCGTGATCTCCAACGGCCGGGTGGCGGGCCGCCCGGCCCTGAGCGACCTGCTCGCCCAGGCCTCCGACACGCTGGAGAGCACGGGCATGAGCCCGGACGCCGCGGCGCTGTGGCTGTACACCTCCGGCAGCACCGGCGCGCCCAAGGCCGCCGTGCACCTGCACCACGACATCCCCTGCGTGCTGGAGACGTACGTGCAGGAGGTGCTGCAGCTCAAGCCGGAGGACCGCACCTTCTCCGCGGCCAAGTTCTTCTTCGCCTATGGCCTGGGCAACAGCCTGTACTTCCAGATGCCCGCGGGCGCCTGCGGCATCGTCACGCCGGGCCGGCCCACGCCCGAGCTGATGTTCGAGACGATCGAGAAGCACAAGCCGACCGTGTTCTACGGCGTGCCCACGCTCTACAACGCCATGCTGAACACCTACGAGGGCTGGCAGGCCGGGCGCAACAGCCCGCCCAGCCGGCTGCCCAAGCTGGCCTCCCTGCGCTTCTCGGTCTCCGCGGGCGAGGCACTGCCGGCCGAGCTGTTCCAGCGCTGGCGCAAGCACTTCGGCACGGAGATCCTGGACGGCATCGGCTCCACCGAGATGCTGCACATCTTCATCTCCAACCGCCTGGGCCAGGTGCGCCCGGGCAGCACGGGCACCGCCGTGGCGGGCTACGAGGCGCGCCTGGTGGATGAGCACGGCCAGGACGCGGGCCCCGGCCAGATCGGCGCCCTGCTCGTCAAGGGCGATTCGGCCGCTGCCTTCTACTGGAACAAGCACGAGAAGACCAAGGCCACCATGCTCGGCGAGTGGATGGTGACCGGGGACAACTACCACCGCGATCCGGATGGCTTCTACTGGTACGACGGCCGCAACGACGACATGATGAAGGTCTCCGGCTCCTGGGTCTCCCCCATCGAGGTGGAGGCGGCCCTGATCACCCACGAGGCGGTCTCCGAGTGCGCGGTGGTGGGGCAGACCGACGCGGCCGGCCTCACCAAGACCAAGGCCTTCGTCGTGCTCAAGGACGGCCGCAAGCCCTCCGACGAGCTGGCCGCCGCGCTGTCCACCCACGTGCGGGCCAAGATCGCCAGCTTCAAGGCGCCGACCTGGGTGGAATTCGTGCAGGACCTGCCCAAGACGGCCACGGGCAAGATCAAGCGCTTCGAGCTGCGAGGGTGAACGATGGGCAGCGCGGCCCGCCCCGCCTTCTACAAGGGGCATCTGCAGACCTGGGACGATGCGGCGCGCCAGGCGCACCAGCGCGCGCGCTTCAACGCGCTGGCGGCCCTGCTGCGCGAGCGCAACGGCTTCTACCGCGACCTGTGGGCCGCCGTGCCCCCGGCGCGGCTGGACTATGACCACCTGGCCGGGCTGCCCTTCACGCGCAAGCGCCAGTTGCTGGAGGATCAGGCCGCGCACCCGCCCTTCGGGCGCAACCTCAGCTATCCGCTGGTGGACTACGTGCGCGTCCACCAGACCTCCGGCACGACGGGCAAGCCCCTGCGCGTGCTGGACACGGCCCAGGCCTGGGACTGGTGGGCGGATTGCTGGCTCTACATCCTGGACGCCGCCGGCATCACCCGCGCGGACGTGGTGATGCTGGCCTTCTCCTTCGGCCCCTTCATCGGCTTCTGGTCCGCGCAGGAGGCGGTGGGGCGGCTGGGAGCCCTGCTCATCGCGGGCGGCGGCATGAGCTCCACCCAGCGCCTGCACGCCATGCGCGAGCTGGGCGCCACCGTGCTGCTCTGCACGCCGTCCTACGCCCTGCACCTGGCCGAGACCGCCGCGGCCGAGGGGATCGACCCGGCGCGCGACCTCAGCGTGCGCGTCACCGTGCACGCGGGCGAGCCGGGCGCGGGCATCCCCGCCACGCGCGAGCGCATCGAGTCGCTCTGGGGCGCCACGGCCTACGACCATCCGGGCGCGAGCGAGGTGGGCGCCTACGCCTTTTCCTGCAGCGCGCGCGAGGGCGTGCACGTCAACGAGGCGGAATACATCGCCGAGGTCATCGACCCGCAGAGCGAGCGGGCCGTGGCGCCGGGCCAGGAGGGCGAGCTGGTGCTGACCAACCTGGGGCGGGACTGCTTCCCGGTGGTGCGCTACCGCACGGGCGACGTGGTGCGGCCCCGCGCCCGCGGCACCTGCTCCTGCGGCCGCACGACGCTGCTGCTGGAGGGCGGCATCCTGGGCCGCAGCGACGACATGGTGACCGTGCGCGGCGTGAACGTCTTCCCCGCGGCCTTCCTGGAGATCTTCAACCGCATCCCGGGCGTGGTGGAGCACCGCATCACGGCCTACCGCGCCGAGTTCCTCGATCAGCTCCACGTGGAGTTCGAGTGCGTGGACGGCGCCGACCGCCGCGCGGCCGTGGCCCAGGCCATCCGCGACGCCCTGGGCATCCGCGTGTCCCTGGAGCAGCGGCCGCCGGAAAGCCTGCCGCGCTTCGAGCTCAAGGCCAAGCGCTTCTACGACCGCCGCGCGGAGGACTGGCGTCCCAGCACGGCGGCGTAGAAGGGCCGTGAAGTACAACAGCTGCGAGGGAGCAGGCCCCCTCGCGCTCCCCATATGGATTTGCGCGGCTGCGTTGCAGCCGCGCAAATGCTTGCTGTGAAAGGAGTGCAGGGGGCGGTGCTCCCTGCCGAGAGCCCCGCGCGGGGCGAACCGACAATATACGCTTGGGGGCAGCGCCCCGAAAGCCAAGACCCCATTCATCACTTGTCTTCTGGAGCCGTGCCCGCGCACGGCACAAGAGGCTGCACCCCGGAACCCCGCCATGGCCGCCCACTCCCCGCTCTGGCCCGCCCGCCTGCACCACCTGGCGTTCACCTCGCCGCAGCCCGAGGCGCTGGCCGCGTTCTACGCGCGGGCCTTCGGCGATCGCGTCGAGGCGCTGGGCGAAGGCCGGCTGCCGATGGCGCACGGAGCATCAAACCCCCGCATCAGCGTGGCCCTGCCCGGCCGCTCCGATGCCCTTCCGGCGCGGCTCCGCGGGCGAAAAAACGATTGAAATTGCAGCGGATTTGGCATAGGCTGCGGCGATTTCACATCGAACCGGTTGGGGGAAACCGCCTCCGCAGGCAAGGGCGCGGCGCGGTCGCCGGCGGCATCGCCCGGGACGGGCGCCGAGACGAGACAGCGCCCCGTCGCCGCGCGGACGACCTCGCCGGCGGGGCGAAGCGCGGCGCTCAATTGAAGCGCAGCAGAGCCGAGCGGAGCGCGGCGCTGAATTGAAGCTCAGCAGAGCCAAGCGGAGCGGGTCGCCGCGCAGGGGGTTGCCGGCCGCGGCGCGGGAAGCTCCGCCGGGGCGGCAAGACGGCACCAACAGATCGACCACCGCACGACAACCGAGCATTGCCGGGAGGAATCGCATGGGTACGGAGCACTCGCACGATCACGGCTGCCTGCAGCTGGGCCGCCGCCACTTTCTCACGCTGGCCGCCGCCACGGCCGGGCTGGTGATCCTGCCGCTGGGGCTGGGGCGGGCACGGGCCGCGGGCAACGAGATCCTCGTCGGCGGCACGCTGGCGCAGTCCGGGCCCCTGAGCGGCGCCACGACGCCCATGAAGGCACTGGCCGAGGCCTGGGCCAAGCGCGTCAACGACGGCGGCGGGATCCTGCTCAGCAAGCTGGGCAAGAAGCTGCCGATCCGCTTCATCTTCTACGATGACCAGACCAGCCCGCCCGAAGCCCTCAAGCTCTACGAGCGGCTGGCGACGGTGGACAAGGTCGACCTGTTCATCGGGCCCTACTCCAGCTTCCTCACCAACGCCGCGCTGCAGGCCTCGCTGACGCACAAGATTCCGTTCTTCATGGTGGAGGCCAACGACGACGTGCTGTTCGAGAAGCCCAACCCGTGGCGCGTGACCGGGCTGGCCCCCGCGGCCACCGAGTACACCCGCACCGTGCCGCTCTTCGAGGGCCGCGGCGACCTGAAGACCGTCGCGCTGCTGGGCCGCGAGAACCTGCACGAGCGGCAATCGGTGGAAGGCGCCGCGCAAGCCTTCAGCAAGATGGGCCTGAAGGTCGTCTACAACTCCCTGGCCCCGGCGGACACCAAGGACTTCTCCTCCATCGTGCTGGCCATGAAGCAGGAGAGCCCGGACGTGGTGCTGGTGGAGGCGCTGGTGCCGCCCTGGATGATCGCCTTCCTCAAGCAGGCGCGCGAGCTGGGGCTCAATCCCAAGGAGTTGATCGTAGGGCACGCCGGGCTGCCCGTCATGCGGGCGATGGGCGCCTCGGGCGACCACACCGTCGCGTTCACCTATTACTTCGACGGCGACACCCCGGACCACCAGGAACTCTACGCCATTTCCAAGGCCGTGGGCGTGGAACCCTGGAGTTACACGGAGATCGGCCTGCGCTACCGCGCCTTCCGGCGCATCAAGGACGCCCTGGAGCGCGCGGGCACGCTGGATGCCGAGGCGGTGCGCGAGGCCATGTGGAGCACCGACCTGCACCTCTACGGCGAGGAGGTCATCAAGCACGATGCGCGCGGCTACGGCACGGACATCCCCTACCCCGTCGAGATCCGCGGCGGCGTCATCCAATCGCTGTGGCCGCTGGCCAAGGGCCGCTCGGCGCACGTGCCCAAGAACGGCAAGTGGTGATGGATCTGACCATCGGGGTCCAGCTCGCCATCAACGGCATCCTGCTGGGGGGCGTGTATGCCCTGGCGGCGTTCGGCCTGTCCCTGATCTTCGGCGTGAGCGGGGTGCTCAACCTCGCTCACGGCGAATTCCTCATGGCCGCCGGCCTGGTGGTGTGGTGGCTGTGGGACAAGCTGGGCCTCAATCCGTTTCTGCTGATGGCCGCCGTGTCGCCGCTGGCGTTCGCGGCGGGCTACCTGTTCGAGAAGACCCTCATCAAGCCGCTCGCCCAGCGCAAGGAGCACGTGCGCCTGGCCTCGGCGGTGCTGGTGACCCTGGGCGCCGCGCTGATCATGGAAGACGTGGCCGATTACCTCTCCCTGGGCACCCAGTACGAGAAGAGCGTGGACCTGTTCCTGCCCACGCTGGTGCTGGGCAAGGTGTACCTGCCCTCGCTCAAGCTGGTGATGTTCGGCCTGGTGCTGGCGCTGATCGTCGCGCTCTTCCTCTTCCTCAAGCACACCTACCTGGGCCTGGCGGTGCAGGCCGTCACGCAGAACCGCCGCGGGGCGCTGCTCAACGGGGTGAACACGCAGCGCATCAACGCCATCGCCTTCGGCATCGGCACGGTGCTGGCGGCCACGGCCGGGGTGTTCGAGGTGGTGCACTCCTACGTGTCGCCCAACATCGGCCTGCCGCTCACGCTCAAGTACCTGTGCATCATCGTGATGGGCGGGCTGGGCAGCTTCCTCGGCGTGGCGCTGGGGGGCGTGATCATCGGGCTGGGCGAATCGGTGGTGGGCTTCTACCAGCCGGCCTGGGGCCAGACGGTGGCGTTCCTGCTGCTCGTCGCCATCCTCCTGATCCGGCCCAAGGGGCTGTTCGGCCGCTAGGCTCGCCACGATGAGGAGACCTCACGCGCTGTTGCTGCTGCTGGCAGGCCTGCTGCTGCTGCTGCCCCTGGCGCCCAGCGCGACCCGCAACTACCAGCTGCAGGTGCTCACGTTCCTGTTCCTCAACGTCGTGCTGGCGCAAAGCTACGACATCGTGGGCGGGATGATGGGCTACGTGAACCTGGGCCACATCACGTTCTTTGCCGTGGGGGCCTACGCCTTTGGCATCCTGTTCAACCTGGGGCTGGGGCTGGCGCTCGCGCTGCTGCTGGCGACGCTGCTCGCGATCGCGTTCGCCGCGCTGATCAGCTACCCGTTCTTCCGCCTGCGCGGGGCGTACTTCTCCCTGGCCGCCTTCGGGCTGGTGGAGCTGATGGAGCACCTCACGACCAACCTGACCGGGCTGACGGGCGGCTCCAACGGCCTCAAGATCGCGCCGGGCAACCGCGTCACGGCGGCGTACTACCTGGCGCTGGGGTGCGTGGCGGCCGTGCTGGCGACGAGCTGGCTGATCGAGCGCACGCGCCTGGGCCTGGCCTTGCGCGCCATCCGCGAGGACGAGGAGGTGGCGCGGGACTTCGGCGTGCCCACCGGGCGCGTGAAGGCGCAGGCGCTCATGCTGAGCAGCATCTTCCCCGGCCTGATGGGCGGGCTGTACACCTGGACGATCAACTTCATCAACCCGGAGCAGGTGTACGGCCTCAAGATCGCGCTCACGCCCGTGGCGATGGCCATGCTGGGCGGCAGCGGCGTGCTGATGGGGCCGGTGCTGGGCGCCACCTTCCTCTATCTGGCGCAGGAGCTGATCTGGACGCAGGCCAGCGCGCTGCACGGCACCATGCTGGGCGTGGTGGTGGTGGGGGTGGGGCTGTTCATGCCGGGCGGCCTGGTGCGCCTGGGGCCGGTGGCGCGCCTGCTGCGCCGGCTGGGCCTGCCCGCGGAGGAGCCATGAGCGCGCCGCTGATGCAGGTGCAGGACGTGACCATGGACTTCAGCGGCCTGCGCGCGCTGAGCGGGGTCAGCTTCGACGTGCCCGAGGGCCGCATCACCGGCATCATCGGACCCAACGGGGCGGGCAAGACGACGCTGTTCAACATCATCGCGGGGCGCTTCCGCCCGGGCCGCGGCCAGGTGCGCTTCGCGGGGCAGGACATTGCCGGCCTGGCGCCGGACGCCATCTGCCGCCTCGGCATCTCGCGCACCTACCAGACCGTGCGCCCCTTCCCCGGCATGACCGTGCTGGACAACGTGCGCGTGGCGCTGCTCTATGGGCGGCGCGGCGGCGCGCCCGCAAAGCAGCGTCATGCGGAGACCGAGCGCGAGATGCTGGAAATCCTGGACTTCGTGCACCTGGGCAGTGCGGCGCAGCGGCGGGCGGAAACGCTGATCCCCCTCGAGCGCAAGCGCCTGGAGGTCGCCCGCGCCCTGGCCACCCATCCGCGCCTGCTGCTGCTGGACGAGCTCATCGCCGGCCTCACGCCCACCGAGACGCTGGAGATGATGGAGACGCTGCGCGCGATCAACCGCCGCGGCATCACCGTCCTGCTCATCGAGCACGTGATGAAGGCCGTGATGGGCCTCTCGCACCAGGTGGTGGTGCTGCACCACGGAGAGAAGATCGCCGCGGGCGATCCCGCCGCCATCGCGCAAGACCCGGCGGTGATCCAGGCCTATCTGGGTGCGCACGTCTAGCCGCGGAATGAAACCGCGTTGGAACCACAGATGGACACAGATGAACACGGATTGAATGCATTGACCCAACTCGCGATCGGCTGTGCCTATCGCGTGTCGAACACCCTCGGTGCGGGCTTCCTCGAGAAGGTCTATGAGAACGCGCTGGTCATCGAACTGCGCAAAGCCGGGCTGGCGGTGGAGCAGCAGAAGCCGCTGCCCGTCCGGTACGAAGGTCAGATCGTCGGCGATTACATTGCCGACCTGCTCGTGGAAGATGCGGTGCTGATCGAGTTGAAGGCCGTCTCGGCTTTGGACGACGTGCACCTGGCACAGTGCATCAACTATCTTAAAGCAGCGGACTTGAAGCTGTGTCTGCTCATGAACTTCGGCAAGCCACGGGTGGAGATCCGGCGCATCCGCAACGATTGAGGACCCTATCCGTGTGCATCTGTGTTCATCCGTGGTTCCCCCGGTTGTTTTCATCGGCGGTTGCTTTCATGTCTTGAGGTGAGGCTGTGCTGGAAGTCGATCGGATCGACGTCTATTACGGCGACATCCAGGTGCTGTTCGACCTGTCGCTGCGCGTGGATGCCGGGGAGATCGTCACGCTGATCGGCTCCAACGGCGCGGGCAAGACCACCACGGTCAACACGCTGAGCGGCATCCTGCGTCCGCGTTCGGGGGACGTGCGCTACGAGGGCCGGTCGCTGCTGCGCGTACCCCCGCACCGGCTGGTGAGCATGGGCCTGGTGCAGGTGCCGGAGGGGCGGATGCTCTATCCGCAGCTCAACGTGCGGGAAAACCTGCGCATGGGCGCCTATGCGCGCAAGGCTCGCCGGGGCATGACGCAGCGGCTGGAGCAGGTCTTCGAGCTGTTCCCGCGCCTGCGCGAGCGCCAGCGCCAACAGGTGAGCACCATGTCCGGCGGGGAGCAGCAGATGCTGGCCATCGGGCGCGGGCTGATGGCCGAGCCCAGGCTGCTGATCCTGGACGAGCCCTCCATCGGCCTGGCGCCCATGCTGGTGGCGGAGATGTTCGCGGCGATCCGGGAGATCAACCGGCGCGGCGTGGCGATCCTGCTCATCGAGCAGAACGCGGTGCAGGCGCTGCAGCTCTCCCAGCGCGGCTACGTGCTGGAGCACGGCCACCTGACGCAGCAGGGCCTCGCGGCCTCGCTGCTGGGGGACGAGGCGATCCGATCGGCGTATCTGGGCATCTGAGCCCGGCGGGCGCTCCGCTCCAGCCGGCAGGCCGCCCAGCCAACGTTCACGGCACACCGCGGCAGGAACGCCCCCCGCGCCCTGTATCCCGGCTCCTCCGGCGCACGCGTCGTCGACCGGCTCGCTCGCTGGGTGCTCGGAGGCAGGCTGCCTTGCCGGGCTGCCGGGGACAGCACCCCCGGCAGCCCGCTCCACACCCCCCTACCCGATCTTCCACACCAGCGAGAGCACCTTCCAGTTGGTGAAGTAGTACAAGACGAACACCGTGAGGAAGATCGCCACGAGCACCACCGTGCCGGGCGTCCCGGCGCGATGGGCCGCCGCGCTTTCGGCCTCCCCGTGCACCTGCGGGGGGAGCTTGAGGATGCCCTGCGGCACGGCCGCCTTGCCGCGCTGGATGTCCGCCGCCGTGAGCGGCTTGCCCACGAACACGGAGAGCACCGCCACGAGGATGTAGATCAACGCGCCTGTGGCGGCCAGCAGCCCGCCGATGCCCAGCGTCGCCATGAAGACGTCCGTGAGCGGGCTGAACTCCTGCTTGAAGGGCGCGAAGGAGAAGGAGATGTCCCAGTGCCGCCGCGGCACGCCCAGGATGCCCAGGAAGATCATGGACATGGACACAATGACGATGCCGATGGCGAACAGGTAGGGCTGGATGCGCGCCCAGCCCAGCAGGCGCACCTGCTTGCGGAAGATGATGGGGATCAGGTAGTACGTCAGGCCCATGAAGCTCAGCGCCGTGCCGCCCACCACGGTGGCGTGGAAGTGCCCCGGCACGCGCAGGGTGTTGTGCGCGATGATGTTGATCTGCTCCGTGCCGATCACCACGCCCGTCACGCCGCCCAGGAAGCCGAAAATGACGAGCGAGAGGAACGTGGCCGAGAAGCCCGGATCGCTCCAGGGCGCCCTCCGCAGCCATTCGAAGAGGCCCTTGGTGTAGCCCCGCACGCGCATGCCCAGTTCCATGCCGGCCGGCACGGTGAAGCCGTGGATCATGCTGCCCAGCACCGCCAGATACATCGCGTAGCTGGTGTTCCACACCTTCCAGGCCGGGCCCACGCCCGGATCCACCAGCAGGTGGTGCGCGGAGGCCAGGCCGATGAAGAGGATGTACAGCCCGAAGGCGGCGCGGCTCACCTTCTCGTTGAGCACCATGGCGCCCAGCGTGAGGCCGCCCATCAGGTACCACACGGACACCATCGCCGCGACGTTGATCTGCTGCGATTGGTGCCCCAGTGCCCAGAACACCAGCCGGTACACCTCCGGGTCCACGTTCATATAGCCCAGGGACCAGAGCAGCGTCGGGATGTAGATGGCCGCGCCGTGCACCAGCGTGATCACCGCGATGATGGCGGCGGTCAACGCACCGAATACCACCAGGGGCACGGAGCCCTCGTAGGTGTGCTCGCGCCGCGCCACGACCAGCGTGGCGAAGAAGAGCCCCACCACGATCAGCGCACCCACGGCAAAGAGGATGATGCCCACGTAGTAGCCGGGATGGGCCATCAGCGGCACGTAGGAGGTGAACATCACGTCCGCCTGCCCGCTGAACACGTAGTAGTCCACCGTCAGCGCACCCACCACCATCAGCCCCCAGGCCAGCCAGCCCAGCTTGGGCGTGGGCAGGCGCGAATTGAGCAGCACCGGGCCGGTGAAGTAGAGGATCGCCATCTCGAAGAAGATGATGAAGAAGATCAGCATGTTCAGGCCGTGGGCCGTCACGAGCCGGTAGTACCACTGCGCCGGCAGCAGGTGCACCGCCTGCCAGCGCGTGAGCACGATCAGGATCGCAGCGATCACGCCCACCAGGAACGCCACGATCGCCGCCACGGCGTTGACCTTGATCAGCGCATCCACGGACCGGTGCACCCGCAGTCCCGTCACCGGGCAGGTGCGGAAGGGCCATGCCGGGGCTGCCGTCGCGTTACTCATGGAGCTCCTCCGGGGTCGATGCGGGTTCGAGCCGAGCCGCGGCCTGCGTGGGCAGCACCTCGATCTTGCCGATCATCAGGTGATGGCCGATGCCGCAGAACTCGTTGCAGATGATGCGGTAGTCGCCCGCGCGAGTGGGCACCACGCGCAATGCATAGTCGTAGCCCGGCACGATCTGCAGGTTCACGTTGACCGGGTACAGGCTGAAGCCGTGGTTCACGTCCAGGGACGAGAGGTGCAGCATGTAGGTCGCGCCCTGCTTGAGCCGCAGCGCGGGATACCACTGCCACATGCGCCCGAGCAGGTAGACCTCGCTGCCCGGCGGCGGCTCCACGATGGGAAAGCCGTTCTCCTCGCCCACCTTGTAGTCGGCCACGAAGCGATTGACGCGATCCAGGTAGGCGGCGGGCGTGACGCGGCTGCGCACGCCGCTGGGGTTCTGCCCGCCCTTGTAGTGCCACAGCGGCATCATGGCGAACATGATCAGCGACCAGACCAGGGCCACCGTGACCCAGATGCGCTCCTGGCGCCCGGCCGGCTTCCACCAGATGCCCTTCGGACTGACGATCCCGGAATGCATGGTTCCTCCTTGCGGTCAGGGCAGGGTCGCCGGTGGGAGCGTGAGAATCTCGACCAGGCCCCACAGCGTGTAGAAGACGGCCGTGGTGAGGAAGCCCGCCACCAGCAGCAGGAAGGGACTGTCGCAGATCCGCTGCCCCAGCGGAATCGGCTCCCGTGCGGGCTCGCGCTGTTCGCTCATGTCGCACCCCGTTGGATGAATGCTGGCCCGGCCGGCTCCACGCCGGGGGCCTGTGGGGACGACTCTAATGCGCGCGCCGGCGGGGTGCGTATGACATCGGTCATACGCCTGTCGGGCGCGCCTGCGGTTCACTGGGGACAGGCCCCGCACCGGCACCGCACCCCGCCGGCGCGGCACCCACCGCCACCGGGAGCCCCCATGAGCGCCGCCGCCGATCCCAGCACCCCGACCCGCCTCGAACGGATGCCCCTGCTGATCTTCGCCGGGTGGTGGGCGGTCACGCTGGGCTGGTGGGGCCTGGCCTTCGCCAGCGTGACGCCGGCCAGCCCGGAGTGGCTGGCGCGCACGCAGTCGGTGTGCTTCGGCAACCTGTCCAATGGCCTGCCGGACAGCTATGGCTGGACGCGCCTGATCCTGGCGCCGCTGGGCCTGCTGATTCCGCTGCTGGTGGTGCATGGGGCGGAGCTGATGCGGAGCGCGCGCCGCGGCTGGGCGCATCCGGCGGGGCGGGTGGCGCTGGCCGGGCTGCTGGCGGTGTCGCTGGCGGAGGGAGCGTGGGTGGGCGGACGCATCCGCGGCGGCCTGGCCGTCGCGGCCGCGAGCCTCACGCTGCCCTACACGCCAGGGGGCCTGCCGGAGGGCTATCCGCGCCTGGAGCGGCCCGCGCCCGACTTCCGCGGGGTCGATCAGCATGGCGCGGCACTGGGGCTGGCGGATCTGCGCGGCCAGGTCGTCTACCTCACCTTCGCCTTCGCGCACTGCTCGGCCACCTGCCCGCTCACGGTGCGCTCCCTGCTGCAGGCGGCGCAGCGCTCCCGCGCCTTCGGAGCGCGGGCGGTGGTGATCACGCTCGACCCCTGGCGCGATACGCCCTCCGCCCTGCCCGCGCTGGCTGCGCGCTGGGCGCTGGGCGAGGGGGACGCCGTGCTCTCCGGCACCGTCCCGCAAGTGCTGGCCACGCTGGCGCGCTACGAGGTGGGCGAACAGCGCGACGCCAACACGGGCGACATCGCGCACCCCGCGCTGGTGTACGTGATCGACCGCGCCGGCCGGATCGCCTACCTGCTCAACAATCCCCCGCCGGACTGGATCGTCGCCGCCTGGCAACGGGCGGCGCAGCCCGCGGGCTCCTGAGCGCCGCTCAGTCCCCGCTGACGCGGAAGCCCTGGCGGGCCTCGTCCAGCTCCACCAGCAGGATGCGCCCAGCCCGACCCTGCACGCTGAGGGTGCCTTCGTAGCGGTGCGCGCGCGCCAGCGCCTCATGCAGCGCCTCGCTCTCCGCGGCCGTGCCGGAGGCGTCCCGTGCCGTCTCCGGCACGGCGGCGAAGGAGATCTGCACGGTGTGGGGGCCGGGCTCCAGCGCCAGATCCTCCTGCACGAACAGGGGCCGGTCGCCGCGGGCGCCGGCGGACGCCACCGCGCGTGCGATGCGCGGCGCGCCATCCACGCGCACCTCGAGCCGGTAGGGCAGCGAGCGCAGGCTGCAATCCTGGGTCTGGCGCATGTGGGGCAGCATCCGGCTCAGCTCCTCCGCGCTGCGCTGGCGGCACAGCCGCACCTGCTCGCCCACGGTGCGCCACGCCAGCCGCAGCAGGCCCTGGCGCGCATCGGCGCCGGAGGGCACGTTGCTGATCAGGGCGATCGCCGCGAGCAGCACGGCCGCGCCCAGCACGCGGCCGCACCAGAGCCACACCCCGCCGCGCTCAGCCATTGCTCACCTCGTCCAGCGGCATGGGCTCGCATTCCAGCTCCAACTCCACGTTGGGATCGGCGTGGGTCTCGTGGACGCGTGCGGCCAGTTCCACCTGGAAGGCCCGCACCTCCGCCACGGCGCTGCGCCAGTCGCTGGCGCCGTAGAAGGCCAGGCGCACGCGGGAGCGGTCCACGCGCGGCTTGAGCTCGGCCTCGCGCTCCTCGTAGAGCCGTTCGCGGAGCCACTTGGGGCCCTCGCGGTGCACGCAGTTGCGCTCCGGGCAGGCCAGGATCATCACGCCGCCCACGCCGCTGCGCACCAGGTATTCGACGATGGTCGTGTGCAGCTCGCCCCCGCAGTTGAGCGGAAGCAGGTGCACCCGCTCCAGCGCCGTGAGTGCCGGCGGCGCGCCGATGCCATGGCGGCAGCCGAACACGACGACATGCTCGGGGCCCAGCCGCTGCGCCGGCCGCAGCACCTGTGCCTCGCGCAACTGGTCCCGGCCGGCCCGCGCCGGCGGCCCGATCACCATGGGCGCGCAGGAGCCCGCGCAGATGCCGCAGCTCACGCACAGCTCCGGCGTGACGTGCGCCACCAGGTCGGAGCCCTTGCCGGCCAGGCGCGGCAGCATGGCGATGGCCTCGAAGGGACAATCCAGGTAGCACTGCCCGCAGCCCGTGCAAAGCTCCTCGTTGGCCACGGCCGGCTCGCCCCGCACCGCCGCCCGCGGGCGCCACCACCAGGGCACGGCCACGCCCAGCAGCCAGAACGCCACCCAGGCCCACAGGTGCGCCCGCGGCCCCACCGCGCGCGCCAGCGGCACCCAGAAGTTGTAGAACGCATCCAGCGACACGCGCCCCGGCTCCTGCAACAAATCCGCCGCGGGCGGCAGGGGCGCCGGCCAAAGCACCGACAGCGCCGTGAGCGCCGCCAGCACCACCCACAGCAGCCGCCGCGGCGGCGTGAGCTGCGGCCGCGCCGCGCGGATCGTGTGAATCCACAGCCCCAGCAGCATCAGCAGCGGCAGCGAGACGTGAATCCACAGGTTGAGGAAGAAGAAGGCGCCGGTCAGCGACCCGCCGCCGCTGAAGGTGCGGCTGATGGGCTCGGTGAACAGCGGCAGCACGTCCAGCGTGCGCGTGAACTCCGTCACGATGACCTGCGCCTCCGCGTCCCACATCATGACGAACCCGGTCCAGCCGCACACGAGCGTGAACAGCAGCAGGAACACGCCGCTGATCCAGGCCAGCATGCGCGGGCCCCAGGTGCGGCCCTGCACCATCAGGCGCAGGGTGTGGAACGCGATGGCGACGATGGCCGCGTCGGAGGCGTAGCGGTGCAGCGTGCGCAGCCAGCGCCCGGCCCAGACCTGCGCGTCGATTTGCTGCAAGGAGGCGTACGGCGCGCCCACGCGGTAGAACAGCAGCAGGTACACGCCCGTCGCCGTCACCACGATCAGCAGCCAGAAGGCCAGCGCGCCGCTGTGATAGAACGGGTTGCAGGGTGAACCGTAGAGGCGGTTGGCGACGCGGTCCAGCGGCCACAGCAGCCGCTCCAGCAGCGCCGCAGCGCGGGGCCTGTTGACGTACTCACGGGTCATGGCGGCGGTCTGTCTAGCGGCTCTCTGCCCAGCGGCTCTCTGCGCCGGATGCGGTCGCAAAAAAGGGGGGCCGTGCGGCCCCCCGCCAGTCGTGGCGGTGGCTGCGCCCAGGATGGCACGCAGGCCGAGCGCACTCTATGACATCGGTCATACGGAGCGCCGCGGGAGCGACTCCGCAGCGGGGGCTCGCGAAGGGCCGGAGCGGCGAGAAGCCGGACAGCTAGCGTGAAGGCGGCTCGGCGAGCTCGACGGACCCCAGCGCGCGGTCGCGGGCCAGCGCCTCGGAGCCGCGCTCGGCGGGCATGCTGCGCGGTCCTGCTACCCTGTCGCGCATGGCCTGGCGTGACAAAGCGTTGCGCCTCTGACCGCTAGGCAACCGCATGCTGGCTGAGCGGAACCCCGCCAGCCTCGCGCGAGACCCCCCCCCGGCCCGGCGCCAGGGGCGCCGTGCCGGCCCTCCCCGCTAGGCAGGGAGGGCCTACTGCCACAGCTCCCGCCGACTTGCCGCAAGCTGAAAGCCCCTTTCCCTGCCTAGCGGGGAAAGG
>JBGOUY010000384.1:0-3386 GCA_041477795.1 bacterium
CCCTGGCCGCCGGTCTGGGTGTGTTCGCCTACCAGGCGGTCCTGCGGGTGCGGCTGCTCTCCCGGCTGGCGCCGGAGCAGCGGCTGGACCGGCTGGGCGAGCGCGTGCGGATGGTGCTGCGGATCGGCTTCGGGCAGAGCAAGCTCATCGGCCGGCAGCGGGAGCGCTCCTCGGGCGCCATGCACTTCTTCATCTGCTGGGGCTTCTTGGTGCTGGGGCTGCGGGAGATCATCGTTTTCGGCGAGGGCTACAACCCGCACTTCCAGGAGCTGTTGCCGCTGCTGGGCCCGCAGTCGGTGGGCGGCTACCTGTACACGTTTGTGTACGACGTGTTCGAGGCGCTGGTATTCGCCATGGTGATCGTTGCGCTGTGGCGGCGGCTGGCGCTCAAGCCCGCGCGGCTGACGCTGAACGCGGAGGCGATGGTCATCTTAGGCATGATCCTGGGCGTGGTGGCGACGGACTTGCTCTACAACGCGGCCAAGTTCAACCTGATCCGCGTGTGGGGATTGGACCTGCCCTACCTGCGCCACCCGCTGTTCGGCACGGAGATGGCGTGGGCGCCGTTCTCCGGGCTGCTGGCCCAGGCCATCGTGCCCTGGGGCCAGGGCCTCAACGCGGGGCTGTACCAGTTCATGTACTGGAGCCACGTGGGGGTGATCCTGGTGTTCTTGAACCTGCTGCCGGGCGGCAAGCACGCGCATGTCATCACGGCCCTGCCCAACGTGTTCCTGGGCTCGCTGGGCCGGCCGCACGCGCCCATCGCCCTGCTGGAGGTGGAGAGCGAGGAGGCGTGGGACAAGGGCGCCCTGGGCATGGAGCGCATCGAGCAGCTGACCTGGAAACAGGGGCTGGACCTCTACACCTGCACCGAGTGCGGGCGCTGCTACGACATCCGCCCGCCCTACGACACCAAGAAGCCGCTGACGCTGAAGTGGTTCAACGACAGCCTGCGCCACCATCTGGAGGAGGAGTCCGGCGCCCTGCTGGCCACGGGCGCCAGCAGCGGCAGCAAGACGCTGGTGGGCGACGTGATCCATCCCGACACGCTCTGGTCGTGCACCACCTGCCGCGCGTGCGAGGAGGTGTGCCCCGTCTCCATCGAGCACGTGCCGCGCATCATCGCCATGCGCCAGGGCCAGACGCTCATGCACGAGCGCTACCCCAAGGAGCTCACGCCCACCTTCCGCGGCCTGGAGCAGAACGCCAATCCGTGGAACATCGGCTACGACAAGCGCGCGGATTGGGCGGCCGGACTGGACTTCCCCGTGCCCATCCTCACGTCCCCGCCCAGCGCGCCGGTGGACGTGCTGATGTGGGTGGGCTGCATGGGCAGCTTCGACAAGCGCAGCCAGAAGGTGGCCCAGGCCACCGCGCGGCTGCTGCAGCACGCCGGCGTCAAGTTCGCCATCCTGGGCAGCGCGGAGAAGTGCACGGGCGACCTGGCCCGCCGCTCCGGCAACGAGCTGCTCTACCAGACCCTGGCGCGCGAGAACGTGGAGACCCTGGACGGCCTGGGCGTCAAGCAGATCGTGACCCAGTGCCCGCACTGCCTCAACGCGCTGAAGAACGAGTACCCGCAGCTCGAAGGGCGCTACGAGGTGTTCCACCACTCGCAGTACATCGCCAAGCTGGTGGACGAGGGGCGGCTGCACCTCAAGCCCAGCCAGCCCGGCACGGTGACCTTCCACGACCCGTGCTACCTGGGCCGCTACAACCGCGAGTACGACGCCCCGCGCCGGCTCGTCGGCGCGGCCGCGCAGGAGACCCCCGTGGAGATGCGCCGCAGCCGCAACGAGAGCTTCTGCTGCGGCGCGGGCGGGGCGCGCATGTGGATGGAGGAGAACATCGGCACGCGCGTCAACGAGGAGCGCGTGCGCCAGGCGGCGGAGGTCGGCGCCACCACCATCGCCACCGCCTGCCCCTTCTGCATGACGATGATCGACGACGGGGTGCGCCAGTCCGGCCGGGAGGAGCAGATCCAGGTCAAGGACGTGGCCGAACTGGTGCTGGCCGCCCTGGTCGAGCCCGGCAGCGCGGAAGGGCACTACTAGCGGCGGCGTCCTGGCGGGCTGCGGCAGCGCCGCTGCGGAAGCGCCGTCCGGCGTTCCCGCCGGGGGAGCGGCGCTGGGCCGCCGGCGCGGCACCGCGCGGCCGCCAACCGCCCGGTCAGCGCGAAACTTGGCGTCGGCAATCGTTCCTTGCGCCGGCGGGTGGAAATCATATAGCATAGCAAGTTAAGTCACCGCAGTGGTGC
The DNA here is from genome assembly GCA_041477795.1 of bacterium. GTDB lineage: Bacteria > SAR324 > SAR324 > SAR324 > JACQKK01 > DATFMP01. The sequence continues at coordinate 2,258 of JBGOUY010000384.1, forward strand.
GGTGGGGCCGCCCGGGCGCCGGCGCGCTGCCCCCACCCTGGCCGGCGGGAGCGGGCACTCGCGCCGCGCGGCCGCACCAGACGCGGCACGCCGCCTGGGGTAACGCAGCGCCGGACGCCGCCCAGCAAGGAGAGCCGCAGCGGGTGGAGATCGCCGAGCGGGTGGAAGCCTTGCTGGCCGATGCGATCGCGGGCCTCGGCTGCCGGCTGCTGGAGGTGCAGTTTCACGAGGGCGCCGGCTCCGTGCTGCGGCTCATCGTGGATCGTGACCCGGCCGTGCAGCTGGACGACCTGAGCGCGGTGAGCGAGCTGGCGGGGCGCATCCTGGACGTGGAGGATCCGATCCTCCACGCCTACGCGCTGGAGGTGACCTCCCCGGGCCTGCTCCGCCCCCTGCGCGAGCGCCGGCACTTCGAGCAATCCCTGGGCAAGATGGCTCGTCTCACGCTGGCGCCCGAGGTGCTGCCGGAACGCAAGCAGCGCACGCTGCGCGGCGTGCTGGTGGCGGTGGAGGGGGAGCGGCTGCGGCTGCAGTTGCCTGACGAGACGCTGGAGCTGCCCCTGGATGGCATCCGCGCCGCGCGGCTGGACCCGGATCTGTGAGACCGGCCGGCGCGCCGGGCCGCACAGCGCGGGCCCGCGTGGCTGGCGAAGCGAAGACGGGCGGGTACCCTCTATGTCCAACGACCGGCGCTGCGGCGCCCCAAACGGATAAGGCACGGACCTTAATGGCCAGGGAAAACATACTGGAAGCCATCGGCGACATCGCGCGCGAAAAGGGCATTCCGCGCGAGCGGCTCGTCGCGGTGATTCAGGATGCCGTCACCATGGCGGCCAAGCGCAAGTTCAAGCAGTTCGAGGACATCGAGGCGCGCATCAGCGAGTCCACGGGCGAGCTGGAGGTGTTCCGCTACAAGATCGTGGCGGAGGAGGTGACGAACCCGGAAAACGAGATTCCGCTGGCCGAGGCGCGCAAGCTGGATTCGCTGGCCGAGCCGGGCGACGAGGTGGAATACGAGATCGACAACAAGGAGCTGAGCCGCGTCATCGCGCAGACGGCGCGCCAGCTCATCTTCCAGAAGATCCGCGAGGCCGAGCGCGAGACGATCTACGAGAACTTCAAGGATCGC
>JBGOUY010000278.1:0-5708 GCA_041477795.1 bacterium
GGCGACGGGAGCGGGCGCAGGCGGCGCGGCGGACCGTTCGGCCCACCGTGCGGCGTGCGTCCCCCGCCGCTCGCGCGGCCGGGGCGGCGCGGCGCTCAAGCGTCCTTGCGCCCGATGATGGCCACCGACGACACGTTCTGTTGCGGGAAGCCGCCCAGGTTGTGCGTCAAGCCGTAGACCGGGTTCTTGAGCTGGCGTTCGCCGGCGCGCCCCTGCAGTTGCAGGTACATCTCGTAGAGCATGCGCAGGCCCGAGGCGCCGATGGGATGGCCGAAGCACTTCAAGCCGCCGTCGATCTGGCACGGCACGCCGCCCTCGGCGTCGTAGAAGCCGTCCATCACGTCCTTCATGGCGCCGCCCTCCGGCGAGATGAACAGGTCCTCCACGGTCACCAGCTCGGTCACCGAGAAGCAGTCGTGCACCTCGATCATGCTGAGCTGCTCGCGCGGATTGGAGATGCCGCCCTCCTCGTAGGCCCGCTTGGCCGCGATGCGCGTGGTGAGGAAGTAGCTGCCGTCCCAGGAATTGTGGCTCGCCTCCTGCCCGTTGCTCAGGGAGAGCTGCAGGGCCTTGACCGTGATCAGGTCCCGCTTGCCCAGGCTGCGCGCGATTTCCGGCGTGGTGACGATGGCCGCCGCCGCGCCGTCGCTCACGCCGCAGCAGTCGTACAGCCCCAGCGGCTCGGCGATCATGGGCGCGTTGATGGCCGTCTCCTCCGTGATGGGCTTGCGCAGGTGCGCCTTGGCATTCTTGGCGCCGTTGGCATGGCTCTTCACCGAGACGTGCGCCAGCGCGCGCTTGAACTCCTTGGCGTCGATGCCGTGCTTGGCGCGGTAGGCCGAGGCGAGCTGGGCGAAGCTGCCCGGCGCGGTGACGTTGGCCCAGTACAGGTCGTTGTTCACCCCGCGCGTGCGCGCCGGCAGGCCGCCGTAGCCGGTGTCCTTGAGCTTCTCCGAGCCGACGGCCAGGGCGATGTCCGCCGCGCCCGCCGCCACGGCATAGACCGCGCCGCGGAAGGCCTCGGTGCCCGACGCGCAGTAGTTCTCCACCCGCGTCACGGGGATGTTGGGCAGGCGCAGCGTCATGGAGAGCGGCAGGGCCGACTTGCCCACGTTGAACTCCTCCAGCGCGGAGGCGAACCAGGCGGCATGGATTTCATTCGTGCTGATGCCGGCATCCTTGCGCGCCTCCTCGAAGGCCTCGACGATCAGCTCCTCCGCGCCGACGTCCCAGCGCTCGCCGAACTTGGAGCAGCCCATGCCGATGATCGCCACCTTGTCGCGAATGCCGCTGCCCATGTCGCCACCTCAGCTTGCAGTTGACTCCTGACTCCGCCCGGGACGGATGCCGGCCGGCGGGTCGCTCGGCCGCGGCGGCACCGCCCGCGGCGACCGGCCCTGTTTTCTGCATAGCACAGTCGGGCCGGGCCGGGAACGGGGCCGGCGCCCCGCGCTCGATCGGCTTCTTCGTGGCCGTCGGGGCCCCCCTTCAACCGGCGTGAACGGCCAAAGCGTGCGGGGGAGCTGGCCCTTCGACTTCGCTCAGGACAGGCTCCCCCGCGCCCCCCTTCTGGAAACAGCGAACGCCCCCCCCGCTGCCGGACGGCAGCGGGGGCCTGGCTGTCCTTTGCGCCTTTGCGCGAGCCCTGCTGTCCGCGCCATTGGCTTCCTTTGGAAATTTCTTCCGGATCGCGCTAAGCCGCCTTTCAAGCGGCCTGGCGACCCACCCACTCTACCACAAAGCGCCGCCGGGCGCAGCGGAAATGATGGGACCGATGTGGGAACAAAGCGGACAGATTGGCTCGCGCCAGCGGGCCGGGGTGAGGTCCCGCGCCAGCGGCCCGGTGTCCGCCGGGCGGGTCGCCGCACCGCACACGCTACTTCGGCCGCGGCACCGCCTTCCAGAAGTAGCGGCGCAGGCCGCGCCGCTCGTCGATGCTCTTGATGCGGAAGGCCATCCGCACCGGCATGCCCACCTCCACCTGGCCCGGCTCCACGTCGGTGAAGTCGGCCATGAAGCGCCCGCCCTCCTCGAACTCCACCATGCCGTAATGGCCGGGCGGATCGAGCGTGAACGTGAGGTAGTCGGCAGTCCAGGTCTTGACGTGCGCCGGGCGGTCGGCAAAGGAGAGCGGCTCCTGCTTGCCCACGGCCTTGCACTCCGGGTTGACGCAGACCCCGCTGGCGGGGAACTGCGCCGTGCCGCAGGCGCGGCAGCGCCCGCCCACCAGGCCCAGCACCATGTCGCGCCGCCGGTACAGCGCGCTGAGCGGGGTCGGGACGTCCGCCTCGGCGCGGATGCCGAACTCCTTGCTGATCTGGCGCGTGAAGGTGAGGAACTTGTTGTAGTTGGTCTCGGCGCGCCGGTTGGCCAGGGCGCCCTTGACGCCCTGGCGCGGCGAGAGCCGCGCCAGGGCCTCGGTGGCCTCGAACAGCAGCGCGTCGCAGCCCTGGCCGAAGCCGACCACGAGCAGCTTGTCGCCCGGCTTGGCCTCCTGCAGCGCGTCGATCAGCAGCAGCAACGGGTGCGCCGCGCCGGTCTCGCCGCACACCTCGAACAGCGTATCGCGCACGCTCGCCGCCGGCAGCCCCACCTGCTTGGCCACGGCCGCGGGCACGGTCGGGAAGACGCTGGGCATGGCGAAGAAGCGCACGTCCGCCGCCGCCACGCCGGTCTGCTGAAGCACGGCCTGCACGGCGGGCGGCACGATCTTGAGGTAGCCCTCGTCGCGGATCCAGCGCTCTTCCCACTGGTAGTCCGTCTCGCGATCGGCCGGGCGGTAGTGATCGATGAAGTCCACGGTGCGCGAGGCGGCGCCCAGGAAGCGCGCCACGACGTCCCGCGTGCCCAGCTCCAGCGCCGCGGCGCCGTCGCCGAACCACAGCTCCTGCGTGCTGGCGGACTTGGTGTGGCGCTGGTCCGAGGCGATGAAGAGCAGCGAGCCGTCGGGGCGCCCCTGCACCGCGTCCAGCGCCGCCACCAGGCCCGAGGTGCCGGCCTTCTGGGACGAGGTGACGTCCAGCGAGAGCACGCCGTCGCGCAGGAGCAGCGCGTTGGCCACGATGCCGGCGTTCTGCCGGTCGGCGAAGGGCAGGCTGGTGGAGGCCAGGAAGAGGCCCCGCAGCCGCGCGCGGTCCGCGCCGGCCAGGCAGTCGCGCGCGGCGGCCACGGCCATGGTGACGGGGTCCTCGTCCCAGTTGCACATGCTGCGCTCGCCCTTGCGGAGCGCGCGCAGGGCGGCATTGCTTTAGGCGTTGGCCGCCATCACCGCCTCGCGGCTCAGGCGCAGGCGGGGCAGGTAGCAGCCGAAAGCGGTGATTCCGTGCATGGTGCCTCTCCAGGGGCCGGGTCGCCGCACGCTTCACTGCCGTGCGGTGCGGGGCCGGCCGCGCGCGAAGTGGCGGCGGGGCGGCCGGCCACCTGCCGGGGTCCTACGGCAATCGCGGGGCGAGGGCAACCGGGGCGCGAGTGGGCCGCTGGACGGGCCTCGGGCGCCGGCGGGCGCTAGCGCCACCAGAGGCTCTGGATGAGCGCCCGGTATTCGCTGCGCTGGAGGCGCCGCACGGTCTCCGCGTCGTTGCCCAGCCGGCTCAGGACAAACACCAGCAGCGCCACGACGGCGCCGCTGAGAAGGGTGGCGATCGGCAAGGCCAGGCTCCCGGCAAGTGGCCGTGGGGGCGGGCGCGCGGCGCCGCGCTCATCTTCCGGCTTTTTTAACACACGTCCGGCGCGGCGCATCTGATCCAGATCAAGGACGCTGCCCGGCGCACGCGGTACGCTGATGTCACGTGTTGGCGCAACCCGGGGCAACTCCCACTCCGCACTCGTTGCGGCATCCACCGGCCGCGGCCGGAGCACCCTCCGGGGCGCCGCCAAAGGAGGCTGTATGACGTCCTATTACGGGGTCGCGCACGACCTCTGCGATCGCTGCGCCCGACCGACCACGGGCCGCAGCCTGTCGTTCTTCACCGGCGAAACGATCTGTCTGCGCTGCCTGGCCGCGGAGGTCCGCATCAAGGACTCGCTGCGCCGCCGCGGCGTCGACGTCGGCGCCCTGGCAAGCTGTGGCTGCCTGCCGCGCTTCGCGGCCGAGCAGGACGGCGCGGGGGCGCCCCCGCGCATCGATTGCTCGGCGCCGCGCCTGACCGCCGCGGACGTTCGCGGGGCGCTGCGGCGCCTGCGCGAGCGCGCGGCGCTGGTGCGCATTCCCCCCACCGCCCTGCCGCCCAGCCGGGACCGGCGCTCGACCGGCTAGGCGCGCCGCCCACCGGGGTGTCATGCCCGGCCCGGCCCGGCGGCCCCCCGCAACTGGGCCCGCGAGGGGCCGCCGCGCCGGCCGGGCTACTCCAGCGCGGCTATTCCAGACGGAAGCCGTACAGCTCCGCGGCGTTCCCGCACACGATCTGGAAGCGCACGTCCGGCGGCAGGTGCCCCAGCTCCCGCTGCAGGTACTCGCGCGAATCGGGCCAGATGCCGTCCGGATGGGGGAAGTCCGAGCCCCACATGATCGTCTCGGCGCCCATCACGTCGATCAGGCGGATCCCGATCGGGTCGGTCTGGTAGGTCGCCTTGCACTGGCGCCGCCAGTAGTCGCTGGGCTTCAGGGTCAGGTCGAGGTCCTTGAACTGGTCCTCCCACTCCAGGTCCATGTGGTCCAGCACGTAGGGAATCCAGCCGATGCCGCTTTCGCCCACGACGAAGCGCAGCCTGGGGTGGCGCTCCAGCACGCCGGCGTAGATGAGGCCCAGCAGGTAGTGCGCCATGTGCAATTGGAAGCCGGTGATGAACGCGGCGAAGGCGGCGCGCTGCACCTTGGCCGGATGATGCTCCCAGTTCGGCCGGCCGCCGCCGATGGTGTGGAGGTGCACCGGCAGCCCCGTTTCCGCCGAAAGCGACCAGATCGGCTCCCAATAGGGGTCCCAGAGCGGGGGCATCTCGGGGGCGTTGGCCACGTCCAGGCCGCGCAGGCCCCCGCGCCTGGCCGCGCGCTCGATCTCCTGCACGGCCAGCTCCACGGGCGTGTTGGGGATGCAGGCCAGCCCGGCGAAGCGCTCGGGGCGGGCCTTGCAGAAGTCGGCCAGCCATTCGTTGTAGATGCGGATCACCTCCGCGGCGGCCTCCGGGTCCTTCATGCGCATGCTGGCGCCCAGGATGCCGTAGATCACCTCGGCCTGCACGCCGTCGCGCTCCTGGTCCTGGATGCGCAGGCTGGGCTCGGTGAGGCGGCGGATGCCCTTCTTGCCGTCCTCGAACAGGCCGGTGGCGGCCATGCGGTCCGAGCGGTGGATCTGCCCGGGCACGTACTCGCGCCCGCCGGAGCCCATGCCGTTCACCAGGCCGAACTCCGCACCCTTGCGCGTCACCCACTTGGGCCCCTTGGGGCCGTCGGTGACGTAGGGCATGCGCTCCTTGAGCGCGGCGGAGGCATTGCCGGTGAACAGGTCGGGCGGCAGCCAGATCAGGTCGATGTGGGTGTCCGCGGAGATGATCTCGTACTTCATGCGGCGCTCCGGTTGGGTGCCCGACCCCGGGTCTGCACGCTGCGGCACGGTGCGGGGCGCGGCCCCGTGGCGGGGCACGCCCCTTCCCTTAGCAGCTTGCGGGCGGCGGCGGAACCCCGCCGGCGCCAGCCCCGGTCACGCCAGCGGCGTGTCCGCCCCCTCCCAAGGAGGGGGCGCGTGCGGTCCGCATCGCCGCGGCTGTTTCCC
>JBGOUY010000309.1:0-4950 GCA_041477795.1 bacterium
CAGGAGCTCCGCACGCAGGCGCACGAGATCGCCACCGACCTGGCCGCCTCGGGCGTGCAGGGCGCGCAAGCCAAGGAGATCGTGGCCCTGATCGCCTACCTGCAGCGGCTGGGCACCGACATCAAGAAGGCCCCCGTGGCCCTTGCGGAGCCGCGACCATGACCGGCCCCTGGCTCACCGAGCAAGGCTACCTGCTCGGGCCGGCGTTCGCGCTGCTGGTGTTCCTGGCGCTGTTCGTCGGCATGCTGCTGTGGCTCTACCGGCCCGGCAGCCGCCGCATCTACGAGCAGGAGGCGCGGCTGCCCTTCGACGACGGGCGGCACCCGGGCACCCTGAACCCCAGACCCGCACGGGAGGACTAGAGCGATGGCGCAGGAACGCGACGAGCTGCTGGACCACAACTACGACGGCATCCTGGAGTACGACAACCCGCTGCCGCGCTGGTGGCTGTGGCTGTTCTACATCACGATCGCCATCGCGGCGGTCTACGGGCCCTACTACCTGCTGGGCTTCGGGCCCTCCAGCGCGGAGGCGTACCGGCAGGAGCTGGCCGAGGCCAGGCAGGAGTACCCGCAGCCGGCGGCCGTGGCGCCCGCGCCGCCGGGAATGGCGATGCCCGGAGCGGCGATGCCGGGAGCGGCTCTGCCTGGAGCGGCTCTGCCGGGTGGGGCCGCGCCGGACGAGCATGCGCACGCCGCCCTGCCGTCCCTCGCCGATCCGTCCGTGGTCGGCAATGCGGCGGCCATCGCCGCGGGCAAGGAGGTCTTCGCGCTCAACTGCAAGCCCTGCCACGGCGAGCAGGGCCAGGGCATCATCGGCCCCAACCTGACCGACAACTACTGGCTGCACGGCAACCGCTTCGAGGACATCGTCGGCACCATCAGCAACGGGGTGCCGGACAAGGGCATGATCGCCTGGAAGGCCACGCTCAATCCGCAGAAGATCAACCAGGTGGCGGCGTTCGTGCTGTCCATCCGCGGCAGCAACCCGCCCAATCCCAAGCCGCCGCAAGGCCCGCTGCTTCCCAACTAGGCGCGCCATGGAGCCGACGCCCACCCAGCCCGCACGCGCTGCCCGCCCGGCGGCCCCGGCCGCTCCGCCGGCCGAGCCCGGCTCCGCGCTGGAGCGCGAGCTGTACCGCCACCGCCCGCCCGAGGCGCTCACCACCCTCGACGAGCGCGGCTACCGCAAGTGGGTCTACCCCGCGCCCATCCGCGGCGTGTTCATGCGCTGGCGCAAGGTGCTGGGCTACTTCGTCATCGCCGTGTACTTCGTGATGCCGTGGCTCCGGATCGGCGGCATGCAGTCCATCCTGCTGCACATCCCGGAGCGGCGCTTCGTGCTCTTCGGCCACATCTTCTGGCCGCAGGACGTGTTCTACCTGGTGTTCCTGCTGCTGGGGATGGCGGCGGCGCTGTTCTTCTTCACGGCCGTGGCGGGGCGGGTCTGGTGCGGCTGGCTCTGCCCGCAGACCGTGTTCATGGAGGAGATCTTCCGCAAGATCGAGGACTGGAGCGAGGGCGGCCACCACGAGCAGCGCCGCCTGGACGCCGAGCCGCTCAGCCTGCGCAAGGTGCGGCTCAAGCTGACCAAGCACGCGCTGTTCCTGCTCTTCTCCGCGCTCGTCTCCAACACCTTCATCGCCTACTTCGTGGGCACGGAGCAGCTCCTGCACTGGATGACCGGCTCGCCCCTGGAACACTGGACGGCGTTCCTGTTCATGGCGGCGATCCTGGGCATCTTCTATTTCGACTTCGCCTGGTTCCGCGAGCAGTTCTGCGTGGTGGTGTGCCCCTACGCCCGCTTCCAGTCCGTCCTGACCGACGCGCACACGGTGCAGGTGGGCTACGACACCGTGCGCGGGGAGCCGCGCGGGCACCTGGGCACCGCCGCCGGGGACTGCATCGACTGCCACAAGTGCGTGGCCGTCTGCCCCACGGGGATCGACATCCGCGACGGCTATCAGCTCGAGTGCATCGGCTGCGCGCGCTGCATCGACGCCTGCGACAGCATCATGGAGCGCGTCGGCAAGCCCCGCGGCCTGATCCGCTACGATTCCCTGGCGCGCCTGAGCGGGGAGCGCACGCACATCCTGCGCTCGCGCGTGCTGGTGTACTCCGCGCTGCTGGTGGGCGTGACCGTCGCGCTGTTCGTGGGGCTGGGCACGCGCCCGCACCTGGACTTCACGGTGGTGCGCCCGCCGGGCGAGCCGTTCATGGTGCTCCCGGACGGGTCGATCAGCAACCACTTCACGCTGCGCCTGCACAACCGCGCGCAGACCGCCAAGCGCTTTACGATCGAGGTCTCCGTGCCGGCCGGGGCGCGGCTGATCGTGCCGGTGAACCCGATCGCGCTGCAGGCGGACGAGGAGGAGCGCACGGAAGCCTTCGTGACCCTGCCGCCCTCTGCCCTGCAGTCCGGCAAGACGCCCCTGCGCCTGCGGGTGGTTCGGGACGGCCTGCTGGTGGCCGAGCAGTCCATGACCTTCCTGGGGCCGGTGACGCGATGAAGCCGCCCACCGCCTCCCCTGCCGCGGCCGTGCCATCGGCAGCGGCCTCCGGCGGGCCGCGCCCCTCGCGCTGGCGCGACGGCATGCTCTGGCTGATCGCCTCCATCGCGGCGCTGGTGGTGGGCGGCAACGCCGTGATGATCTGGATCGCCGTGGCCGGCGCGCCCGACCTGGTGCGGAGCGACTACTACGATGCCTCCAAGCGCGTGGACAGCGAGCAGGCCGCGCGGCTGGCGAGCGACCGGCTGGGCTGGCAGGTGCGCCCGGATGCGGCGCACTCCGCGCACGGCACGGCCGCGCTGCGCATCCTGGACGCGGCCGGCCGCCCCGTGAGCGGGCTGGCGGGCAGCGTCGCGGCCTATCGCCCCTCGGACGCGGCGCTCGATCAGCCGCTCGCCTGGAGCGAGGACAGCGCCGAGGCGGGCCTCTACCGCGCCGCCTTCGCCCGCCCCGCCGGCGGCCTGTGGCACGTGCGGCTGGACGTGCGGCGCGGCGGGCAGCGGCTCTACCTGGACGTTCCCTTCGTGCTGCCGTGAGCCCCCCATGAACGCCTCCCCTCCCTTCAGCGGACCCTCGATCCCACCGGCCGGCGCAGACGCCGTGCCGGGTTCAGCCGCCGCCGGCTTCGCGGCCTACGACAGCGCGGGCGTCTACGCGGCCTACGTGCGCCGGCTGGATGCGCACCGCTGCGAGACGCAGCTCATCGTGAGCGGCATCCACTGCGCGGGCTGCGTGCGCTCCATCGAGCAGGGGCTGCAGGCGGCCGGGGCGCTCGAGGCGCAGGTCAACTTCGGCAACCAGCGCGCCGCGGTGCGCTGGGACGACCGGCAGCTCAGGCTGAGCGACCTGCTGGCGACCCTGCAGCGGCTGGGCTACGAGGGCCGCCCCTACGACCCGGCGACCCAGGAGACGCTGCACCGCCGCGAGGTGCGTGCCTTCCTGCTGCGCCTGGGGGTGGCCGCCTTCGGCGCGGGCAACGTGATGCTGTTCAGCGTGGGCCTCTACGCCGGGCGCTTCTACGGCATCGAGCCGGGCTTCCAGCAGCTCTTCCGCTGGCTCTCGGCGCTGCTGTGCGTGCCGGTGGTGCTCTACAGCGGCTGGCCGTTCCTGCGCGGGGCCTGGGCCGGCCTGCGCGGCCTGCGCTTCACCATGGACAGCCTGATCAGCCTGGGCCTGCTGATCACGGTGGGCTATTCGCTGGTGGCGCTGCTGGCCTTCCCCGCGGTCGAGACGTACTTCGACTCGGCCGTGATGATCGTGTTCTTCCTGCTCATCGGGCGCGCGCTGGAGGCGCTGGCGCGCAGCCGCGCGGGCAGCGTCACCGAGGGCCTGATGGGCCTGCAGGCGCGCTGGGCGACGCGCCTGGAGCCGGACGGCGAGCGCACCGTGCCCATCGAGGAGGTGGCGCCGGGCGACCGGCTGCGCGTGCGCCCCGGCGACGCCGTGCCCACGGACGCCAGCGTGGCCGAGGGCGAGAGCGAGCTGGACGAGAGCGCCCTCACCGGCGAGGCGCGGCCGCGCCCCGTGCGGCCCGGCGACGCGGTGCTGGGCGGCACGCTCAACCTGAGCGCCCCGCTCGTCGTGACGGCGAGCCGGGTGGGGGCGGACACCGTGCTGGCGCGCATCTGCCGGCTGGTGGAGCGGGCGCAGAGCGAAAAGCCGCCCGTGCAGCGCCTGGCGGACCGCATCGCCTCGCGCTCCGTGGCGGTGATCCTGCTGCTGGGGGCGGCCACCTTCGCCGGCTGGCAGTGGCTCGCGCCGGGGCTGGCGCCGCAGGCGCCCTGGATCACGGCCATCGCCGTGCTCATCATCGCCTGCCCCTGCGCGCTCGGGCTGGCCACGCCCGTCGCCGTGCTGGCGGGCAGCGCGCTGGCCGCGCGGCGCGGCATCCTGATCAAGGGCGGCGAGGTGCTGGAGCGCGCCGCGCAGGTGACGGACGTGGTGCTGGACAAGACCGGCACCGTGACCCAGGGCGGGCTGGCCGTGACGGGCGTGCAGGATCTGGCCGCGCTGCCCACGGCCGCCTGGCTGCCGCCGGCGGTGGCCCTCGAGCGGCGCACCGTGCACCCCATCGCCGCGGCGCTGCAAGCCTGGCTGGGCGAGGCGGGCCTGCCCGCGCGCGATCCCGGCGCGGTGGAGGGCGTGCAGGTGCTGCCCGGGCGCGGGGCGCTGGGCCGCGTGGGCGGGCACGCCGTGGCGGTGGGCAACGAGCGCCTGCTCGCCGAGCAGGGCCTCGCGCTCCCGCCGGACGCGGCGGCCGCGCTGGCCGCGGCTGACAGCGTGGTCTACGTGGCGCTGGACGGCATCGTGGCGGGGCGCGTCACGCTCAACGACCCGCTGCGGCCCGATGCGGCGCAGGCCGTGCAGGCGCTGGCGCGCATGGGCCTGGCCGTGCACCTCTTCTCCGGCGACCGGCCGGAGGCGGTGCGCCAGGCGGCCCA